>NZ_BCSN01000116.1 GCF_001570885.1 Micrococcus lylae NBRC 15355 | reverse complement strand
GGCGTTCTCTTCGTCGTCGATGGTGATGCGGGTGAACAGGGCGCGGTTGAGGATGCGTCGTTCGGCTGGTTCGCACTTGTTGTAGAGCTCGTCGAGGTCGACCAGGAGTTCGGCGAGCTGGTCCAAGCCTGTTCGGGCCTCGGCGTAGGTGTCGGTGAGGTTGTCGAGCCGGGTGGTGATTTGGTCGAGGCTGGCGCGGATGCGGTCTTGTTCGCTTTTGAGGAGGTCGAGGGGGATCGCGTCGGCGTAGTGAGCTTGGACGAGTTTGAGGCGTTCGGCCTCGAGCTTGTCGCGCTGGACGGTCAGGAGCTTGCGTTCGTCCTCGCTGGATCCTTCGAGCTGGTCGAATACGTCGTTGAGGACCTTCCGGACGTGCTCGGCCTGGGTCTGGGTCAGGGAGTTGCGCTGGTAGGTGCGTTCGATCTCGGCTTCGGCGCGTTCGGCAAGGATCGCGGAGCGAGTGCATTGGGTGGTCTTGCGGCGTCGTCCGGAGCAGGTGAAGTACTCGTAGCGGTCCCCGGCCTTGTCGCGGGGGCGTTCGATCATGAGCTTGGCTCCGCAGGCGCAGTACAGGGTGCCTTTGAGGTAGTGGTCGTACTTCTGTGGCCGTTCGCCACGGGCGTTGTTGGCGTCCAGGTTGGTCTGGACGCGCAGCCGCGTCTCCGCGTCGACGAGGGGCTGGTGGGTGCCGTCGTAGGTGACGCCGCGGAAGGTGACGGTGAAGCGCAC
>NZ_BCSN01000115.1 GCF_001570885.1 Micrococcus lylae NBRC 15355 | reverse complement strand
GCAGGTCACCATCTCCTATCGCTCCGCGAAGCTGGGCTACGACTGGCCCGAAGGCATCGAGGAGGTGCCGCTGTTGAACCGGGTGGACGGCAGCACCGTGCACTTCGCCGACGGGCAGTGCCGCGACGTGGACATGATCATCCTCTGCACCGGCTACCACCACCACTACCCGTTCATGCCGGGCGAGCTCTCGCTCTCCGGCCCGAACACCGTGTACCCGGAGGGCCTCTACCGGGGCGTGGTGTGGCACGAGAACCCGAAGGTCCACTATCTGGGGGCGCAGGACCAGTGGCTGACGTACAACATGTTCGATGCCCAGGCCTGGTACTCCCGCGACCTCATCCTCGGCCGCGCCGAGCTGCCGTCCGCTGACGAGCGCGCGGCACACATGGCGGACTGGAAGGCCCGCTTCGAGGCGATCCCGGGTGAGATCGAGGAGGCCCGCTTCCAGTGCGACTACGTGGAGGACCTCATCGAGCAGACGGACTACCCGATGTTCGACCTGGACGCGGTCTTCGAGATCCTCGCGAGCTGGAAGAAGGCGAAGAAGGCCGGGATCATGACCTACCGCGACCACTCCTACCGCTCCGTCATGACCGGCACCATGGCCGCGCAGCATCACACGCCGTGGCTGGAGGAGCTGGACGACTCCCTGTTCCGCTACCTCATGGACCCGGAGGTCGTGGCCGCTGAACGCGCCGACGCCGGCCAGGGTTCCGGTCTCATGCGCTGACGCCGGCCCCGCGCCGCGGCCGCAGCCTCGGCGGGTCGGGGCCGGGCCCGCCCCAGCGGCCCCCGCCCCGCCCCGCGGCC
>NZ_BCSN01000114.1 GCF_001570885.1 Micrococcus lylae NBRC 15355 | reverse complement strand
GCCCGTTTTCGCTCGTGAAAGGGGAGGCGGAGGGCGCTGCCGAGTGTGGGGGCCGTGTGTGAAGGGCCGGCCGGGCGCGCTTAGCGTGTCTGGCCGGCCTTCTACGTTCGTGGGCGAAACGGATTGAGGAGGGAACTAACTCATGAGTGAGCTACCCGAGCTGCCCGGACGACGTGGAAAGCTATGGGACCAGGACTACGACGAGCTTCGGCGGAGTCTCCGTGAAGAAGTCGGGCTTACCCCGGATGACGCTCATGCGCTTCTGGTGAGGAACGGGCAGCGGCTACGGCTTGCTTGGCTGGCCGCTAATGAGAGAGAGACCTCAACGTTGCGGCAAGCGGTGGCCTTGATGGGGCCGCTCTACTTTGCTGGCGTCTCTCTGCTCATGTCATTGACTGGAGGATCTACAGGAGATGACCGGCTTCTGTTGATCCCGTTGGTGGCCGGAGGGGCGCTCGCACTTGTTCTGAGCTCCTATTATATTTTGGTGTGCTTCATGGTGGCTGCTCCTGCTAGCCGGATAAGAGCCATGCGGGATGAACTGCTTGCCAACGGGTGGTCGAAAGATTCTCAGGGCGATAGTGGTGGTCAACCTCACAGCCGACAGCCTGTGGCGGAGAGCAAAGAATCAACAGCGCCTTTGACGAATGGACCGAGGTACAGTGCGATACTCCGCAAGCTGGTGCGACGCGTTCGGCGCCACGAGTGAAGGTGGAACGCCTCATGGGCGTGACAGGCCAGGAACAATGCGGGGGCGAGACCATCCGGTCCCGCCCCCGCGTCGTGTCAATCGGTCAGTCAACCTTGTAGGTCGCGTGGATGGACCCGCGCGCGATGCCGTGGGTAAACAGGC
>NZ_BCSN01000113.1 GCF_001570885.1 Micrococcus lylae NBRC 15355 | reverse complement strand
TTGATGGGCATCTCGCGTCAGTGCGCGCACCGGTGGGTCTCCCGTTACCGCACCGAGGGCGAACACGGGCTGCAGGATCGCTCCAGCCGGCCTCACCACTGCCCGAGCAGAACCAGCGCCCAGACCGAACAGCAAGTCCTTCAGGCCCGCAGCACGCACCGGCGGGGTCAGGACTGGATCAGCACCAGAGTCGGGGTCCCGGCCAGGACGGTGAACCGGATCCTGGCCCGTCACCAGATGCCTGCCCTGGCCTGTCTTGACCCGGTGACCGGGGAAGTGATCCGTTCCTCGAAGGCCACCACTCACCGGTAGGAGAAAGACCGTCCTGGCCAGTTGGTGCACGTAGACGTGAAGAAGATCGGGAAGATCCCGGACGGGGGTGGGTGGCGTGCACATGGCAGGGCGGCTACCGCTGCGCTCAAAGGACGTCGACCCAAGATCGGGTACGACTATGTGCACTCGATGGTCGATGACTGCTCCCGGCTCTCGTACAGCGAGGCCTTGCCGGATGAGACCGGGCCCACGTGCGCCGGGTTCCTGGCCCGGGCCGCGGTGTACTTCGCTGAGCACGGGATCGACAGGATCGAACGGGTCATGACGGACAACGCCTTGGCGTACAAGAACTCGCAGGCGTTCAAGGCAGCGGTCGCAGCTGTGGGTGCGCGGCAGAAGTTCATCCGGCCGCATTGCCCGTGGCAGAACGGCAAGGTCGAGCGGTACAACCGGACGCTGGCACAGGAATGGGCCTACAGCCAGGCCTGGGCGTCGAATGCTGAACGCACGGACGGCCTTGCCCGGTGGGTCCATGAGTACAACACTGAGCGTGGCCACACCGCGCTTGGGGGCAAGACTCCCGCTCAACGAGTGTCATCAACGTGATGGCCGGGTACA
>NZ_BCSN01000112.1 GCF_001570885.1 Micrococcus lylae NBRC 15355 | reverse complement strand
AGTGTTGGTGGAGTCATCGTTGAAATACCACTCTGGTAACTCTGGATATCTAACTTCGGCCCGTGATCCGGGTCAGGGACAGTGCCTGATGGGTAGTTTAACTGGGGCGGTTGCCTCCCAAATGGTAACGGAGGCGCCCAAAGGTTCCCTCAGCCTGGTTGGCAATCAGGTGTTGAGTGCAAGTGCACAAGGGGGCTTGACTGTGAGAGTGGCAGCTCGAGCAGGGACGAAAGTCGGGACTAGTGATCCGGCGGCTCGTTGTGGAACGGCCGTCGCTCAACGGATAAAAGGTACCTCGGGGATAACAGGCTGATCTTGCCCAAGAGTCCATATCGACGGCATGGTTTGGCACCTCGATGTCGGCTCGTCGCATCCTGGGGCTGGAGTTGGTCCCAAGGGTTGGGCTGTTCGCCCATTAAAGCGGTACGCGAGCTGGGTTCAGAACGTCGTGAGACAGTTCGGTCCCTATCCTCTGCGCGCGTTGGAAATTTGAGAAGGTCTGTCCTTAGTACGAGAGGACCGGGACGGACGAACCTCTGGTATGTCAGTTGTACCGCCAGGTGCATGGCTGATTAGCTACGTTCGGGATGGATAACCGCTGAAAGCATCTAAGCGGGAAGCCGGCTTCGAGATGAGATTTCCTTGCCCCTTTGAGGGTGTGAGGCCCCCAGCTAGAACACTGGGTTGATAGGCTGGATGTGGAAGCACGGACTGACGACGTGTGGAGCTGACCAGTACTAATAGGCCGATGACTTACAAACACTTTTGTTGTGGTGTTCGCGTCCACTGTGCGGTTGTCTGATTGCAGCCTTGGGTGACTGTGGTGTATGGTTGCTTGAGCGTGTAAGTGAATATGTGTCGCGATGTGTTGTGACTTGTGAGGTTTACCCGCCC
>NZ_BCSN01000111.1 GCF_001570885.1 Micrococcus lylae NBRC 15355 | reverse complement strand
TGGGTTTGGTTCCGATCCAACTGAAGGAGAATCGGAACATGCCCAAGAAGTACACGCCTTCAGCTGCGTGAGCGCGCTGTGCGGATGGTCTTCGAGCGCCAAGCCGCCGAGGGAGGCCCTCGCTCACACTCGATCCGGGCTGTGGCCCGCAGCTGGGCGTAGGCGAGCAGACCCTGCGCATGTGGTGCAACCGCCACGGCCACCAGATAGCACCAGCGCCTGCCGGCGAGAGCATGCAGGAGGAAAACAAGCGCCTCAAGCGTGAGCTCGCTGAAGCCAGGCGCGCGAACGAGATCCTCAAAGCCGCCTCGGCTTTTTTCGCCAGGGAGACTCGAGAAGCCCCACGACGAGATGATCCGGTTCATCGACGAACACCGCGATCAGTTCTTCGGTCGAGGCCATCTGCCGCGTGCTCAGCGCGACGGAGTGTGGGTTCATCACCTCCCGGGCCTACCGCGCCGCGAAGACACGGCCTGCCTCCGCAAGGGCTCTACGAGACGAGCTCCTCATCGAGGAGCTCAAGCGGATCCACGCGGAGAACTACAGCGTCTACGGGGTCCGGAAGATGCACCACGCGATGGTCCGGGCCGGGTGGGAGATCGGCCGTGACCAGGTCGCCCGCCTGATGAAGGCCGCCGGCGTGGAAGGGGGTTCGCCGTGGCCGCAAGCCGGTCACCACGAAGCCCACTGGTGAGCCGGATACCCGCCCTGACTTGGTGGAGCGGCAGTTCACCGCGGATGGCCCGCATCAGCTCTGGGTCGCTGACATCACCTACGTCAGGATCCTGGCCGGGTTCTGCTATGTCGCTTTCATCACCGACGTCTACTCCCGGCGCATCGTGGGTTGGGCGGTCTCGGGCAGCCTGCACACCGCAGGCCTGCCCATGCTGGCCCTGGAGCACGCGCTGGTCTCCACCGGCGCTACCCGC
>NZ_BCSN01000110.1 GCF_001570885.1 Micrococcus lylae NBRC 15355 | reverse complement strand
TCCGGCGGGCTTTGTAGAGCGGATCCTGTTTGCGGCCCCTGTGGCCGTGGACCTGTTGCTGGACTCGTCGACGGCACCGCTCGAGGGCATCTCCTGCCAGACGGACCACATGGAAGGGATCCATCACCGCGGTGGCTTCGGGGATCTCCTCGGTGGCTGCGGTCTTGAACCCGGTGAACCCGTCCATGGCCACAACCTCGACCTGGTCTCTCCAGGCCTGATCACGTTCGGCGAGCCAGGTCTTGAAGGCCTGCTTGGAGCGGCCCTCGACCATGTCCAGCAACCGGGCCGGGCCGGTGCCGGCGCGCAGTGGCGTGAGGTCGATGATCACGGTGACGTACTTGTCGCCACGCCGGGTGTGGCGCCAGACGTGTTCATCCACGCCGATCGCGGTGACCCCGTCGAACCGGGCCGGGTCGTCGATGAGCAGCCGCTGGCCCTCGGCCAGCACGGCGTCGTTGGCGGTGTTCCACCGCACGTCCAACGCCTCGGCGACCCGCGCGACGGTCAGGTGCTGCACGACCAGAGCTTCCAGGGCCCAGCGCAAGGCACGGCGGGAGAGCTTGGCCTTGGGTTCTGCCGCGGCGGTGGTGTCCTGGCGCCAGACGTGGGCGCAGTCGGCGCACCGGTAGCGCCGAACCGTGACGTGCAGAGTCGTGGGCCTCCAGCCCAGCGGCTCGTGCGCCAGCCGGCGGATCACGGTGTCCCGAGGGGTGCCCTGAGAACCACAGCGGTGGCACCAGTCATCTGGCTCCACCACCCGGCAAGCTAGTACCGCCCGCCCGGGCTCCACCCGTTGCCCGGTAGCTTGAAGGCCGAGCTCGTCCAGTCGGCAAAACTTCGTCAGGTCACAGTCGTCGAAAGATCGGAAGAGCACACGTCTGAACTCCAGTCACTTAGGCATCTCGTATGCCGTCTTCTGCTTGAAAAAAA
>NZ_BCSN01000109.1 GCF_001570885.1 Micrococcus lylae NBRC 15355 | reverse complement strand
GGGGATGCGGCGGGCGACGCTGGAAACACGATAGCTGCCACTTCCCTGCATGACCGATGAGACTGACAGTTCGACGAACGGAGCGAAGGTGACACGCCGTCGATTTGACATCGTGCAATACGCTTGTAGTGCGAGTACGCGAATAACACGCCAGTTCATCCAGTGCGTGCATCTCCAGGAAGGGAGCAGACCGATGACGACTGCGACGACCGTCCAGGATGTTGCCGCCTACATCCTGGAGAAAAGCGGGCCGATGACGGCTATGAAGCTGCAGAAGCTTTGCTACTACTCTCTCGCTTGGCACATGACATGGGAGGATCGGGCCTTGTTCCCCGAGAGGGTGCAGGCTTGGGCGAACGGCCCCGTGATTGTCGATCTCTACGCCAAGCACCGTGGACAGTTCATGCTTGATGCCCCATGGGATTCGGGGGATTCGTCTGCGTTGGATGATGGAGAGCGTTCCTCCATTGATGCGGTGCTGTCAACGTATGGCAAATTCACTGCTTCGCAGCTTAGCGACATGACGCACCGTGAGAAGCCATGGATTGACGCCCGCGCCGGTGTTGCCGAGGGCGCGCGGAGCCGCAACGAGATTACCCTGGGCGCTATCCACGAGTACTACTCCGGGCTCTAAATGGCCCGGCGATCGTCCAAGCGCCCCAAGCGCACCAAGGTTCCCGTTCCTCCCGGAGGCTGGCAGGCCGCCTCGAAGAAGGTTCCAGTCATCTCGGAGGGGCCGCAGGAGGGGAAGGTTCCCCGGCCACTGCACGTCGATAATGAAGAGATTCAGCGACGTCATCTTGTATGGCGATTCAGTGACGCCGACACAGGCGGTGAATGGCCCATTAGTGCCATTTCCCCCGAGCATATGGCAATGCTGATCTCAAAGATGGCTTCTTTTGAGTCAATGGAGATTGGCGAAATTTTCAAGCCCGGCGCTCAGCTGGGGAAGAAGTATCCGCTAGCCAGCCTCCCCTCGCACACTCTGGCGCGCCTCCGCGATTTGGAGCGCGACGATGAAGACGAAATCGCGCGGTTGCGTTGCACAGGCTCAACTCGCCTTTTTGGGGGC
>NZ_BCSN01000108.1 GCF_001570885.1 Micrococcus lylae NBRC 15355 | reverse complement strand
TGTTGTGGGTCATGAGGTTCTTGACATGGGTGCCGGGCTGAGATGAGACGAGTGGGCCTCTCCCGCAGGATGGAAGTTCCTACACCACCGACCTGCTCGAAAAGACCCACTCATGACTCACGCTAACGCACCCCTGACCCCCACTGGCCGTCTCAGGATGGTCCACCGCCACCTGAACGACCGGATCCCGCAGGCACACGTGGCCGCCGAGTTCCGGGTCTCACGGCCCACGGTGGCCACCTGGGTGGCCCGCTACAAGGCTCAGGGCGAGGCAGGACTTCAGGACCTGCCCAGCCGGCCGCACCGTTCACCTGCCCAGCTCGATCCGGTCCTGGTCGCCCAGATCCACGCCCTGCGGCGGGAGCGCAAGTGGTCCGCACGGCGCATCCATCACCACCTCGTCTCCGAGGGCCACCGGGTGTGTCTTCGTACTGTGGGGCGGTGGCTGCGCCGGCTCGGGATCTCCCGCCTACGGGACCTGACCCCGGCCGGAGAAGACCTGCGCCAACGACCCCAGAAGATCACCGCGAGAGGGCCGGGGCACATGGTGCACCTGGATGTGAAGAAGATCGGGAAGATCCCAGACGGGGGCGGCTGGCGCACCCACGGACGTGACAGTGAAGCAGGCCGTGCTTCCAAGCGTGGTGCAGGCCGGCGGGTCGGGTACACGTACCTGCACTCGGCGATCGACGGGTTCACCCGCCTGGCCTACACCGAGGCACTCGAAGATGAGAGGGCGGTGACCACGATCGGGTTCTTCTGCCGGGCGCGGGCATTCTTCGCCGCCCACGGCATCACCGTGGACCGGGTGGTCACGGACAACGGGAACAACTACCGGGCCGCCGACTTCACCACGAAGGTGACTTCCCTGGGCGGTCGGCATCACCGGATCCGCCCGTACACGCCGAAGCACAACGGGAAGATCGAACGCTACAACCGGTTGATGGTCGATGAGGTCCTCTACGCCCGCCCCTACAGCTCAGAGCAAGCTCGGCGTGAGGCCCTGGCGGTGTGGGTGAACCACTACAACTATCATCGGCCTCATACCTCCTGCGGAGACGCTCCTCCGGCCTCACTGGCACCGGCCCGAGTCAACAACGTCATGCCCTCCTAC
>NZ_BCSN01000107.1 GCF_001570885.1 Micrococcus lylae NBRC 15355 | reverse complement strand
GGGGGTGCCTCTATGGTTTTCGTCAAGCAGCGAGAGCCACTGATGGTGTGGCTGTAGGTGTGCCCGGGTCCTGGTACAGGGTGCCATCGCGGAGCATCGCGTAGAGCACGTCCGTGCGCCGTCGGGCCAGCGCGATCAGCGCTTGGTTGTGGCGTTTGCCCTGGGCTCGTTTCCGTTCGTAGTACGCCCTGGAGGCAGGGTGTGACAGTGAAGCGAACGCTGAGAGGAACAGTGCGCGTTTGAGTCGCTTGTTCCCGCCCCGTGGTGTGCGCTCGCCACGGATCGAGGTCCCTGAGCGGCGTGTGACCGGGGCGATCCCGGCGTAGGAGGCCAGGTGCCCGGCATCGGCGAAGTCCTTGCCCACGACTTCGGTGAGGATCCGTGCTGCGGTCCTGATCCCTACTCCGGGCATCGAGATCAGGACCGGGTGAAGAGGGTGGGCCTCCACCACGGCCTCCACCTGTGAGGCCAGTCCGGCCCGCTGCCGGGTCAGTCCTGCCAGCTGCTCGGCCAGGATCGGGATCACGGTGGCCGCGGCCTGCGTGCCGGCCACCACCACGGACTGCTCGTCCAGGGCGTGGAAGATCTGTTCTGTCAGAGAGGCAGCCAGACGTGGGGCGTGCTTACGCAGCCGGGCACGCACGTGCCCCGGCCCGGCGGTCTTCAGCTGTGCAGGGGTGGGGTACCGGCTCAGCAGGTCTGCCACGGCGGGGTGGGTGATCTTGGGCCCGAGCACGCGTTCGAGTGAGGGGTGGATCTGTGTGAGCAGCCCGCGCAACCGGTTCGAGGTCGCGGTGAGTTGCGCGACGAGGTCGTCGTCGAAACCGGCGAGCATGGCCAGCTCGGCGATCTGTTCCTCATCGGCCCGGATGGAGCGCAGGGTGTGGGGCATAGTGCGGGCTGCTTCGGCGATGATGGCTGCGTCTTTCGCGTCGGTCTTGGCCGCACCGGGGTGCAGGTCAGCGATCCGGCGCATCGCGAGCCCGGGCAGGTAGGCCACCTCAACGCCCTCACAGGTCTGGGCCACCGCCACGGGCAGGGCCCCGATGGTGGCCGGTTGGTCCACCACCAGCAGCGTGGGCCCGTGGGTGGTGGTGAGCTCGGCGAGGACCTCGCGCAGGCGGGTCTCGTCGTTGGGCAGGGCCTTGTCGTAGACCTTCTT
>NZ_BCSN01000106.1 GCF_001570885.1 Micrococcus lylae NBRC 15355 | reverse complement strand
GGGTTATAGGCAGAAAAGTGTGTACACGATCGGCCTCTAGCCCAGTGATCATGCGAGCAACAGGGGGCTGAACATGCTCTGAGAGCATGTTCAGTGCCCCTTCCACGCAACCGACCGCACTGTGGTGTATGCGCCCAACCCCTGGTCAAGAACGGCAAGACCAGCGCCGGAACGACCCGCTACCGATGCCGCTGTTGCGGGGCCTCTGCCACCAGAGCCCGCGGCGAGATCACCGCAGCCGCGCAGCTGAGACTGTTCATCACCTGGCTGCTGAGCCCGGCAGGACAACACCGACTGCCGATGCCAGCACGCACCTTCCGAGCCCGCACCGCCTGGTGCTGGCGCGTGCCGCCTCCTCGCCCGACCCCTGACGGAGTGGTCCACCCGGTGCTGATGCTCGATGGCACCTACTTCCAGGGCTGGTGCGTGCTGATCGCCTACGACGGGACACACGTGATCGACTGGCAGTGGTGCGACAAGGAGTCCAAAGCAGCCTGGAGCGCTCTGCTGGACCGCATCCCCGCCCCGGGCATGGTCGTGATCGACGGCGGCACCGGGGCCGCCGCAGCGATTGCCGCCTCCTGGCCAGACACCCGAGTGCAGCGCTGCTACTTCCACATCTTCCAGGTCATCCGCCGGCACCTGACACTGACCCCACGCCTTCAACCCGGCCGGGAACTGCTGGCCCTGACCAAGGCTCTGATGAAGGTGCAGGACCTCGACGCGGCCGCGGCCTGGCTGGGCGAGTACGCCTCCTGGGACGCCCGCTGGGAACAGTTCCTGAAAGAACGCACCCACGCCGGCACCGGCGCAGCCCGACCAACAGGAATCCATGCCGGTGCCCGCTGGTGGTACACCCACCGCAGGCTGCGCCGAGCACGGGCGATGCTGCGCAGACTGATCAACCGCAACGAGCTGTTCACCTGGCTCGAACCGGCACTGCAAGAGCTGCAGAACGCAACGCTGCCGAGGACGACCTCACCACTGGAAGGAGGCCCGAACGCGGCGATCAAGGCCCTGCTGCGCGCCCACCGAGGCATGCGCACGGCCCACGCAGTGATCGCGGTGGACTGGCTGCTGAACTCGCTCACTGCCCACCCGATCGACCCGTGGAGCCTGGTCACCGATGAGTACAAGACCACCACTGGCCCACGACAGGCACCCATCGAGGAGCCACTGGGGCCAGCGCTCTACGACACCGGGTTCAGCTGGGAAGACGGCAACGGGATCCAGCACGGTTGGGGCGGCAGGCACAGGCCCTGACACGCCCGGGCCATACACACTTTTCTGCCTATAACCCC
>NZ_BCSN01000105.1 GCF_001570885.1 Micrococcus lylae NBRC 15355 | reverse complement strand
CGCCGTCACCGCCCACCGCGCCCAAGGCATCACCACCGACACCGCCCACGTCCTCGTCGAACCCACCACCACACGGGAGAACCTGTACGTGGCGATGACGCGCGGACGGGAATCGAACCAGGCCTACGTCATCCTCGACCGTCCCGACGACCAGCCACGTCGCATCCCGGAGACAATCCCGACGCCACCGCCCGCACGGTCCTCTACGGCGTGCTCCAACACAGCGGTGCTGAGCTGTCGGCGCACGAGACCATCACCGCCGAACAGGACCAGTGGGGCTCGATCGCCCAACTCGCCGCCGAATACGAAACCATCGCCGCCGCAGCCAAACACGACCGCTGGACCACCCTGATCACCACCAGCGGCCTGACCACCGATCAAGCACAAGCCGTCATCGACTCCGACGCCTTCGGCGCCCCGACCGCGGAACTGCGCCGGGCCGAAGCCAACCACCACAACGTCGACACCCTCCTGCCACGCCTCATCAAGGCGCGCAGGTTCGCCGACGCCGACGACATCGCCTCCGTCATCCACCACCGCCTCGCCAACGCCACCACCCGACCCGCCGGCTCCGGACGCACCCGACAGGCCCCGCGTCTCATCGCCGGGCTGATTCCCGAAGCCGGCGGCCCCATGCCATCCGACATGCAGCAAGCCCTGACTGAGCGCCGCCACCTCATCGAAACCCGAGCAGAAGCAGTCCTCGACACCGCCCTCCACACCCACGAACCATGGGTTACAGCACTCGGTCCGATACCCGCCAGTGGTCGGGAGCGGCAGCAATGGCGACGCCGCGCGCTCGTCGTCGCCGCCTACCGAGACCGCTACCAAATCACCGACCCCACCCCGCTCGGCGCCCAGCCCGAAGGCACAGCGCAGAGGATCGACCGCGCCCGCGCAGAAACCGCGCTCCGAACGCTGACCCGCCCGACTTTCCACGACGAGCGCCGGCGGCCCGCCAACCAGGCGACGCAGCACCTCGACCTGTAATCACGAGGCATTTGAAGTGGGGGTCTCTCAGCAGCCAAGGCGGCGACCGTGCGTGAACGTCGAGGCTGGACAGCACAGCTTGGGATTGCTTGCGGCGGGCTCGTCAGATGGCCAGGGCCGGGCCGCCCAACGCGGCGACTGCGCTTCTCAACCGCACCTACGCCGTGACTCCAGTTCTTCCCAGAGGCCAGTCGCAGATTGCCTCGTCGGCGGCTGGCGTTTGTATCCGGCAGAAATATCCTTGAGTCATGACGACAGATCGTGCGGCGAGTTCCTACTCCACGGGTGGTGGAGGCGTCGTCCTGGAGCACCGCTACGCTGCGACGCTCCTCGCGCGATTGCTCGTCGGAGCCCCTTGCGCAGAGA
>NZ_BCSN01000104.1 GCF_001570885.1 Micrococcus lylae NBRC 15355 | reverse complement strand
TGCCTTGGCACGCACGAGAGGCTGTTTCTGCCGGCCCTGTAGACAGGTGGAGGGGAGCGTCTCAGGCGTGGGCCACCTCCATCGCAGTCGGAAGAATCCGCACACGGCAGCCTCGGCAGATATCGCCCAGTGTCTCCTCAGGTCCACCGTCCGCTACAGGACGACCGTCCATCTCAGGCTCACAGCCCTCCTCAGAGGCACCGTCATTCTCAGGGCCGCCGTCATTCTCAGGGCCGCCGCTCTCCTCAGAGCCAAGGCCCGTCGCAGGGACACCGGGCACCGGCCTTCTGAGAGACGGCCCTTCTGTCAGGCCAAGCGTCCGATCACTGCTCTGCCAATCCGTTGACTGCCTCCAGGCCGGCAGGAGTCACGTGACTGGCTTACCCAGACTCGACGATCAGCCTGCCGACGACGTGTCCACCAGTGGCCTCCTACCGGCGCGAGGCATCTATCCGCTCGGCCCGGCAGGGGATCACCGCGTACTGCCCACACTCTCCGCCGTTGCCGTCCCGCCGCTGATAACGCCCCCTCGCCTCCCCACCTGCGCCTGCACGTTGCTTCACATGCCCCGCAGGCACAGTGTCACTGCCAGGTTTCACGTGAAACAGAATCGGCCCGGACATCTGAGCGATGTCCGGGCCGATTCTCCGCTACAGGATCAAGCGGATCCGGTTGCCTTCAGTCGAGTGGAACAGGTGCTCCTCGCTTCGCGATCTCCGCGGCGGCCTCGCGGTAGGCGGCCGCGCCCACCGAGGACGGGTCGTAGGTGAGCACTGTCTGCTGATAGCTCGGCGCCTCAGAGATGCGGACGTTGCGTGGAATGGCCGTCTGCAGCAGCTCCTTGGGGAAGTGCTCCCGCACCTCCTCCGCCACCTGCACCGCCAGGTTCGTGCGGGAGTCGAACATCGTCAGCAGGATCGTCGTCAGCTGCAGCCGCGGGTTCAGATGCTTCTGGATCATCTGCACGTTCTTCAGCAACTGGGACAGACCCTCGAGCGCGTAGTACTCCGCCTGGATCGGAATGAGAACCTCCACCGCGGCCACGAAGGCGTTCACGGTCAGAAGGCCCAGGGACGGCGGGCAGTCGATGAACACGTAGTCCAGACGCTCCTGTCCCTGCTCCTCACGCCACGCGAAGTAACGGTCCAGGGCCTTGGCCAGCCGCTGCTCGCGGGCCACCAAGGAGACCAGTTCGATCTCCGCGCCTGCGAGCTCAATGGTCGCGGGGACCACCTGCAGGTTGTCCACATCTGGGGCGTCCTGCACAACGTCGTGGATCTCCATCTCGTCCAGGAGCACATCGTAGACCGACGCCACCTCGGAGGAGTGAGGCACGTTGAGCGCGGTCGACGCGTTGCCCTGGGGATCGATGTCGACGACCATCA
>NZ_BCSN01000103.1 GCF_001570885.1 Micrococcus lylae NBRC 15355 | reverse complement strand
GGTCTTTGAGGAGGTCGGGCGCGAAGACAGCCAGGGCACCAGCGATGACGGCCATCGCGCCCAAGGCCTCAAAGAAACGGCGGGCAAATGCCTCCGCGTATCGTCGCGGTGATCGCTTGTGCCTCATTTCTTGTTCAGGCCCAGGCTATCGTACACGGACTCGTTGTAGTGGTACGGCCCGGTCTTGTCTGAGCTATTGAATTCAGGAACGTATTGGTCAAGCGCGTACTTGATGATTGTTGGCCCGAACGAGACCGACATAGTGAAGTAGTCCATGTCAGCGAAGGGAGCGGGAATGTTGGTGCCGCTCCTACCTCGCCGGGCTCCGTCGAGGTTGGCGACGACGACGGGAAGGCCGAGGGAGATGATCGCTCCGACCTCGTAGGCGAGAAAAGAGGAGCTATTGCTTCCTTTAAGGCGGGCGGCCGGGCTACCGAGCAATACGACCTGCTTGGTGTTGTTCAGCCGTTCGCGCAGTCGTCGCTTGATTGTCTCGGGTGTGCTGGTATCGCGCGCCTGGTAAATGTCATGCGCGTTCGTGAAGTCAAAGTCGATGTTCTTGTTCGCCCGCCAGGCCGTCATGAGCCGGTAGTTGTGGATGTCTTCGCTGGCGAAGGCGACATAGGTCTTGTTGCGGTAGCTCATCGTCGGGCTCCTAGGTTGATGTACGACGCTGTAGAGGATCGACGGGACACCCGCCTCTGACTCTACCTTCGGTCACTGAAGCGCACTGGACTCCGTTCCAGGGCCAGGATGTAACGAACGGTGAGTCCTGGTGGTAAGTGTAGGCAGCTTCGCTTTCCACGGGAGTGCGGTAACTCAGGGCCTTATGAAGGCGGGAGGTTTCCCACCGGCGCACCAGCCCTCGGTCTCGAACTGGGATATTGGGCATGCGTGGCGGAGGGTCTCCGACTTGCATGGACGGCAGCCGCCGGCACGCGCGCCGCTCGCTGCCGCCTCCTCCCCAGCTCCTGACCCTGCGTGTACGCCCGGTATGTAAGGGGATGGTGTCGTAGATGGCGCCTGGGCCGCAGTCATTTTCTACATGGATTTTTGACGGCCTGCGCCCTGCCTGGGGGCGTGGGATCGTCCTCGTGTCAGACTGTCAACAGATCGACCGATCTACGACTTCTGGAAGGGAGCCTGATGGCGAACAGCAACCTCACGGCAGCGAAGACAGCGAAGAAGGACGAGTTCTACACCCAGTGGGCGGACATCGAACGTGAGATGAACGCGTACCTGGAGTACGACCCCGATGTGTTCCGCGACAAGGTGGTACTACTTCCCTGCGACGATCCGGAGTGGTCGAACTTTGCCAAGTTCTTTGCCCTGCGATTCGAGGAATTCGGATTGAAGAAGCTGATCTCCACGTCCTACGCGCCCGCCTCGAACCCGGCCATCGACGAGGACTGAAGCGCCC
>NZ_BCSN01000102.1 GCF_001570885.1 Micrococcus lylae NBRC 15355 | reverse complement strand
CCCCGGTGGGGCCCGCCGCACCCGCGTCCGGGGGCCGGGTCCTGCTTGCGCTCGGCACCGACGGCGAGCGTGCGCTCCCCGCATCCACGTCGATGGAGGCCGGGTCGACGCCGGGCAGGCGGATCCTGAGACGCGGTCCACCCCAGCAGGTCACCTCTGTGGTGAAGTCTGCGGCCCGGTCGTTGCCCCGGTCGTCCGTGTTCACCGCCTTCTCGTCCTCCAACGCCTCGGTGGACGCCAGACGGGTGAGCCCGACGATGGCCGAGTGCAGAAACGTGCGCCCCCCACCGGTGTCCCGTCCCTCGCAGTGCCCCCACGGCGACTGTGACAGGGACCCGCTCGTCTCACTTCCGCCTGCGCCTCGTGGCAACAACCTCATGACCCACAACAGCTGACACGCCCCGACGACGGTCACCGCGTCACCGGCCGGCAGAACCGTTCGTCATTGCCCCGCCAATGCGCCACCGGGCCTCGACTCACCCTTCCCTGCGTGTGGATCGCAGTGGTATGTGGCGGGGCTTTATCGGAGCGTGACGGCAGGGACGGGGATCACCGGGCACCGTCCACCATTCGGGGAACCTCAGCGGAGACCGTCCGCACCACCTCAGGGTCTGTAGCGCTTCAGCAAGGTGTCGGAGTCCCCGTCGCGTCCGACGACAATGAAGCCTTGGCGTTGGTACAACTTGCGTGCGAGGTTCCCGTCTTCCACGCTGAGGCTGATGCCGGGTAGATCGAGTCGTCTACCCTGGTCGACCAGTGCCTCGAGGAGCGCTGGGCCGATGCGGTTTCCGCGGTGTTCGGGCGCCACGGCCAGCGTGAGCTCAGGGATATTATCGGCCACATAGCCGTAGCCGCGATCCGAAGCGGGTAGAAAGCGAGCCCAAGCGGCACCGGCAGGATGGCCAGAGCGTTCGGCGATGACGCCGAAGTCGGTGGCCGTCATCCAACCGTCGATGTAGTGCGCCGCTTCAGGGCGGTTCAGTACAGCGGGGTCGAAGTCGGAGTCGCCACGCCAGTTGAAAGCCTCAGCGAGCATGCGGCGGAGGAAGGCCGCGTCATCGCTGGTAGCGGGACGGTAGGCAATGTCAGTCATTTCTTGGTCCTATCCAGGTGAAGGTGTTGCTACCGGTGGTGCTGGCCAGATACGGGGATGCGTGTGGCCAGGACAGCGACGAGCAGGAAGGTGAAGCGCCCTGGGTTTCGTTCCGAGGTCAGGACGCAACGGGCGCTGAATCCTGATCGTGAGTGTAGGCCGCCTCGACCTCCGCGGGCGTGCGATAGCCCAGGGCCTCGCGAAGACGGGAGGTGTTCCACCAGTGCACCCACCCCATGGTGGCCAGCTCGACCGCCTGCACGGACTCCCACACGCGCTTGGAGTGGATGAGTTCGGCCTTGTAGAGCCCGTTCACGCTCTTAAGCGAGGGCGTTGTCGTACCAGTCGCCCACTGTGCCCACCGAAGCCGTCACCCCGGCGGTGATGAGCGCGTCTGAGTACGCCATGCTGACGTACTGGCTTCCCCGATCCGAGTGGTGGATCAGGCCCTGCCGCCC
>NZ_BCSN01000101.1 GCF_001570885.1 Micrococcus lylae NBRC 15355 | reverse complement strand
CGGCACGGAGATCACGGTGGCGATCAGGGTGATCATCACGGTGCCGATCAGAGCGTGGACGAAGCCGCCCGGCAGTCCGCCGGCCGGGGAGCCGCCGTCGGCGTAGGCCGCGTCGTCCGCACCGGTGACGCCCGCCATGTCGAACAGCAGCAGATGGGGCTGGGTGACCAGGGTCGGCAGGCCGGTGGCCACCACGGACCAGATCACCGAGACCAGCGGGACCAGGGCGATGAGGAAGGTCCCCCACACCAGGTTCCGCCACAGGTTGTCCGTGGCGCGGCGCCTCGTCTCGAGGAAGTGGTCGACGATGTACATGCCCACCACGTAGAGGATGCCCAGCAGGACGGCGAAGCCCCCGACGGAGAAGCCTCCGCCGGTGAGCAGGAAGGTCAGCCCGGCGGCGACCGCCAGGGCTCCGGCCAGGACGGCCATCCAGGTCCACGAGGGCTTCTGACCCGAGGTCAGCGAGGACCGCTGCACGCGGATCTTCTTCTCCTCCCCGCGGCGCGGCTCGCGGTCGCCGGGGGCGGCCCCGGTCTCGGCCGGAGTGTGGTTCACAGTCGAGTTCATCAGTTGGCCCCCGAGAATTCCTTGTGCTTGTTCACGATCCAGCGGGCGATCATGTTCACCACCAGGGTGATGATGAACAGCATCAGGCCCGCGGCGATCAGCTCGTTGAGACGGATGCCGAAGGCCTCCGGGAAGTTCAGTGCGATCTCGGACGGGATCGTGGCGTTGCGGCCGGACTGGACCATGGACCAGGTGAACACGCCCGGGGACAGGACCAGGGTGACGGCCATGGTCTCACCGAGCGCACGGCCCAGGCCGAGCATGACCGAGGAGACGATGCCGGCGCGGGCGAACGGGAAGACGGTCATCTTGATCATCTCCCAGCGGGTGGCGCCGAGGCCCAGCGCGGCCTCCTCGTGCAGCTTCGGGGTCTGGGAGAAGATCTCGCGGCACAGGGCGGTGATGATCGGCAGGATCATGACCGCCAGGACCACACCGGAGGTCATCAGCGTGCGACCGGTGGTGGTGACGTCGCCGCCGAAGATCGGCAGCCAGCCCAGGTACTCGTGCAGCCACCGGTAGATCGGCACCATGAGCGGGGCGAGGGTGAGCCAGCCCCACACGCCGTAGACCACCGAGGGGATCGCGGCGAGCAGGTCGATGACGTAGCCGACCGGCTGGGCGATCTTCGGCGGTGCGTAGTGAGAGATGAACAGCGCGACGCCCACGGCGATCGGGGTGGCGATCAGCAGGGCGGCCATCGCGGCCATCAGGGTGCCCGCCATGAGCGGCCACACGTACTGGAAGAAGGTGTCCGCGGACTTCAGTTCCTTGTCGAACGCCTCCGGGAACAGGGCCGGCAACGACTTCCAGACGAGGAAGATCGCCACGAAGGCGAGCACCAGCAGGATGATGATGCCCGCGGCGAGGGCCAGACCGGAGAAGACCTTGTCCCCGGCGGCACCGCCGCGTGAGGTCTTCAGGGTCGAGGCCCGCGGGGCTGCGGTCTCGGGTGCAGGTGAGGTCACGATGCCTTCCCTTGTGTCAGTGGTGGAGCGGACCCGTCGGCGCAGGCCCACAGTGGGGATGGAGCTAAGCCGGCCTCGTCCACGGCGTCA
>NZ_BCSN01000100.1 GCF_001570885.1 Micrococcus lylae NBRC 15355 | reverse complement strand
AAGCCGGCAGGTCTTTCACGTGAGCCCAGGCTGGAACATCGATGAGCGGAGTGGCATGACCAACGGCGAAGTAGCATCGAGCGATCGGGACCCGCTTCTGCTCGCGGAGGTGCGTGAGTCCTTCGGGCGCGTGGCCTACAGCCATAAGACCCATGAGAAGCAAGCCGACATATGCTTCGTCAGACATCGGTGGCTGCAGGGCACTCTCATCACGCTCACCGCTGCTAGCTCCACTACTTTCCTGGTAACGGTGCTCGGCCTCTTCGGTAACTCTGTCGTGACGAGTCTGACCACCTCCTTCATCGCTCTGGCGGTCACTTGGATCACCCTCGGTGTTAAGACATTCAAGTTCGCGGATGAGGCGGACGACCATCGGAGGGCGGCCTCAGAGCTATGGGACGTCCGCGAGTCGTACATCTCCCTGATCGCGGACCTAATGTCGGGCACCGTGAGCCGTACCGAAGCCCGAGAACGGCGCACCGAACTCCAGGAGAAGGCTCGTACTGCGTACTCCGACGCGCCGAGGACCACCTCGAAGGCCTACACCCGCGCGCAGGACGCACTTAAGAACAAGGAGGAGCTGACGTTCACGTCCTACGAGATCGACTGCCTTCTCCCAGAAGCTCTTCGGCTCAACGAGAGGCAGGCATGAGCGTGAGGACATCGGAGATTTTCGGCATGCTGCTTCAGAACCTCAAGGTCGGCGATACGGCCAGCGCCGTGGCCTCCCGTCGGGACGAGATCACCAAGGCGCTCAACAAGGACTTCCGAAGCAAGGATGGCTGCACCGACTACCAGCTCATGGTCGGCTCCTTCGGACGTCATACAGCCATCAAGGGCGTGTCCGACCTTGACATGATCTTCATCCTTCCGCCGGACATCCGGTCCAACTACGACGGGGAAACGGGACCCCGGCGGATGCTAGAACGCGTCCGCGACGTCCTAACGGACCGGTATAAAACAACTTCCGTCAGGGTCGACCAGTGCGTCGTACGAGTTCAGTTCGTCTCCAACGCTTTCAAGTTCGAGGTCCAGCCGGCGTTCGCGAACGCCGACGGGAGCTTCGACTACCCGGACACGAAGGCTAAGGCCTGGAAGGTCACCAAGCCGCGCGAGGAGATCGCGGCGACCAAGGAGTGCAACGACCGGACCTCAACGAACATGCGGCACCTTGCCCGCCTGGCCCGGGCTTGGAAGAACCACAACGGGGTCAGCATGGGTGGGCTGCTCATTGACACCCTCGTGCACCGATTCTTCTCCCAAACCAGCAACTACGACTCGGCGGGCACCGGTTCCTTCGCCCTGATGGCCCGGGACTTCTTCGCGTTCCTCAAGGACGAGCCGGACAAGGAGTACTACCTCGCGCTTGGCAGCAATCAGCGCGTGAAGGTGAATGCCCGATTCCAGCCGAAGGCTGCGAAGGCGTACAACCGCTGCCTCGAGGCGATCGCAGATGAGGGAAAGGTGTCGGCCAACAAGAAGTGGCGTGAGGTCTTCGGCACCTCTGTCTCACTCGGGACTAGCGAGTCCGCGCGTTCGTTCGATAACACCGAGCAGTTCATCGAAGACCAGCACCCGGTGGACATCACTCATTCAGTGGCGATCGACTGCCAGGTCACACAGAACGGATTTCGTCGGTTTTCTCTGCGAGAGATGCTGCACTCCCATGCCCCGCTCATGGCGAACAAAGACCTCCGGTTCGAGGTCACGCACTGCACGGTCCCCCTCCCCTACGAGGTGAAGTGGAAGGTACTGAACCGCGGCCCTGAGGCCG
>NZ_BCSN01000099.1 GCF_001570885.1 Micrococcus lylae NBRC 15355 | reverse complement strand
GGGGCTGATCGTCCGGAGGTGGGTCTGGGGTGCGCTCGCCGGCGCACCTATGCTGGAGCACGGGGTCCTTCCCGACGACGGCCCCCACCTTCTCCCTGCCGCCCACCTCTGCGAGGCCTCACCCATGCTGCGCACCATGTTCCATGCCAAGATCCACCGGGCCACGGTGACCCAGGCCGACCTGCACTACGTCGGCTCGGTGACCGTGGACCAGGACCTGCTGGACGCGGCGGGCATCCTGCCCGGCGAGCTCGTGTCCATCGTGGACGTCACCAACGGCGCCCGTCTGGAGACCTACACCATCCCGGGCGAACGCGGCTCGGGCGTGATCGGCATCAACGGCGCCGCCGCCCGCCTGATCCAGCCGGGTGACACCGTCATCCTCATCGCCTACGGGCAGATGGGCGAGGAGGAGGCCCGCACCTTCACCCCCACCGTGGTGCACGTGGACGGGGACAACCGGATCGTCGAGCTCGGCCACGACCCCGCCGACGCGATCGTGGATGGCACCTCTCGCCCGCCGCAGTCCCGGAGCTTCGGCGAGGCCCAGGCGGAGCTGTGACCGTCGGCTGCCCGGTGACGGGGTCCGACCGCATCACCGACCGCCCCGGGGAGGCCGAGGCCCCTGCGCTTGAGCGCACCGTGGACGAGCAGGGCCGGGCGACGTGGCACGTCCGGTCCCTGGCCCTGGTCCGCGAGGTCCTGCGCCGCAGCGGCGAGGTCCACCAGTCCGGCTTCGGCTCCGAGGCGGTCCGCCAGAGCATGCCGCTCACGCGCTGGCCCGTGCTGTGGGCCGACGGGGACGAACACCGCGCCCAGCGCACCAAGGTGGCCCGCTACTTCGCGCCCACGGTGGTGGACACCCGGTACCGGGAGCTCATCGAGGCCCGCGCGGACGCCTTCCTCGCCCGCCTGGACGCCGGCGAGGCCGTGGACATGTCCGAGCTGACCCTGCACTTCACCGCGCAGGTGGCCGCCCAGGTGATCGGCCTGACCGACTCGGACCAGGAGGCGATGGCCCGGCGGCTCGTCGGGTTCTTCGACCAGCCCGCCGCCGTCCTCGAGCCCGGCGCCTCCGGCTGGCGCCGCCTGCTGTCCCTGCCCGCGGCGCTGCCCGGCTCGCTGGAGCTGCTGCGCTTCCACCTCAAGGACGTCCGGCCCGCGCTGAAGGCCCGCCGCGCCGAGGCGAGGGAGGATGTGCTCTCCCATCTGATCGCAGAGGGTTACTCCGAGCTGGAGATCGTCATGGAGTGCGTGACCTACGCCGCGGCCGGCATGGTCACCACCCGCGAGTTCCTGCAGGTCTGCGCCTGGCACCTGCTCACGGACGAGGACCTGCGGATCCGGTTCCTCGGGGCCGACTCGGCCGGGAGGCGGCGGATCCTCCACGAGCTGCTCCGGCTGGAGCCGGTGGTCGGGCACCTGCTGCGCCGGGCCGTCGTCGACGTCCGCCTGATGACGGAGCAGGGCGAGGTGACGATCCCGGCCGGCGACCGCCTCGACCTCTACGTCCGGGCCGCGAATGCGGACCCGGCGATCGGCGACGACGGGAAGCGGCTGTGCCCGGAGCGCACCATGCCTTCAGGCGTGCGGGCCGAGCTGATGAGCTTCGGGGACGGGCCCCACCGCTGCCCGGGAAACACCATCGCGATGATCGAGACCGAGGTGCTGCTCGAGCGGCTGCTGCGCCGGGACGTGGAGCTCGTGGGGGAGCCGCGGATCGAGTGGGAGGACCTGATCGCGGGATACGCCGTGCGTGGACTCGTGCTCCGCCAGGGGGTGCCCG
>NZ_BCSN01000098.1 GCF_001570885.1 Micrococcus lylae NBRC 15355 | reverse complement strand
GGCCGGCAGGGCCTGATCCACCACTCGGATCGGGGAAGCCAGTACGTCAGCATGGCGTACTCAGACGCGCTCATCAACGCCGGGGTGACGGCTTCGGCGGGCACCGTGGGCGACTGGTACGACTGTCAGTCTGTTTCTACCCGATCCCGCGAGGATTGGGGAGTCCCGGCCGACGCGGTCTGACCCTTGCTTACGATTGGCCCGCAGGGTGCCTTTGCGTTGATCTGTCGACCGCCCGGCCGGGCACGCAGCAAGCGCTGCCGCCGGATCGGGCGTGACCTAATAGGAGCCTGGAGCAGCATGTCGAGAGCGTCCCCGTGACAGTCCTGTCCACCCGCCGGCGACAGCGTGAGACCACGCTAACCGTCAAAGGAGACAGGCACCATGAGCACACTCGAAACCGTCCACTCCGGGCACGTCGTCATCGGCGTCGACACCCACAAGCACATCCACGTCGCCGCCGTGCTCGACACCATCGGCGGCATCCTCGCGACCCTCACCGTCCCCACCGATACGGGTGGCTTCAAGCAGCTTCTCAGCTGGGCGGACTCATTCGGCAAGGTCCTTGCGTTCGGCATCGAGGGCACCGGCTCCTACGGCGCCACCCTCACCTCCTTCCTGCGCCGACACGGACACAAGGTCGTCGAAGCAGGACGCCCTGACCGCCGCCAGCGGCGCATGAACGGGAAGTCAGACACCCTCGACGCGGAAAACGCCGCCCGCTCCGTGCTCGCGGGGTTCGCGACGGTCATCCCGAAGACCGCGGACAGCAGCGTCGAGATGATCAGGCAGCTCAAGATCGCGCACGATTCGGCGGTGACCGACCGCTCCGCGGCGATGATCTCGATGAAAGCGATGCTCGTCCACGCCGACGACACACTGCGCCGGGAGACGAACCGGATGACACCGATCAAGCTTGCTCGCCACCTCGCAGCGCTGCGCCCTCGGAACCTCGAGACGCCCTCAGACTCCCTCCGCCATGCGCTGCGCTCCCTGGCCCGCCGATGGCAGCACCTGGACAGCGAAGCCAAGGAACTCAGGGCGTCGATCGAGGCGCTCGTCCTTCGCACCGCACCGCAACTGCTGGAGCAATTCGGCATCGGCGTCGATACCGCAGCCGAGATCCTGATCGTCGCTGGCGACAACCCCGAGCGGATCCACTCCGAGGCAGCTTTCGCGAAGCTTGCAGGCATCAGCCCCGTCCCAACCGGGTCTGGGATGACCAGCGGCCGACATCGCATCAACCACGGCGGCCATCGGCAGCTGAACGCCGCGATCTACCGCACCGTGATCGTCCGGATGAGGTTCCACGAGCCGACCATCGCCTACGTCGCCCGTCGGACCGCCGAAGGCAAGAGCAAGCGCGACATCATCCGCTGCCTGAAGCGCTACGTCATCCGCGAGGTCTACCACCTCATCAAGGTCAACCCCCGCACCGGTGAAATCGCGAGTTGACAACTATAGGAGCGTCAACGCCCTCGCTTAAGAGCGTGAACGGGCTCTACAAGGTAAGAACTCATCCACTCCAAGCGGATCTGGGAGTCCGTGCAGGCGGTCGAGCTGGCCACCATGGGGTGGGTGCACTGGTGGAACACCACCCGTCTTCACGAGGCCCTCGGTTACCGCACTCCCGCGGAGGTCGAGGCGGCCTACACTCACGACCGAGACGTAGCGCCCGTTGCGTCCTGACCTCGGAACGAAACCCAGGGCGCTTCAGTCGGTCACGATCCGCCCACCCGGGGCCCGGTTCGGCAACAGCATCGTCCTGCCCGCCGACTATGTGGCTGAGCACGTCGACCTCGGCTA
>NZ_BCSN01000097.1 GCF_001570885.1 Micrococcus lylae NBRC 15355 | reverse complement strand
GACGACGGCCCTCACCCCGGCGGCCGGCTCGCCCGCGTGTGGGACCGGCTCCGGGGGAGCCGTCAGGACGTCCCGCCCGCGCTGCCGGCCGTCAGTCTGTCCCACACCGCCGAAGAGCGCCCGTTGACGGTGCTCGCCTGGCGCGCCGCCGGGCAGGGGGCGGTCGGTGTGGACGTGGAGGACCTGGACAGCCCGCGCACGCGGCGGGCACTGGAGCCGGGCCCGGACGGCCGCGCCGTTTCGGACGCCGTCGCGTTCTCCGCCGAGCAGCTCGCCGTCTGGGACGGTCTGCCACGCCACCTGGCCTATGCCGCGCGCGTCGACGCCTGGTGCCGGGCCGAGGCACTCGTGAAGGCGCGCGGCACCGGATTCGCCACCGCGGACCCCTCCGCAGCGCAGCCGAGGCCGGGCGAACGGGTCCTGCCGCTCACCGCGGCGCAGGTGCCGGGACTGCCGGAGGCGGTCCGCGGCGTCCTGGTCCTGGCCCCGTCCGTCCGGTGATGCCCACAGGTGGAGGGGAGGGGCCGTCGTCGGGAAGAGGACTCATGCAGAGCGCAGAGCATCCGAGTGCGCACCGGCGGGATAAGCTGTACATGAGCAATGCGGGAGCAGCGAATACCCCGACAGTCTCAGATCACAATGACGTGAGAACGGAGAACTCTGATGGCGAAGAAGTCCCTGCCCTTGGTGGGCCTGTCCGTTGCAGCTGCCTTGTTCCTGACCGGCTGCGGTCAGGAAGGAGCGGCGGACTACGCGGCCGAGGTCGAGGCCCAGGCGCGCGAGACCCTTGACGAGCGGGCGAGCGAGGCTCGCGAGGGCGCGCAGTCCGAGGTAGAGGCAGTCAGGTCTGAGACCGAGCGCGTTCAGGGCGAGCTGAAGAAGGCCCTGGAGGCCGGCGACCGTCAGGTGCTGGAAGGCCTGATCACCGAGGAGACCAAGAAGCGCTGGGAGCAGTCGGGCACCGCCGACGCCTGGAAGGGGGCCACCGGCGTCGAAGTGAGGGTGGACGATGTCGAGGTCCCTGACTTCGAAGCCCCGGAGATCTCCTCTGTGGCGGACTACATCGGCGAGGACGTGTCCCGGGAGGACTACTTCGGGGATCAGGAGTATGTCCCCCACGTCGAGGGCGTTCCGTACCAGGACTACGAGTTCTCCGGGTACGAGCGTCCCGAGTCCGTGAGCGGCACGATCCGCTTCGACGGCGGGGAAGACCGCTGCCTCACGCTGAAGAAGGACGACGAGGGCTCCTACAGGGTCGATGCCGTGAGCAGCTGCGTGGCACCGTTCACGTCCCAGCTCGGAGGTGCGGGCCACGGCCACGGCGACGGCTCGGCACAGCCCGGTTCCCCGGTCCCTGCGGACTGGGTTCGCATCGGAGACCGCAGCCTCGCCGATGTCTTCGGCGGCCATCAGTCGGGTGGCCCCGCCCTGATCGCGGCGGGCGAGTACGAGATCTCTCTCGACGACTCCTTGGGTGAGGACAACGTCGAGCTCAAGGACTCTGACGGAACCGTCGACCTGTCCCAGGGGCTGCCGTTGCTCGTGGCAACCGAGGAGGTCGTGAAGCAGGCCCGTGAGCATGTGGCCGAGTGGAACAAGCAGCGGGAGTCGGTCACGGAGGGTGACAGCCGCTGTGACTTCAATAACGCCGAGCTCAAGGTGAACGGCGTGACGGTGAGGACGACCGGCACGGCGTGCAATAACTCGTGGATCGACCATGACAAGTCCGAGCTGCAGTTCCTGAAGACCGATCAGAACGTGCGCACCGAGGTGCAGAAGAAGGACTACGGATACGACCTGTACGTCACCTTCACTGCAGA
>NZ_BCSN01000096.1 GCF_001570885.1 Micrococcus lylae NBRC 15355 | reverse complement strand
GGTCCGGCGCGACCCGGCGGGCATCGCCCGTGTCGCCAAGCTCATCCGTGGCGAGCAGTCCACCCCGGCACCGAAGCCCACCCCGGCACCCTCGACGGGGGGAGCGGGTACGTACACCGTCAAGGACGGCGACAGCTGGTGGTCCATCTCCCGGAAGCTCGGAGTCAGCATGGAGGCCCTGATTGCCGCGAATGGCGCCACGCCGGAGACGACGCTCTACACCGGCCAGCGGCTCCACACCGGCAGGGCGCGCCGCTACAAGATCACGCGGGCAAATGTCCTGAACGTCCGCACCGGCCCTGGGCTGCGCTACCCGGTCCTCGGGTCCGCACCGAAGGGCACCATCATCACCGCCACCGGCAGGACCTCAGACGGCTGGATTGAAGGCAGCACACCGTACATGGCCTCCCACGGTCAGGCCGGATGGTGGTCCGGCCACGAACTCACGGAGGTGAAGTGATGCGCACCCCCACCGCACCGATCATCACCACCCTGACCCGTGTGCTCGGCTCCGTGCAGGCCACCCTCGGCGCACTCGCTGCCGTCACCGTCCTCACCGAGCTGCACGAGTCCATCCCCGTCATCCTCGGCGTAGCGGTCGGCGTCGTCGGTGCAGTCCAGATCGGCCTGCACCGATACGCCGCCACCGAGACCACCGCATCATCCGCAGTGGCCGAGTACCGGGACGGCGGGGACATCCTCGCCGGACCCGCCAACGACAGGGTCACCACCGGCCACCATGTGCGGACCATCGGCGTAGGGTGAGCCGCCGTCAGTGCGCAAAGTGACGGCCTCACTGCCTAAAGTGATGGCCTCACTGCCTAAAGTGACGGCCTCAGTCAGTAAACTGAAGGCACTGTATCGCGCCCGCCTCTCCACGATGCGCAACGGCGTCCGCACCAGACCGGACCGATCAACCGGCCATGACGGCTGACCCCGATACACGGATACCCTCGGGACACAACGGCCCCCACCTCATTGAGGTGGGGGCCGTTTTCGTCATGCCCAGACCTACTCGCGCCGCCGCACCCGGTTCGCCATCTGGTAGACCCGCGCCGTGGACACATCGAGAGCGGCAGCCAAGGTCGGCCCCGTGGTCCGGCCCTCCGTCAGCTCCTCATGGACGGCCTCGTCACGCTCCTGCGCCGCTTCATCGGCCTGGGCGCGGAGGCGAAGCGCCTTCTTGTGCAGGGCCGCGACACGCTCCTCGGTGCTCACAGACCCATCACCGCCAGCAGGGCCGCCGGGTCCAGCTGCGGGTGACCGTCCGTGACGATGACATCCGGCTCACCCTCGACGTTCCGCCACGTGCACTCGTACTTGTCGCCGACCGGGCACACATCCAGGCGGGAGACGCCGGGGGCGGAGGTGACGGCGTAGGCTGCCGCGACGTGCCACGGGCGGAAGGAGCGGACGGCGGCCTCCAAGGACTCGGCGGTCTCCCCCTCGAAGCCGTTGAGCAATGCCTCCAGGCCCGGGTTGTTGTCGAGGGTGTCGGCGTGGGCGGCCAGGGCCGTCTCGCGGGCTTCCTCGGGGCTGTCGCCGTCCTCGCGGGCCTCCTCGTAGGTCGCGTCCATTGCGGCGCGGAGGGCGCGGACCATGCCTGCGTCGTAGGCGGTGTGGATCATGGACTTCAGGATGGTGGTCTTAGCGGTGGCCTGCATGTCTACCTCTCTGTCGGGCGGCCCATCCGCCCTGACATGTAAGAGTCTATTACATGTGTGGTGGGGATGCAAGCGCGACCATGTACCGTAGGCAACGGCGCCGGCCGGACCCCCTCCACCCGGCGCCCGCGCCGGGGGCCTGATCCCGTTCCCGCCCCGGCGCAGCGGCCCGCACCACATCCCAAAAGGTGCGGGCCGCACCCATGTCTGCGACACCTCAACCGGAACGAAACCGGAACAGACCGGCCACACCCCGCATGAACACAAGGGGGACCA
>NZ_BCSN01000095.1 GCF_001570885.1 Micrococcus lylae NBRC 15355 | reverse complement strand
AGTCCGGGCGCACGGCGCCGTCCTCTGCGGCCTGGGCCTCGGCGTACTCCTGCAGTGCAGCGGCGTCCACGAGGCCGATGTTGTGGAAGTTCTCACGGCCCTCGGCGAAGGCGGTGTAGCCGTCGGGCGCCTGGGACGGGTCGCCGGCGGCGACCCACGAGTCGTCGGCCAGGAAGGACAGGGTGGCGACGGTGTACATCTGGTCGTCGTCCAGGGCGACGCCGTCGATCCACACACCGGTGACCTTCTCGCCCTGCGGGCGGGACTCGTCGTAGGTCCAGGTGAGGTTCTCGGACCAGCCGAGGTTGAACATCTTCTCGTCGTCGCGCCAGTTCTCCTCGAGGGCCTTGCGGATGGAGGAGCCCGGGATGTCGAAGTAGACGAGGGTGTTGCCGAACGGGGCGACGTCCAGGATCTCGCCGAGGGTCAGCTTGCCCACCAGGTCGGACGGCTTCGGGCCGAAGTCGCCGGAGTTGGTGAACATGTCCTCGATGATCTCGGAGCGCAGGCCACCCGGGTTGGTCACGCCGAGGTCGACCTCCGGGCCGGCGGCGGCCACGGCGGACTTCAGGCCGTCGGCCACCCAGTTGCCCAGGGTGGTCTCGGCGGTGCGGGAGCCGCCGGCGCGCCAGGTGCCTCCGGAGGCGAGGACGTCGGCGTAGTCGGTGGTCAGGGAGCCGTCCAGGTCGGCGATGACGGTGGACTGCTTCTCCTCGAAGACGGCCACGGCGTCCTGCTCGATGGCGTAGACCTCGGCGGTCACCGGGGACTCGGCGGCGGCCTCGGCGGGGTCCTGGGTGGAGCGCTCGATGAGCTGCTGCGTCACGTCGGTCACCGAGTCGGTGGCCGGGTCGTAGGTGAGCTCGACGGCGGCCAGGTGAGAGCCGGAGGAGCCGGTCTGCATGACCGGGCGGCGGACGCCGTCCACGTCGGTCTCATAGCTGTACAGCTGGTGCGAGTGGCCGTTGAAGACCATGTCCACGTTCGCGGAGGTCTCCTGGACCATGGAGCGGAACTTGGCGCTGCTGGCCATCTCGTCCGCCAGGGAGCCGGAGCCGTTGGCGCCGTCGTGGTAGGAGGCCACGATCACGTCGGCGGCGTCGTTCGCGGCCAGCTCGTCGGCCACGCTGTTGACGGCCTGGACGAGGTCGAGGACCTCCATGCCCTTGAGCCCCGCGGCGGTGGTGGTGGAGTACAGGTCGTTCGGCACGGCGCCGATCACGGCCACGCGCACGCCGTTGACGTCGAACACCTGGTGGGAGGTGAGCACGGGCTCCTTGGTCTGCGGATCCACGAAGTTGGCGGCGATCACCGGGAACTGGGCGCGCTCGGCCACGCGGCCGGTCAGGTCGTCCAGGCCCTTGTCGAACTCGTGGTTGCCGGCGGTGAGGACGTCCAGGCCGAGGGCGTTCATCACGTCGATGGTCGGCAGGTCCTGCTGCACGTTGGACACGGAGGCGGAGGCGCCGATCAGGTCGCCGGCGCTGGTGAGCAGAGTGGAGTCGGCACCGTGCTGGGCCTCGAAGGCACGGCGGTAGTCCTCGACCGTGTCGGCGAACTGGGTGCCGGAGAACTCCGGGGACAGGGCGCCGTGGAAGTCGTTGAAGGACAGGATGGAGATCGTCTTCGAGTCCTCGGAGGTCTCGACGGCCAGGGCCGGGACGGCGCTGGCCGGAGCCAGGACGAGGGTCGCGCAGGCGGCGGTGGCCACGGCGCGGCGGCGGAAGAAGTAGGACACGGGTGCTCTCCTCATGCCCGGGCGGCGGGGTGCTCCGGGCCTCGTGCGGGTGCGGGCGTGCGGCACGGGGCGGGCCCGGCCGTGGAATCGATCCGACCACGGTCAGTTGTCATCCAGATGAACACCATGCAGGGCGCACATGTCCGATGAGTTGTGATCGGCGCCCGTCCGGCATGTGATCGCACCCACCATAGCCCTCGGGTGGGAGGGCCGGACGTCCGAGGAGCCGGGGCGGGACAGGCGGCGCAGGGGGG
>NZ_BCSN01000094.1 GCF_001570885.1 Micrococcus lylae NBRC 15355 | reverse complement strand
GCCTCTGACCCCGCCTCTGACCCCGCCACCGCCACCGCCCCTGACCCCGCTCCTGAGACCCCGCCCTCAGGCCCCGCACAGGAGTAGTCTGGACGTGCACCGTCGGGGTCAGCGTGGATCCCGGCACCGCCGTCGCCGAAGGAGGCCCCGCATGCCCAAGGACCCGAACACCACCGCCCCCGCCGCCGGGGAGGAGACCGCCGACCGTCTGGGCGTCGTCGTGGGCGTGGACGGCTCGGACCAGTCAATCTCCGCGGCCCGCTGGGCCCAGCGTGAGGCCGGCGCCCGCGGCGTCCCGCTCACCCTCGTCACCGCCTACACCATCCCGGCCTTCTGGGGCTACGCCGGCGAGGTCGGCGGCCAGCTCGCCGACGACACCGCCCTGCGCGAGGGCGTCCTGACGATGCTGAAGTCCGTCGAGTCCAAGCTCGAGGCGGACGGCGTGCGCCCGACCCTGCGCGTGGAGATCGGCGACGCCGCCGGCGTGCTCGTGGACCTCTCCCGTGACGCGGACATGCTGGTCTCCGGCGCCCGCGGCCGCGGCGGCTTCCTGGGCCGCCTGCTCGGCTCGGTCTCCTCAGCCCTGCCGGGCCACGCGCACTGCCCGGTCGCGATCATCCCGGCCGGTGAGGACGCCTCCCGCGCCGGCGGCGACGCCGCCGTGGTGGTCGGTGTGGACGGGTCCGAGCAGGGCCGCGCCGCCGCCCTCGTGGCCGCGGAGGAGGCCCGCATCCGCCAGGCCCCGCTGCACATGGTCTCCGTGGTCCCGCCGGTGGCCGCGTCCACCGCGTGGCTGTCGGTCTCCGTGGACGAGCAGGCGATGATCGACGACCTCCAGCAGCGTCTCGAGGCCGGTGCCGCCTGGATGCGCCACGAGCACCCGGATCTGACCGTCACCACCGAGCTGCTGGACGGCGCCCCGGTGGAGGTCCTGGCCGCGCAGACCACGACCGCCCGCCTCACCGTGCTCGGCACCCGCGGCCTCGGCGGCTTCGCCGGCGCGCTGCTGGGCTCCACCAGCCAGGGCGTCTCCGTGCATGCCAAGGGCCCGGTGCTCATCGTCCCGTTCCGCGAGGACGACCGCCTGGCCTCCCGCAAGGACTTCGGTCCGCTGCTGGACCAGCAGGACTGAGCCTGCAGGGCCGCTTCCCGACGACGGCCCCTCACCGGCACGAGACCCCCTCGCCTTCCCCGGAGGACGAGGGGGTCTGGTCGTGTCCGGTCCGCTCCCGCCGGCGCGGCTCGGCGCGGTCCCGGGCAGGGGCGAGGGGACAGGAGGAGGGGAGCGGCCGTCGTCGGGAAGCTGAGGTGTCAGCCCCAGCCGAGTTCGTGGAGGCGGTCCTCCTCGATGCCGAAGAAGTGGCCGACCTCGTGCATGACGGTCACGGTGATCTCGTCCTCCAGCTCGGCGCGGGAGCGGCAGTGGCGGGTGAGCGGGCCGCGGAAGACCACGATCCGGTCCGGCAGCTGCCAGGGCATCTCGGCGCGCTCGGTGAGCGGGATGCCGTCGTAGAGGCCGAGCAGCTCGGTGTCCGGGTCCTCCCACGGTTCCGGCTCGTACTCCTGTTCGACCACCACGACCACGTTGGTGAGCAGCCGGGCGAGCTCGTCCGGGAACCGCGCCAGGGCGGCGGAGACGGCGTCGTCGAACTCCTGCTCCGTCATCCACTCGAGGTGCTCGTCGGGGGTGTGGTGCTCGGGCGTCACGGCGCTCCTGGGGCGGTCTGGTCGGGTCCGGTGCGGGCCGCCGGGGATTTGCGGGGCCTGGAGGCCCACTCTAGACTCAGGGGGTCCGCCACGCGTGCGCGCGAGCGGCAGGCCCCCATCGTCTAGTGGCCTAGGACACCGCCCTTTCACGGCGGCGACACGGGTTCGAATCCCGTTGGGGGTACGCCTGGCCACCCGTTGTGTGCAGCGTGGTGGAGATCACCTCTCTGCCGATTTGGACAGGTGGGAGACTCCCTGGTAGAGTTTCTACTCGTTGCGAAGGGCCGAAGAGTCCTCCGAAGCGATAAAATGAACATGGCCCTGTGGCGCAGTTGGTTAGCGCGCCGCCCTGTCACGGCGGAGGTCGCGGGTTCAAGTCCCGTCAGGGTCGCTCGGATGTTCCGACCACCGGAATGCCGGTGACGGAGGATCTTGGTGACGATGAGTCATCGGGCTCTGTAGCTCAGTTGGTAGAGCGTTCGACTGAAAATCGAAAGGTCACCGGATCGACGCCGGTCGGAGCCACCACGTCAGAAGGAGGCCCTCGCGGAAGCGGGGGCCTCTTTCGTTATGTGCGGGGGGCGGCGCGTGAGACGTCCGGGCCTCAGTACTACTTCGAGATCTACTGCAACTGATCTCCTCCCAGGGTCCCGGTCCTCACGCGAGGGCCGGGACGTCTGTGCGGGCGCGTATTGTACGCTCTGCGCGGGTGACGTGATGCCGTTCACCCGAACGTGGCATTGCGGAGCCACGGCAACTAGTGTCATAAGGCGTGACTTCCACTCCGCCTTCATCGAACAGCACTGATTCATCGACCCCGCCGGGAGATCGCCCGGCCTCTGACGCCGCCGTGGATGCGGCCACCGCCCCCGGCGTGGACGGCAGCACCGACATCACGCCCGAGCGGCCGCACGGCTCCGACGTCGAGCTCGTGCCCGGCACCGGAAAGCTCAAGGGCTGGGTGTTCTGGCCCTCCGCCATCGTGATCCTCGCCTTCGTGGGCGCCACCCTGGCGTTCCCGGAGCCGATGGAGACCGCGATCGGCTCGGTGCAGTCCGCGATCATCGCGAACTTCTCCTGGTGGTACGCCCTGGTGGCGCTCATCTTCGTCTTCTTCTGCCTGTACTTGGGC
>NZ_BCSN01000093.1 GCF_001570885.1 Micrococcus lylae NBRC 15355 | reverse complement strand
CTCCGGCGCGGGAGCCGCCGTCCAGGGCCTTCACCGCCACGGCGGTGCCGTCCGGTGCTCCCATCACGGTCACGCCGTCCGCACCGAGCTTGGCGATCAGGCCCAGCTCTTCCATCACCAGGGTGTTCGGCCTGCCCTCGGCCTGCACGGCCCACGGATGGTCCAGCATGGCGTTGGCGACGGAGACGGCGTGCAGCTCGGCGTCCCGGCGGTGCGGGGCGGCGGCGACCCGGCCGATGCCGCGGGCCAGCCCGGCCAGGGACACCACGGCGGCAGGAGCCCCGCAGCCGTCCACGCCCACGTGGGCGATCTCCTCCCCGCAGTACTCCTCGATCACTGCGTCCACCTCGCGCTGCACCGGGTGCTCGCGCTCCAGGTAGGTGGCGGTGTCATGGCCGGAGGCCACGCAGGCGGCCAGGAAGCCGGCGTGCTTGCCGGAACAGTTGTAGGCCAGCGGGGTCTTCTCGGCGCCGTGGGCGATGTCGTCCGCGTGGCGGGCGATCTCCTCGGCGTCCGCCGGCCAGTCACCGGGGCACTGCAGGTCCGCGGCGGACAGGCCGTTGACCTGCAGGATCCGCTCGGCCAGGTCCCGATGCCGCGCCGTGCCGCGGTGGGAGCCGCAGGCGATGGCGATCTGTTCGCCCTCCAGGCGGGCGCCGTGGCGCAGCGAGGCGATGGCCTGGAACGGCTTGAGCGTGGAGCGCGGGTAGATCAGGGCGTCGGCCGGGCCGAGCGAGGCCAACACGGACCCGTCCGGGCCGGTGACCACGGCGGCACCGGGGGTGCGGGACTCGACAAAGCCGTTGCGGACCACGTGGACCAGCTCGACGGCGTCGGCGAGGGCGAACGTGGCGGAGGACGTGGGGGAGGTCATGCCCACCAGGGTAGTGGCGGGCGGAGCCTCGGCTCACTGCAGGCGGCCGTCCACCATCACCAGGGTCCGGTCGACGGCGTCCATGAACTCCACGTCGTGGGTGACCATCAGGGTGGCGGCGCCCTCCTCGCGGGTGAGCTCGCCGAGCAGCTCCACCACGGCGGCGGAGCGCTCCTGGTCCAGGGCGGAGGTCGGCTCGTCCACCAGCAGCAGCGCCGGCTTCGCCATGAGCGCACGCGCGATGTTCACCCGCTGCCGCTGGCCACCGGAGAGTTGGTGGGGGCGCTTGTCCATGGCCGCGCCGAGGTCCACCTTCTCCAGCAGCTCGGCGGCGCGCACCCGGGCGTCACGCTTGGCGGACCGGCCGGCGGAGCGGTCCAGGTGCACGGTCAGCTCCAGCTGCTCGCGTGCGGTCAGGGAGGGGATGAGGTTCGGCTGCTGGAAGATCACGCCGATCGACGTGCCGCGCATCGCGGTGCGCAGGGCCTTCGGCAGGGCGGTGAGGTCCTGGCCGTTGACCACCACCTGGCCCGAGGTCGGGGAGATCAGGCCCGCGGCCACGGCCAGCAGGGAGGACTTGCCGGAGCCGGACGGGCCGGTCATGGCGGTGTAGACGCCGGGGTACAGGTCCAGGGACACCCGGTCCAGGGCGCGCAGGGTGCCGCGCTCGCCGTCCGGGTACTCCAGCACCACATCGCGCAGGGACAGGGCGGGGGCGGCGTCGGGACGGTCCCCGGAGGTGGTCAGCAGCGGGGTGACGGTGGTGTTCATGGCGATGGTCCTTGTCTGGAGGAGGTCAGTTGCCGCCGAGGGCGACGAGCGGGTCGATGCGGACGGTGCGGGCAACCGCCAGGGCGGCGCCGAGCATGCCGAGTGCGAAGACGCCGGCGGCGGGGATGAGCACGGTGCCCGCGTCCACGGTGAAGGGGACCGCCTGGGAGGCGAGCAGCCCGAGGCCGAAGGCGGCCGCGGTGCCGATGCCCACGCCGACGAGCAGGACCACGCCGGCCTGGGTGAGAGCGTCCCGCAGCACCCAGCCGGTGGAGCCGCCGAGCGCCTTCAGCACGGCGATCTCCCGGGTGCGCTGCACGGTCCAGATGGACAGGAACGCGATCACCACCAGTGCCGAGATGCCGTAGAGGAACCCCTGCATGGTCATCAGCGAGCCGTTCTCCGAGGAGTAGGCAGGCAGGGCGGCGTAGGAGTCCGGCACGGTGGCCGAGACGGTGCGGGCGGCGTCGTCGGCCGTGGCGGCCGCGGCGGCGTCGTCCGCGCCGGCGGCGAAGCGCACGGCCAGGGCGGTGCCCTCGGTGTCCGCCGGGGCGTGGGCGGCGGCCTTCCAGTCCTTCAGGGACAGCCACACCACCGGGGTGTGCGAGTAGTACTCGGTCGGCTCGATCGCCGCGACGGTCACCACGGTGCCGGACAGTTCGATGCTGTCCCCGACCTGGGCGTGCAGGTCGTCCGCGGCGGCCTGGCCGAGCACGGCCTCGCCCTCCTTCAGACCTGAGGGGGCGTCGGCGGCGTCGGGGGCCACGCCGAGCAGGGCCACGGAGGCCACGCCGGTGGTCGGGATGTCCGAGGTGTCCACCCGGGCCGGGGCGTCGGCGCCGCCAGAGGACTCCGGGGCCGGCTGAGGGGCGTGCTCCAGGCCGACGGCCCGGCCCTGGGCCAGACCGACCGGCTCGGCGGAGGCGACGCCGTCGGCGTTCCGCCAGGCGTCGGCCTCGGCGGCGGTCACCTCGGACTGGGTGAAGTTCGCGGTGGGCTCCTGGCCGGCGGCGCCGCCGAAGGCCAGACGCTGCACGCCCTGGGACTCGAGCCGGTCCAGGGCGCCGGTGTTCTGGCCGCCGAGGCCGGCGGTCAGGCCCGTGAGCATCACGAGCAGCAGGGAGATCAGGGCCACCACGGCGCCCATGAGGGCGAACCGTCCGGTGGCGAAGCGCAGGTCGCGCAGGGCGAGGAACATCGAGCACCTGCTTTCGTCGGGATCGGTCCCGCGCGGCGCGGGACATCGGGTCTGTGGTGTTGCCTTCAAGACTCCGCCGATCCACCGGCCGGGACATCGCCTGCGGCGGTGGATCCGGGGTCCATCGAACGGTTGATTCCCGCGTGGATTCGGCGGATCTGCGGCCTCCGCCCTGCCGTGGCGAGGGCCGCGGGCCTAGGCTGAGCGGCATGGACCAGCACGTGCACACGCCGGCGCCGACGGGCCCCGCCTCGGCGCCGGCGGGCCCCGCCAGGCCCGGTACGGCGGGCCCC
>NZ_BCSN01000092.1 GCF_001570885.1 Micrococcus lylae NBRC 15355 | reverse complement strand
TGCACGAAGCAGCGGAGACGGCTCGCCCTTCTTCGACACGTACGGTTCCACCGCGCCTCAACGAAGTCCGCTGCACGAAGCAGCGGAGACGGATGACCCGTCGCTTGGCCGTCACCTTCTTCGTGCCTCAACGAAGTCCGCTGCACGAAGCAGCGGAGACGTTTCTGCACCGGTTCCACACCGAGGACCTGCCCGTGCCTCAACGAAGTCCGCTGCACGAAGCAGCGGAGACACACCCTGGTACTGGCCCCGGACCCGCGTGGCTGGATGCCTCAACGAAGTCCGCTGCACGAAGCAGCGGAGACGTTCTCCATGCCATCTCGTTGCGCCTCACGCCGGATGCCTCAACGAAGTCCGCTGCACGAAGCAGCGGAGACGTAACGGCTAACTGCACGCATGCATTATTCTCCCTGCCTCAACGAAGTCCGCTGCACGAAGCAGCGGAGACAGTGGGCAACATTACCGCCCTCTGACAAGGAGCTGAAGAGCCTCTCGCGAGAGGTCCCGGCTGCGCAGGCTCGAGTCGCGGCCAGGCACGCCGTGGGACGACCTCAACTAGCGTCTGACCAGGCATTTTCTGGATGCGATACCTCACCGGGTTTTCTACACCGATGGACCCCTCGCGGAGGATACAGCACTCAGATAATGACGGGACCCATCTCCATGACATCGCGTGAGCGTCCGAGAAAGCTGAACTGTTCGTCGGACAACGCGGCGGTCAGACCCAGGTCGCAGATGAGGATGCTGTCTTCCTTCGTATCGAGGATGTCCGTCAGGGTAGCCGTCAACTGCACGAAACGCGACGGCAAGAGATCCACCACGAAGACGGAGTACTGTACTCGATCTCCGAACTCTTCCAGCGCACGGGCAACCCACAATCGTCGACGATCCGAAGGAATGTCATACGCGATCAACTTGCGCCTCATTCGGTCCCGGGAACTCATCGCACCCTGATTCCCTTGTAGGTGGGTTGGGTGCCGTCGAGAACGCCCAGGAACATTCTCGCTTGCACTTCGATGGCTCTTCGCCACGTCATCCGGTACTGGAACACAGGGTGCATGAACTCAGTGACCAACCGCCGTTCCACTCCGGAGATCAGCTTGCGTCGGCCGTGCTGCGTGAATCGCGCGCCGCCGAGCACATGAGTAAAGGACCTCTCTCCGAACTCTCCGTTGTTGAACGCCGTCAGCACGGCGGCGTCAACGAGCGGGGCTCGAAACTCCTCCATGAGGTCCAGGGCCAAGGCAGGTTTGTTCCGTCCTGGGGAATGGAGCAACCCTGCATGCGGATCCAGCCCACAGGCCAGCACCGCACGGATGACTTCCCCCAGCAGCATGCCGTAGCCGTAGTTCAGGGCCACGTTCAGTTCATCGACCGCACCACGACCCACCCGACCGGGAAAATTCGCTCCGATGGATGAATCGACCGCGTCAGACAGGAGCCTCGGAAATCTATCGAAGTAGGCGGCCGCTGCACGTCCTTCGATGCCGAACAGCTCCTGCTCAGTCGGTGCAGTAAGGGCCATTCGTGTCGCCGAACGCAGCTGGGCAACGACAGACGCATCGCCGCCGAAACGCCGCAGAATTGTTGCCTGATTGGAGATCTTGGCAGCAATGAATTCGCGAGCCACATCTACGCGCCCCTGCGCGGCGACCTCGAACTGGCGAAAGCGCGCCCCGCCGTTCGGAGAACGTACCCCATTGGTCCATCCCACAACACGGCCCGTCCCGGTGCACCAGACCCCCGGAAGCCCACGCCACATCATTTCGCGGAGCAACGCTCCCGACAGATCGACATTGCCGTGCACCACTACAGCGGTCATACGTTCAAGAGGGACGCTGGCCAACTTCTCGTCACCTTGCACCACGGTGAGACGTCCCCGGGAGAGACTGGCGCGGCTGCCTGGTGCCGTCAGATGCACGACTTCCCCGGTCGGGTCCGGTGGCACGATGCGACGCACCACCGCAGCCTCTTGCCGCTCTTCCGGTAGGCACACTGAGGAGTGTGAGCACCGCATGCACTTGGGGTCGTCGCTCAAGGGAGCGGGCGCCCTTGTGGAGGACACCACCTTTCGTGTCGCCTCCACGGCGGCAACGGCGGCGGACCGATCCGCGTCGTCAAGGTCAACAGGCACGTTTCGGTGATGGTGGGTGAAGTACACCTGGGCGCCGGCCACCTCATGGCCCATGGCTTCCAATGCCATCGTCTGCAGCGTCAACTGCAGGCGGTTCGCTTCGGACACCGTGGGCGATCTTTTCACCGGTGTTGCCTTGTGCTCAATGACTCTGAGGGCTCCGGACGGAAGACGTTCAGCCCGATCGATACGACCATGAAACCCGAGAGTGCGCTCTCGGACATCCACGGCGCGCACGGTGTCGCCCTCACCGGCCGACGGCGTATCCACCCGGCGGTGCGCCGCCGTCCCCTCCGCCATCTGCGCGACCTGCGGGGCCTTCTCCCCCATCGCCTCGAGCCAGGCCCTCCGGGGGCAAAAGCTCCAATGCGCCACCAAGCTGATCGGCACGGAGTCTTCGTACGGTTCCCCACCGTCAAGACCCGCCTCATCCTGCGCCGTTCTCATGCGACTGCTTTCCCCGAGAGCGCCCTGCGCTCAGGCGCTGACGTGCTTCCGGTGCGTAGCACTGGAAAGGCGAGGATGTGCCCAAAGCCCCACGACGCCAGTGGGGACACCTCTACACCGAGGGCGCCGACCAGAGCCTCCGTCTGAGAGCTGGCGTGGACCATCTCGACCAAGTGGCGGGAACGCAGTGCTGCCGTGAAGCGAGACAACGTGACCCATGACGTCGGCACGGGCATGAGCAGCCGCCCTGGATGCCCCGCCATGGGGCGGATCGACGCCGTTGAAGTGGACACGTCGTGAGCATCGGCCCACACAGGCAGGCTGGCCAGGCCCCAGAGCCCGGCCCATGCCCGCGCCGCGTCCACGGGTCCCAGAGGCGCGAGGCCGGTCGCGGTCCGAGAGTCCGATTTTCCCTTGCCTGGTTCATCCACCAGGGTCTCGCCTAGCAGGCCACTGGTCACCGCCGCTGCCTCACGGGCTGCCACCGCACGGCCCGCCGGGAGAAGCGCGTGCGTGACAAATTCCATGCCCTTGTTCCGCGTCCGCATCTCCCACGCCGAAGCTCCATGGTCCGGTCGCAGCCTCTGATCATTGCGGTGCCACCAGGCGCGCTCTCCAATCCCGAGGATCATCGCCGAGTCCAGGCCCCGCAGAGGCCTCAACGACCCCTGACGAATGCCCAGGAGCTCTTCCCACCCGGCTTCCGTAGACGGAACCTTGGTGCGTGCGGAGAAGAGGGCGCCATACTCCGGGGCCTTTCGGTGCATCCACCCGGTGGCGTCCTCCACATGGTGGCGCGCATGATCACGCACCACGACCCCAAGGACCTCACTGTCCAGGCTCGGTGCTGCCAGCTGAGGGCGTGCGTCCGCAGAGTCCGTCCATCGCAGCCGCACGGTTCCCGCCCCGTAGGCCTCCTCGACCATGTGGGCCACGCCCAGCAGTGCCATGTGAGACAGCAGTGTCTCAATGGACCCGGCGAGCGTGATGGGC
>NZ_BCSN01000091.1 GCF_001570885.1 Micrococcus lylae NBRC 15355 | reverse complement strand
CAGGTTCTCCGTCATGGTCAGCGTCCTTCCTTCGAGATCGACACATCCGCTGAGCGCAGCAGAGCCTCCAGCCACGCCACGCCCCAGATTCCCCATTCGACATCCGTCCGCTCCACCCAAGCGTCCCATTGCCCGACGTCGAACAACTCGGTGGCAGCCGCGCGAAGCGAATCGTGAGCACTCGGATGGAGCAGCTCGTCGCTGTTCATCGGGAATACCCCACGGCCCAGACCATGACTGGTGCCCACGAGCCGAACAATCAGCGGGTCCACTCCAGGAACGGCTTCGCACAACATCGCCGCAGATAGCTGTTCATGCCGCCATTTGCACGGCAAGAACGACTTCTGCCGCCGCGGAAGCCGCGCGTGTCCGCTCTTGGCCAGCGGCTCAGTGGATCCCTTGCCCTGCGTCAGCCAATCCTGGAAGCGCGGGTCGCGCTTCCCGTCGTCGTGGTGCAGGCCAGCGAGTTCGAGGAGCTGGAGCATGCCCTCGGGCAGCCCTGCCCGTAAACCGGACTCCCGTGCTCGCCCAGCCACGTCACGCTGGTGGTCGGCCAGGAATACACGCTGTGACACGGATGTCACGGACAGCTCCGCATCATCCGAAACGGCGGGGTGTCGGATGGAGAACAGCACCCAGGACGCCTGCTCCGGTGCTTCGGAGGATCGCCCACCGGCCACCACAGCGATCCGTGCCTCCAGCTCACTGTCCTGTTCCGGGATTCCCAGGTAAAGCCGCCAGGTCTCCCACTGACCTCGGTCCTGGAGAGCATGGCGGACGGACCTCACAGTAAGCGCTTCGTCTTCATCCTGCAGCGCAGCGGCCACCTCCAGGAGAGACTGCCGCAAATGGTCAGCAACGCCCGCAAGCGGCCGGCCTGTGGTGACCGCTACGGAGCGGCCCTGTGTCCCGACGGCGTGGGTAGCGCCGAGAGCCGGGTCCTCAGGTGATGGATCGAGCACGTCCCCGACCTCGCTCGTTCCCTCAGGGACGATCACCGCTGACATGGTCGCTGCCCAATCATGGGGCACCACAATGGTCTCACCGGGACGCAGTTGCGGCACACCGTCGCTCGGAGAGACCGCTTCCCACCCGTCCTCGCGACGGATGAACATTACCGAAGGACTCCGTCGGCCTCGCAGCATTGGAGCCAACCGGGTGATGGTCGAGGGGTAGGCCTCATGCGGCTGTGGTGGGGCAATCGTCAGCAGCGCAATGCTCTCACCGATATCGATGCCGTCATCGACGCCCTCTCCGACACGCGGCAGCCGCCTGCCGACGACAGTCACGTCTGCGTCCGGGTCCAGACCGTCTCGCAGCCACAGGGTGAGGTCTGGTTCCACCACCAAACGCTCGGAAGTCCGGCTGAACAGGGCTGCGCGTGATGGTTCGATCTCACTGAAGACCGGCCGGGACGGTGCCTCTGCCGGCGCAGGGTCGGCCAGGATAGCCGTAGGTGCGATCCCGTTGGGGTCGGCGGCCCTCCGGTCGAGCCATGTTGCCGATGCCTCCAGATCCGAGGGCCGATACGGCAAGGCGAACTTCTCCGTCACCTTCTCTCCTGGGGGACAGAGAACGTGCACGGGCCCCATATCCCTGAGGCCACGGCGGTTCACCCGGCCAGCCCGCTGTGCTAACGCGGCGCCGGGAGCCAGGTCCGTGATGAGCGCTGCGAAATCCAGGTCCAGCCCCACCTCGATGGCCTGGGTGGCAACATAGACGTCGGGGGCGCCCTTACTTCGATCCGTTGTCTGCTCCCACCGACGGCGTGGCCCCACAATCAGCTGCACTCGCAGCTCAGGTGCCCCCTTCTGGAGAAGGTCATGGACGGCCAAGGCGGACGCCACACGGTTGACCACGACCCCCACGGGGGTCTGACCTGCCTTCACGGCATCCTGCACCATCGCCATGATCTCGCGGGCAGCCGAGGTGGCTGCGGCACCCGTCTGGCCAGACAGCCACGGCCCATCCGTGTGGAGAGTCACCGGCTTCGGTCGGGTGAGACGCTGCGACAACTCGGGCTCGATCCGTCCTGCCCGGATGTCGTCCAGGGCCACTCCGATCGCAGCCGAGTCCGAAGGCAGTGCAGCCGGTGTCGCCGTGGTCTCCACAACCTGCAGGGCCTGCACATGGGCGGCGAGCGGCGACTCGGCGGCGAGCGCACTCACCCGCTGCGCGGTGGTGAGCAACTGCCTGTTCAGGTGCGCCTCATCGACCACAAGCACGGAGTCATGGGCCAACAGGCCGGCCTCACGCGGACGCATGCCGACCGATGACCCATACCCACGGAACAAGAGACGGCTGCCTGCCATATCCGGTGTCGCGCAGATGATCTGGCAGGAGAGCGGATCGTCCTGCCACCCACGTTCCGGAGCGATACCACCTCGAAGTGTGGTCACACCGAGGACGGTCTCTGTCCACGGAGAAAGACTGTGCAGGATCCGCGCGGCGCGGCCGAGCACACCGTCCTCACCCTCAGTCAGAGCATTAGACAACGCGCGTGCATGATGCTGCGCTCGTTCGGCCATGTCATCCACGAGGGCGCGGCGGCCGACGACGTGCCACAGCCGACGCGGAACCCGAGGTCCGGACCAGTCCGGCGCATGGGTCACGGCCACAGCGAACACATGGACGTCGAGCACAGCCGACTTGCCCGAACCTGTCGGCGCGACGATCGCTTCCGGCCACCGGCCGTTCCTGATCACGAATTCCGCGAGCTCCTGCTGCCACCCGAACGGGCGGTTACCATCATTGAGAGCGGCGAAGAAGCTCCCGAACTCAGGAAGCGTCAGACCAGCGGTGATCGCTGTCTGCTGCGGTGTCATGCGTCCTCCTGCATCATGGTCTGCACGTCGCGTGGAACCAACAGGCCACAGCCGAGGTGTCGGCTCTGACCCAAGGCCACGATGGATCTGTCTGAGACCAGGGACCCCATGTCCACAGTCAGCCGATAGGGCTGCGGCAAGCTGGCCCGGTTCGTCTTGTGCACGTAGGCACTGGGAGTCAGCGTCCTCAGTGCTCGCCCACTGAGTCGGACACCAAGGTCCGTGACAGCTGCGTAGCGGGCGGCCGCCTGGGTGTCCCCGGTCTCCGGGTACAGTTCGCGGAAGACATTGCCCAACGACCAGGCAGCGGCGAGGTCGACGTCGCGGATCCCGACCACCGACTTGAGGCGGCGCTCCGCCACGACGGCGGGCATCGCTTCCCAGGCGCGCGTGTACCCCGGCCGGGGAGCCCGCCAGAACGCATCGCCCGCGAAGATCTCGACCTTGTCCGGCTCAACTGCCAGCTGATGTGCCTTCGTCACAACACGACGCAGCCCCGTGAGTGCACCAACCAACGCCCCCAATGCATGGCCGCTCATACCCCGGGGGACCATGAGCAGAAAACGATCGTGGGAGTCGTCGAAGGGCAGACCGTCCACGTCACCAGGGACATAGTGCAATGCCACCCGGTTGGCTGCCGGAGGCATTGACGGTGCGTATCTCCCCGTCACCTCAGGCGGAGCCCCCGCACCCATCCGGGCCACGATGGCGCGATGGAGAGCGACACAGACACTCACGAACCGTTCCTCCGGAACCGGCCGGGACTGGGACGCAATCGGCAGTGCCAGCACGTGAGACCACGGGACATCCGCATCAAGCGTGTCCACGGGACGAAACACCCCGGTGCGCTGACAGGTCTCGTCGGGCCGCGGTGCATGCGGACGCGTCGACGTCGTGTGCTTGTCTGCAGCCACACTCGGGGGCTTCCCGCGGTACTGCGCCGCATGTGCTGCCTCCAGCTCAGCCAGCCGTCCGCGCGTCGGCATGACCTGGCGCAGCTCCCCCGCATGCTGACGCAATCCCGCAGCGTCATCCAACCGGTGGGTGGGCTCACCGACGGTGTCACCAGTGTGCACTCGCAGCCGCACTGGAGACGAGGTCTCTCCGAGGTGGGGAACATCGGCGCAGAGCGTGTCGAGAGTCCTGATCATGCCGCTTCCG
>NZ_BCSN01000090.1 GCF_001570885.1 Micrococcus lylae NBRC 15355 | reverse complement strand
CCTCGTCGAGGAGGTCGGTGGCGGTGTCGTTCTCGAAGACCTTCGTTCCCCAGCTGGACATGTCGCCAGACTAGGACTCACCCGCCGCCCGCGGCCAGATTTCCCGCCCGCTGCGCGATGAGTGACAGTTCCCGCTCCATCTGCTTCCGCGTGACTCTCATGGCCAGCGGGCCCATGACCGTCATGCCGACCCGCTCGGCCAGGCCCTTCACCCCCGTCGCAGGCTCCCCGACCTGCGTGGCGTCGAACCGGAACACCAGGTCGGTGCCGCCCGGCTCGGCGCCGTTGCCGGCCGGAGTGAGGTCGAAGCCGGTGTCGTACCGGACACCGCCATGCTCGGCCACGATGTCCGTCCGCCGCTCCGGGTCCACTGCCGTGACCTCCATGGTCTCGGTGGCCTCCCGGCCGAACATGCGGCGCGTCTCGCGCCACCGGGTGCCGCGCCGGTAGGTGCCGGGGCCGTCGTCGGAAAGCCGTTCCAGCCGAACGATGTCCGGCAGCAGCCCGGCCATCCCCTCCAGGTCCGTGACCACCTGCCACACGACGGCGGCCGGCGCCTCGACGTGCCGGCTCACCCTGATGCTCCACATCGGTTCGACGGCGGTCATGGGGTCTCCTTCCGGAGGGTGTGTTCCGTCGTCAGCGTAGACCCGCGACGGGCCCGTGCGTCAGTCCCTAGACTCGACCCCATGAGCGAGCACATCCGTTCCGAGACCGGCGAGAACACCACCGCACCGCCCCAGGCCGCGAAGCAGGCCGCGTGGCCCGAGCGGGTGGAGGTCGGCGAGCGCCAGGTGGCCTACCGGCTGACGGTGAGGGCCGGCGCGGACGAGCTGTGGGCGTTGCTCGCGGACCCGCACCGCCACCACGAGGTGGACGGCTCCGGCACCGTGAAGCCGCGGGTGGAGGGCCCTCACCGGCTTGCTGTGGGCGACCGGTTCAGGGTCCACATGAAGAAGTACCGGGTGCCCTACGTGATGCCCCTGACCGTCACCGGCTCCGAGCCGGGCCGCCTCATCGAGTGGGCACACCCGGGCGGACACCGCTGGCGCTGGGAGTTCCGGGACAACGGGGACGGCACCACGGACGTCACCGAGACCTTCGACTACTCGTGGGTCGGCCAGCGGCAGGCCAAGGCCTACGAGCTGCTGCGGCTGCAGAAGGAGAACGCCCGCGGCATCTCCTCCTCGCTCACGCGCCTGGCCGCGCGCCACGCCTGAACCGGCGCCGCGTACGCGCCGCAGCACCGGCCACGACGCACCGGACCGGTCGCACCGCTCAGGCGCGGCCGCCAGCTCACGCGCAGCCGCACCGCTCAGGCGCGCGGACGCGGGCTGGTGGAGTGTCCGGTGAAGTAGGCGACGAGCTCGCCGTCGGCCTCGATGCGGACCTCGATCATGCGGTCGCGGCCGAACTCGATCTGCTGACGGGCGATCGCCGTCAGGCGGGTGCCGAGCTTCGCCGGGGCCACGTAGGTGATCTCCGCACGGCGGGTCACCGGGGCCGCGCCGAAGGTGGCCACGCAGTAGGCCAGGGCGGTGTCTGCGAGGTGGAAGAGGAAGCCGCCGTGGCAGATCTTGTGGGAGTTCACCATGTCCTCGGTGACGTCACGGTGCATCTCCACGTGGCCGACCGCCACCTCGCCGAGGCTCACGCCGTGGTCCTTCACGGCCGGGTCGTTGACGTAGATCTCCTCCAGGCGGGCGCGGACGGGCTCCAGGGACTCGGTCTCGCCGCCGGCCTCGGCGGGGGTGGTCGGGGCGACGTTCTCGGTCATGCTGCTCCTTCGAAGCGGTGGGCCTGCAGGGCGCAGGGCGGGTTGCGGTGCGCAGGGTGCACCGGCGCCCTGGCGGACGGCGGGCACCGATCCCGACCAGTATGCCGGTGAGCGCGCCCACTCAAGGAGGCGAGGAGACGGGCCGAGGTGCGGGGCCGACGTCGGGAAGCCGTCCCTGTCTGGTCTCGCCGGCGGAACGACAAACCCCGCCTCCCTTTTCGCGAGCGAAAACGCCTCCCTTTTCGCGAGCGAAAGCGCCTCCCCTTTCGCGAGCGAAAGCGCCCCCTGCCACCTGTCCGCACACGGCCGCGGGCCCGGCGCCGATGAGTCGGCACCGGGCCCGGGCGCACCCGGACCGGGGCGCCGGGTCGTCGGAAGCCTCAGTCCTCCATCGCGTAGTCGATCACCACGCGGCCGTCGATCTTGCCGTGCCGCATCTCATCGAACACCGCGTTGATGTCGCCGAGCGGGCGGGTGTGGAAGGTCGGCTTGATCTTTCCGGCCGCGTAGAACTCGAGCGCCTCGACCATGTCCTGACGGGTGCCCACGATCGAGCCGCGGATGGTCAGGCCCTTGAGGACGATGTCGAAGATCGGGGCCGGGAAGTCTCCCGGAGGCAGGCCGTTGAAGACGATGGTGCCGCCGCGGCGGGTCATGGCGATCGCCTGGCCGAACGCCTGCGGGTGCACCGCGGTGACGAGCACGCCGTGGGCGCCGCCGATCTTCTCCTGGATCTCCACGGACGGGTCGGCCACGTTCGCGTTGACCGTGATCTCGGCGCCGTGGCGCTCGGCGAGCTTGAGCTTGTCGTCGGCGACGTCCACCGCCACCACGCGCATACCCATGGCCACCGCATACTGCACGGCGATGTGCCCCAGGCCGCCGATGCCGGAGATGACGACCCACTGGCCGGGCCGCACCTCGGTCTGCTTCAGCCCCTTGTACACGGTGACGCCGGCGCAGAGGATCGGGCCGACCTCCAACGGGTCCGAACCCTCCGGGATGACGGGCGCGTAGCGGGTGTCCACGAGCATGTACTCGCCGAACGAGCCGTCCGTGGAGTAGCCGCCGTTGAGCTGCTCCTCACAGAGCGTCTCCCAGCCGGTGCGGCAGTACTGGCAGTGGCCGCAGGCGGTCCAGAGCCAGGCGTTGCCGACCATGTCTCCGACCTTGACGTTGTCCACGTCCGGGCCGACCTCCTCGACGATGCCGACGCCCTCGTGGCCGGGGATGAACGGCGGGGTCGGCTTCACCGGCCAGTCGCCCTCCATCGCGTGCAGGTCCGTGTGGCAGACGCCGGAGGCGATGAGCTTCACGAGTGCCTGATGCTGGCCGGGTGTCGGGCGCTCGACCTCCTTGACCTCGGTCTCGTTGCCGAACCGGGTGACGACTGCTGCCTTCATGGCGGTCATGGGGAATCACCTTTCCTGTGGAGTGTGGTCCTTCTGGGATTGAACGGGGGGTGGGGATGGTCTGCAGGTGCCGGGCGCCTGCCGTCGCGCCGGGGACAACGCTCGGGGCTGCCCGGCGGCCCGGGCACGACGACGGCCGTGCACCGTCGGCCGTCGCCGCTCCTGTCCGTGGGGTCGGCTCAGAAGAAGCCGAGCCTGTCCTCGGAGTAGGAGACGAGCAGGTTCTTGGTCTGCTGGTAGTGCTCGAGCATCATCTTGTGGTTCTCACGGCCGATGCCCGAGGCCTTGTATCCGCCGAACGCCGCGTGCGCCGGGTAGTTGTGGTAGTTGTTCACCCACACGCGGCCGGCCTGGATGGCGCGACCGGCCCGGTAGGCGGTGTTGCCGTTGCGGGACCAGACGCCGGCGCCGAGGCCGTAGAGGGTGTCGTTGGCGATCGTCATGGCGTCGTCGAAGTCCGTGAAGGTGGTCATGGAGACGACCGGCCCGAAGATCTCCTCCTGGAAGATCCGCATGGAGTTGTCACCGCGGAAGATGGTCGGCTGCACGTAGTAGCCGCCGGCGAGCTCGCCCTCCATCTCGGCCTGGGCACCGCCGGTGAGCACCTCGGCGCCCTCCTGCCTGCCGATGTCCAGGTAGGAGAGGATCTTCTCCAGCTGGTCGTTGGAGGCCTGAGCACCCATCATGACCTCGGTGTCCAGCGGGTTGCCGGTCTTGATCCGCTCGGTGCGGGCCACCACGGTCTCGAGGAACTTCTCTGCGATGGACTCCTGGACCAGCGCGCGGGACGGGCACGTGCAGACCTCGCCCTGGTTGAGCGCGAAGAGGGTGAAGCCCTCCTGCGCCTTGTCCCAGAAGGCGTCGTCGGAGTCCATGACGTCCTCGAAGAAGATGTTCGGGGACTTGCCGCCGAGCTCGAGGGTCACCGGGATGATGTTCTCGGAGGCGTACTGCATGATCAGGCGGCCGGTGGTGGTCTCGCCGGTGAAGGCGACCTTGCG
>NZ_BCSN01000089.1 GCF_001570885.1 Micrococcus lylae NBRC 15355 | reverse complement strand
TCCCCTGGCGCGAGCTTCTGCGGTAGCGTGGAGGCAAATACCGACCGATCGGTCGGGCACGCGTGCTCGCACGCCCCGGACCGCAACGCCGGTGGCACCCGCCGGCAGGCCCGGAGCGCGCCGCACGCATGATCACCGCCGCCCTCACGAAGGAGTCAGTGTGACCACCACCGCCGAGCAGGCCCCCGCCGTCCTTTCCAGCTACGTCTGCGGACAGTGGTGGGCGCCGGAGAACCCGTCGAAGAAGACCGCCGTCCTGGACGCCAACACCGGCGAGCACCTGGTGGACGTGTCCACCGAGGGCCTGGACACCGCCAAGGCCATCGAGTACGCCCGCACGGTGGGCCAGCAGAACCTCGGTGAGCTGACCATCCACGAACGCGCGCTCAAGCTCAAGGAGCTCGCGATCTACCTGAACTCCCGCATCCAGGAGCTGTACGAGATCTCCTTCGCCACCGGCGCCACCCAGCGCGACCACGCCTTCGACGTGGACGGCGGCGTGGGCACCCTGTTCACCTTCTCCGGCAAGGGCCGCCGCGAGCTGCCGAACTCGAACGTGATCATCGACGGCAACGTGGAGCCGCTGTCCCGGGACGGCTCGTTCATCGGCGAGCACATCTACCAGCGCATCCCGGGCGTGGCCGTGCAGATCAACGCCTTCAACTTCCCGGTGTGGGGCATGCTGGAGAAGTTCGCCCCGTCCTTCGTGGCCGGCGTGCCGACCGTCGTGAAGCCGGCGACCCCGACCGCCTACGTCACCGAGGCCTGCGTGCGCCTGATGGTCGAGTCCGGCGTGCTGCCGGAGGGGTCGATCCAGCTGATCTCCGGCTCCGCCCGCGACCTGCTGGACCACCTGGACTACCGCGACCACGTGGCCTTCACCGGCTCCGCCGCCACCGCCACCACGCTGAAGAAGCACCCGAACGTGCAGGAGGGCGGGGTCCGCTTCACCGCGGAGACCGACTCCCTGAACGCCGCGATCCTCGGCCCGGACGCCGCCCCGGGCACCCCGGAGTTCGAGGCGTTCGTGAAGATCGTGTTCCAGGAGATGACCGTCAAGGCCGGCCAGAAGTGCACCGCCGTGCGCCGCGTGATCGCCCCGCAGGCGCACGTGGACGCCGTGGTGGAGGCCCTCTCCGAGCGCCTGTCCTCCAAGGTGGTGCTGGGCGACCCGCGCACCGAGGGCACCACCATGGGTGCCCTGGCCTCCAAGGAGCAGCAGGCCGAGGTCCGCAAGGCCGTGCAGCGCCTGGTGGACGCCGGCGCGGAGGTCCGCCTCGGCGGCCCGGACGGGGACACCGGATCGGCCGACGCCGAGGCCGGCGCGTTCTTCGCCCCCACCATCCTGTCCTTCGACGACGCCCGCACCCCTGAGGTCCACTCGGTGGAGGCCTTCGGCCCGGTCACCTCGGTGATCGGCTACACGGACGTCGCCGAGGCCGTGGAGCTGGCCGCCCTGGGCTCCGGCTCGCTGGTCGCCTCCGTGGCCACCAACGACGGCGAGACCGCCCGAGAGTTCGCCGCCGGCATCGGCGCACACCACGGCCGCGTGCACTTCCTGAACCGGCAGACCGCCAAGACCACCACCGGCCACGGCGCCCCCGTCCCGGTGCTGGTCCACGGCGGCCCGGGCCGCGCCGGCGGCGGCGAGGAGCTCGGCGGCGTGCGCGCCGTGAAGCACTACATGCAGCGCACCGCCATCCAGGGCTCCCCGGACCTGCTCACCGCCGTCACCGGCGTGTGGCACCAGGGCGCAGCGGCGGACACCGTCACCCGCGAGGACGTGGAGTCGGGCGCCAAGAAGCACCCGTTCTACAAGTCCCTCGCGGAGCTGAAGGTCGGCGACCAGTTCGCCTCGGGCCTGCGCAAGGTGACCCTGGAGGACATCACCGAGTTCGCCGAGAAGACCGGGGACAAGTTCTACGCGCACACGGACGAGGAGGCCGCCATGGCCAACCCGTTCTTCCCGCGTCGCGTGGCACACGGCTACCTGCTGGTCTCCTGGGCCGCGGGCCTGTTCGTGGCCCCGGATCCGGGCCCGGTGCTCGCCAACTACGGCCTGGAGAACCTGCGGTTCATCACGCCGGTCACCTATGACGACTCCATCCGCGTCACCCTGACCGCCAAGCGCATCACCCCGCGCGTCACCGACGAGTACGGGGAGGTCGCCTGGGACTGCCAGATCCACAACCAGGACGACGAGCTCTGCGCCCAGTACGACGTGCTCACCCTGGTCACCAAGACCTGGCCCATGAAGGAGCAGCCGGAGGCCTGACCCCCTCCGTCCGGCCGGACCGGCGTCCGTCCCTTCCCGACGACGGCCTCTCGCCCTGCGCTGAACTGCTCCCTGTCTCCTGGAACTGGATATCCAGTCCAAGAAACGGGGACCAGTTCAGCAGGGCGAGGGGCCGTTCGCTGTGGTCGCCGACGGGGCCTGCGGCCCAGGAGGTCGGGACGAGCTTTCGGCGGGCTGGCCTGGGCGTCGTGACGTTGCCGTGCCCTGACGCGGGGATCGTTGCGAGGACGAGACCGCCGGATCCCTGGTCCCGTGGCCGCGGCTGTGACAACGTCCCGGCATATGGATACGAACGCCAAGGACACCACGAAGCGCACTCACACCACCCCGGCCCTGGCCGGCACCGCACTCGTGCTGACCGCGGCCCTGGCCCTGGCCGGCTGCGGCGGGAATCCCGCCGAGGCCGAGAGCACGCCCACGACGACGACAGCCGCGGCGAGCACGCAGTCCGCGGAGGCCTCGGACGAGGCGACCGACGAGGCCTCGGACGGGGCAACTGACGAAGCCGCGGACGAGGCGAGCGACGAAGCCACGGATGAGGCCTCGAGCGGCTCGGACTCGCCCGCTTCGCCGAACGAGGACGCCGGCACTGCCTCCGAGGCCGGCGGCACCACCGCCGTCCCGCCGGTCCAGGAGGAGCTGGACGCCATGGTGGCGGTGGTGGAGGAGCACCTCGGCCCGCACGCGGACGCCCTCACCCGTACCCCCGAGGAGATGACCGCCTCGGCCGAGGAGCGCATCGCACGGGAGGAGGAGAAGGTCGGCGGCGACTTCTCCGAAGAGTGCGTTGCGCAGCTGGTCGCCCGCGACAGCGTGCACCTGGATGCGGACATCGCACACACCCAGGTGAACGGGGCACCGCAGGACATGGACACCGCGCAGAGCTGGTATGTGAACCGGGAGGACACGGACTCCCCGCAGAGCGCGATCGCCTTCCGGGACGCCGCCGTCACCCAGGTGGAACTCCCGGCCTGCGCGGACGAGGAGAAGTTCCTGAAGCCGGAGGTGGAGCGCACGGAGCAGCAGCCATGGGGCGAGGGCACCGTGGAGCACATGGTGCACGGGAACCTGGACGACGGAGGCCTGCGCACCGTGCAGACCCTCGCCGTGGAGGGCCCCCGCGTCTACGAGATCAGCCACCCCGCTCTGGGCGCGGACCAGGCCGAGGAGGTGAAGCAGCGCAACGAGGCCCTGCTGGAGGACCTCCGCGCCGACGCGAAGGACGGCTGAGGCCTGGCGGGCTGGGAAGGCCGAGGCCTGGCGGGCTCGGGCGGCTGAGGCCCGCCGAGCTCGGAGGGCTGAGGCCCTGGCCGCCCAGGAGGGACGGCGCTCTGGCCGCCCGGGACCGCCGATCGCCCACCTGCCCCGGGCCGCGGGCCGTAGGCCCCGGCGGTGGACCGTGGGCCGTGGACCCGGCCGTGGGCGGTGGGCCGTGGCCGCGGACGGAACCGTTGCCGAACCGGTATCGTTCCGCCGCGGCTTCGGTGAGTGTGATCTGGCACACTCATCTCCATGAGGACTCGTCGCCGCCACGCCACACCCCTCGCCGGCTCTGCCCTGATGCTGGCCGCCGCCCTGACGCTCACCGCCTGCCAGCAGGCGGACCAGGACGCCAGTGCCTCGGCGAACCCTTCGGACACCGACCCGGCGGCCTCGCCGTCAGAGGGCGCGGCCTCCGGCGGCGACGGTACGGGAGGCTCGGAGGGCTCCGGTGACGAGAACGGCCCGGGCGACGCCGAGATCTCGGCCTCGGCTGTGCCGGACCACCTCCTGCCACCGGACGGAGACAAGACCCGCGCCATGACGAGGGCCCTGGAGAAGACCATGGGCCGCCCCGTGGCCTCCGTGAAGGGAGGCACCGTCGCCGACCATCAGCGGGACAGCGAACAGTCCCTCGAGATTCTCCAGAACCCGAACGCGAACCCCATGGTCTCCG
>NZ_BCSN01000088.1 GCF_001570885.1 Micrococcus lylae NBRC 15355 | reverse complement strand
CGGCGGGGCCGGCCGTCGGTGCCGGTGGGGGCAGCGGCGCGGCGACGCAACGCGAACGCGACGAAGACGACCAGCAGGAGCGGCCAGACGAGGTAGTACTGCTCCTCCACGCCCAGGGACCAGTAGTGCTGGAGCGGGCTGGGCGCGGCGTCGGCGTTGAAGTAGTCGGTACTGTCGGCAGCCAGGGACCAGTTGGAGACGCTCAGTGCCGCCCAGAGGCCCGTCCAGCCGAGCGACTCCCACCGGGACAACGGCAGGAGCGCCCACCCCGCAGCCAGGGTCAGGGCGATCACGACGAGGGCTGCCGGCAGGATGCGCCGGACACGCCGCACGTAGAAGTCGGTCAGGCAGACACCGCCGGTGCGGCTGATCTCCTTGATCAGAAGCCCTGTGATGAGAAAGCCGGAGATGACGAAGAAGACGTCGACGCCGACGTAGCCTCCGGGCAGCCAGGGAAGGCCGGCGTGGAACAGCAGGACGCTGAGCACGGCGAGGGCGCGGATGCCCTGGATGTCGGCGCGGAAGCGATGGGCAGCGAGGCCGGTGGGAGGCACCGTGGTCCTCGCCCGCCTCCCGGGGGCATCGACGGGGGCGGAACTGATGTGGGGCATGAAGCACGCAGACGGGGTCGGGGACGGAAGGACAGCCGGCCGGCACGGAGGGATGGTGTGACCGCGTCGGGGCGGCGGCGTCAGCGTGGCCCCGGCGGCCTGACGACGAGGCCCCGCGCACCGGGTGGCCACACGAGGCCGTGGTCTGCGCGTCCAGACAGCTCGGCCAGGAGACGGCTAGCCGAGACTACTCAGCGGTCAGCAGAACACGCTGTGTAGACCTGTCATATCCCTGTGCGCTCAGAGCGCGGCGATTGGCTCGACTCCCGTGAGACGGGGCCGGCCTGGCCCGACGCCGGCGGCCGGCGAGGCGCTCTACGGTGCCGGCCTGGCCCGACGGAGATGCTCTGCAGGCTGTCCTGGCCCAACAACCGCGGCCGGCGAGGCGCTCTACGGGGCAGGCCAGGCGCGTGGCGTCCCATGCAGGGGGGGCTCACGTCTCGTGTGAGGTCAGCCACTGACGACGCACGGTGATCATGCGTTGGACCACAGTCACGAAGGAGGCGGCCGCCAGAAGGCAGAGAACGACGGTGAGAACGACCGCCGGCACGCCGATGCCCACGAGCCCTGCGGCCACGAGGGTGACGATGAGACGCTCGGCCCGTTCTGCGATGCCGGTGTCTGCGGTGAACCCGAGTGCCTCAGCCTTGGCACGGACATAGGAGACGAGCATGCCCGACGCCAGGCAGAGGGAGGCGGCGACGCCGAGGACGGTCTGCTCCCCCACCCCGAAGGCCCACCACATCAGCCCCAGGAAGACCGCCGCGTCCTGCACCCTGTCCAGGGTCGAGTCCAGGAAGGACCCCCAGCGGCCGGTGGTGCCGGAGAGCCGGGCCATGACGCCGTCGAGGACGTCGGAGAACACGAAGAGAGTGATCACCATGACGCCCCAGAAGAGGTGTCCGACGGGGAAGAGCGCCAGTGCACCGACGACCACGCCCAGCGTTCCGGCCACCGTGACCGCGTCCGGGGTCACACCCCAGCGCAGCAGCAGCCGCGCCGGAGGCGTGAAGATGCGGTTCGTGGCCCCGCGGGCATGGCGGTCCAGCATCAGCAGGCGTCCCCGTCCTGCCGCTCGGCGAACTCCGCGGCGGCCTCGTCCCAGGCGGTGTGGAGCAGCTCCCAGGTCTGGCCGAGGGTCTGTGCCATGTTCTTGGTCTGGGCGATGATCGGCAGGAAGTTCCCGTCACCGGACCAGCGCGGCACCACGTGCTGGTGCAGGTGTGCCGCGATGCCGGCCCCGCCGACCGCGCCCTGGTTCATGCCGAGGTTGTAGCCGGCGGGGTTCGCGACCTTCTCCAGGGCGACCATGGCCGTCTGGGTCAGGCGCGCCATCTCCGCGGTCTCCTCCGCCGTGATGTCCGTGTACAGGGGCACGTGGCGGTAGGGGCAGATCAGCAGGTGGCCCGGGTTGTACGGGTAGAGGTTGAGCAGCACGAAGCAGGTCTCGCCTCGGTGCAGGATCAGGCTGTCCTCGTCCGAGCGGGACGGGCCGGCGCAGAACGGGCAGGTGTGCTCGTCCTTGACCTGCTCCTGACCCTTGGACACGTACGCCATCCGATGGGCGTTCCAGAGGCGCGAGAAGGCATCGGGCACCCCGGCGAGGGTGTGCTGGTCGGTGGCCCGGCCGTCGTCGGGAAGGCCGTGGCCCGCCGCGGGCGCGTCCGCTGCGCCGGTCGGCGACTGCCGTCCGGCGTCGGGGGCGTCGTGGTGAGGCCGGATCACGGGGTCACCTCGCGGTCGCGCACCGCCTTCACGATGCGGGCGACGGCCTCGTCCACCGGCACGCCGTTGTCCTGCGAGCCGTCACGGAAGCGGAAGGACACGGCGCCGGCCTCGGCGTCCTCGCCGCCGGCGATGAGCACGAACGGCACCTTCTCCTTCGAGGCGGTGCGGATCTTCTTCGGAAAGCGGTCGGAGGAGTCGTCCAGGCGGGCGCGGATGCCCTCGGCCCTGAGCTTGTCCACGACCTCGGCGAGGTAGTCGTTGAACGCCTCCGCCACCGGGACGGCGACGACCTGCTCCGGGGCGAGCCAGGCCGGGAAGGCGCCGGCGTAGTGCTCGGTGAGCACGCCCAAGAAGCGCTCGATCGACCCGAACTTCGCGGCATGGATCATGACCGGCTCCTGGCGGGAGCCGTCCGCGGCCTGGTACTCGAGGCCGAAGCGGGCCGGCTGGTTGAAGTCGTACTGGACGGTCGACATCTGCCAGGTGCGGCCGATGGCGTCGCGGGCCTGCACCGAGATCTTCGGTCCGTAGTAGGCGGCTCCACCCGGATCCGGGACGAGCTCCAGGCCGGTCTCGCGGGCCACGGTCTCGAGCACGGAGGTCGCCTCGGCCCACTGCTCGTCGGTGCCGATGAACTTGTCCGACTCCGGGTCGCGGGTGGACAGCTCCAGGTAGAAGTCGTCCAGGCCGAAGTCCTTGAGCAGCCCGAGGATGAAGTCCAGCAGGTGCTTGACCTCGGCCGGCGCCTGCTCGCGGGTCACGTACGAGTGCGAGTCGTCCTGTGCGAAGCCCCGCACACGGGTCAGCCCGTGGACCACACCGGACTTCTCATGGCGGTACACATGGCCGAACTCGAAGAGGCGCAGCGGCAGCTCGCGGTAGGAGCGGCCCCGGGAGCGGAAGATGAGGTTGTGCATGGGGCAGTTCATCGCCTTGAGGCGGTACTCCTGCCCCTGACGGGTGATGTTGCCGTCCTCGTCGCGCTCCTCGTCCACCTTCAGCGGCGGGAACATGGTGTCCGCGTAGTACGGCAGGTGACCCGAGGTGTGGAACAGGCCGTCCTTCGAGATGTGCGGGGTCCCGACGTACTGGAAGCCCTCCTCGATGTGCCGCTGACGGACGTAGTCCTCCATCTCGCGCTTGATGACGCCGCCGCGCGGATGGAAGACCGGCAGGCCGGAGCCCAGCTCGTCCGGGAAGGAGAACAGGTCCAGCTCGGCGCCGAGCTTGCGGTGGTCGCGGCGCTCGGCCTCGGCCAGGCGCTCCTGGTAGGCCTTGAGGTCCGCCTTGGTGGGCCAGGCGGTGCCGTAGATGCGCTGCAGCTGCCTGTTGTTCTCGTTGCCGAGCCAGTAGGCGGCGGCCGAGCGGGTGAGCGCGAAGGCGTTGGAGATCAGCTTCGTGTTCGGCAGGTGCGGGCCGCGGCAGAGGTCGCACCAGACGGCGTCGCCGGACCTGCGGTCCACGTTGTCGTAGATGGTGATCTCGCCGACGCCGACCTCGACGGAGGCGCCCTCGCCGGCGTTCTCGGCATTGTCCTTCTTGCCGAGCAGCTCGAGCTTGTACGGCTCGGCCGCCATGGCCTCACGGGCCTCGTCCTCGGTGACGACGCGGCGGGCGAACATCTGGTTCTGGTTGACGATCTTCAGCATGAGCTTCTCGATCGCCTTCAGGTCCTCCGGGGTGAAGGGCTCGGCGACGTCGAAGTCGAAGTAGAAGCCGTCCGTGATGTACGGACCGATGCCCAGCTTGGCGTCCGGGCGCAGCTGCTGCACGGCCTGGGCCATGACGTGGGCGGTCGAGTGACGCAGGACGTTGAGCCCGTCCGGCTCCGAGATGTCCACGGCCTCGACGGAGGCGCCCACCGGGACCTCACGCGACA
>NZ_BCSN01000087.1 GCF_001570885.1 Micrococcus lylae NBRC 15355 | reverse complement strand
TCCGCGGGTTCTGGGCGAGCGGCTTGCCGGCCTCGAGGCCGAAGCCGTTGACCACGTTCACCACACCGGCCGGGAGCAGGTCTCCGATCAGCTCCATGAGCACCATGATCGAGGCCGGGGTCTGCTCGGCGGGCTTGAGGACCACGCAGTTGCCGGCGGCCAGGGCCGGGGCGAGCTTCCAGACGCCCATCAGCAGCGGGAAGTTCCAGGGGATGATCTGGCCGACCACGCCGAGCGGCTCGTGGAAGTGGTAGGCGGTGGTGTCGTCGTCGAGCTGGGACAGGCCGCCCTCCTGGGCGCGGATGGCGCCGGCGAAGTAGCGGAAGTGGTCGATCGCCAGCGGCACGTCCGCGTTGAGGGTCTCACGGATGGCCTTGCCGTTGTCCCACGTCTCGGCGACCGCGAGCATCTCGAGGTTCTCCTCCATCCGGTCCGCGATCTTCAGCAGGATGGTGGAGCGCTCGGTGGCGGAGGTCTTGCCCCAGGCCTCGAAGGCGGCCCAGCCGGCGTCGATCGCCGTGTCGATGTCCTCGGCGGTGCCGCGAGCGACCTCGGTGAACACCTTGCCGGTCACGGGGGTGATGTTCTCGAAGTACTGGCCCTTCTTCGGGGCGACCCACTCGCCGCCGATGTAGTGCTCATAGCGGGGCTTGAACTCGACCTCGGCTCCGTCGGTTCCGGGGAACGCGTAGACGGTCATGGTGCTGACTCCTTCGTCTGAGGTGGTGACGCCGGGGGCGCCGTCGTCCATGACTGTGACGCTAGTCACTCAGACGTTGCACGAAGGTTGCAACGGGTTCAGGTCCGCCGGACGCAGGCCCGTCAGGAGCGGACACGCCCGCAGGCCCGCCGGACGCAGGCCGCTCAGCCGATCTCGCGCTCGAGCCTCTCGAGTGTGGACACGGCCAGCGCACGCCGGGGCGAGTCGGCCGGCAGCAGCTTCAGCGCCGCACTCCACAGCTCGACGTCGTCGCGGGCCTCGGGCCGGGCCAGGTAGGCCCAGAGCTGCTCGGCGTCCGCGTCCTGGGCGACGGCCTCCCGCAGCCCCTCCCCCAGCTCGGCGCGGATCGCCTCGATGCCCGGCGACTCTGACCGCGGCAGCACCGGCCCCGCGGCGGCATGCAGGGCGCGGTCCAGGTCCCCGTCGCGCAGGGCGTCGCGGGCGCACAGCGCGTCCACGTGCACGTCGCCGGCGAGCCGATAGGGGCGGGACAGCAGCTCCACCGGGGCATCGGCGCTCTGCAGGGTCCGGCGCAGCCGGTGCACCTCGGCGCGCAGGGAGATCGCCCGGGCGGCGCCGTCGGCCGTCGCGGGGCGGCCCTCCGCCACGGCCCGCCGCTTCCCGACGACGGACCCCTCCTCCGGATACAGCTCCGCCTCGAGCTCGGCGCCGGTCAGGCCCGTGCCGTGCCAGGCCAGCAGCGTGAGGATCTCGGCGTGGCGGCCGGTCAGCTCGACGCCGTCGAGCATCGGCGGCAGGTGGCCGGTGACGCGCAGCAGGCCGGCGGCGGCGTGGCGGTGGGGCGCGGTCGCCGCAGGCGCCGCCGGGCCGTCGGGTGCCGGCGAGGCGGCAGGCGGAGGTGAGGGGGCCGTCGTCGGGAAGGAGGTGCCGGTGGTGGCGTGCGCGGGGGCGGGCAGCTCACGCCAGGCGACGTGCACGGCGTCGGCGGTGGACTGGAGCAGGGGCAGGGCGAGCGGGCTGACGGCGTCGTCGCCGCCGGTGAGGTCGATGACGCCCACGAGCCGGCCGGTGACCGGGTCCGTCAGCGGGACCGCCGAGCAGTTCCACGGGTGGACGCGGTGGCTGAGGTGCTCGGCGCCGCTGACCTGCATGGCGGAGCCGGTGGCGAGGACGACGCCCGGGGCGGAGGTGCCCATGGACGACTCGGACCAGTCGGCGCCGGGGACGAAGCCCATGGCCTCGGCGCGGTTCAGTGCGGTGCGGTCGCCCTCGACCCAGAGGAGGTGGCCGTGCTCGTTGCCGATCGCGACGACCAGGCCGGCCTCCGCAGCGGGCTCCACGAGCATGCGGCGGACGATCGGCAGGGCCGCGGCGATGCGCTGCTCGCGGCGGGCCTCGGTGAGGTCGGCGTCGCTGAGGGTGGCGGGGTCGGTCTCGCCGAGCAGGCGCGGGGCCGTGAAGCCGCTGAGCGAGCGGAGCCAGGACTCGCGGACCTCGCGGCGCAGGCCCTGCAGGGCGGCGCGCAGGCCCTCGTTGTCAGCGGTGCCGGCGGACGTGGTGAGGGGGCTGCGGGGGCGGGTTCTCGAGCCGGTGGCCGGGGAGCCGCCCGCGGGCGGGACCAGCGGCAGCGCAGCGGTGGAGAGCGACTCGTGGGCCCTCTGCACGACGCGCCGGTAGGCGCCCACAGCGAGGGTCGGAGCCATCAGGCCGCGTCCTGTGCGAGCAGGCGGGAGCGGATGAGGAACCGCTTGCCCTCCGGGGCCTCGACCGAGAAGCCGGAGCCGCGGCCGGCCACGGCGTCCAGGGTGAGGTGGGTGTGCTTCCAGTACTCGAACTGGGCGGCGGACATCCAGAACGCGATCTCGGCGGCGTCGGCGGCGACGGGGTCGGTGCCGTCGGCCGGGGCGTCGGCGTCCGCGGCGGCGGAGAGGTCGAAGGTGCCCAGCAGGACGTCCGAGCCGCCGGTCTTGAAGTCCCCGGCGGGGTAGCACATGGGCGAGGAGCCGTCGCAGCAGCCGCCGGACTGGTGGAACATCAGCGGGCCGTGGATCGGGATGAGGCGGCGCAGCAGGGTGAGTGCGGCCGGCGTCATGGCGACGCGGGAGTCGGTCTCGCCGGAGATCTCGGGGCGGGCGTCGAGCGCGGCGGCGGATGTGGGCGCGGATGCGTTTTCGTTCGGGAAACCGTCGCGTTCGGCGGCGCTGTCGTTCGGGAGAACGTCGGGTTCCATGGGGCAACCTCCTTGCCGGACTGTCGTTCCGGACGGTCACCCGCGGCGCGCAGTCGGGGACGCCGCGGACCGTCCACCCATCGTAGTGAGCACTGTGACCGGTGTCACGGGGCCGGGCCTGGGAGTTCCCCAGCGCACCGTCACTGGGCTCGTCCCATGACCTCCCCGCGCGCCCCCCGGCTCCCGCCGCCGTGGCCACGCCTCCCGGATGCTCCGCGGGGCGCTCCGCCTGCTCGGTGAGCGCGGGGTGGCCTCGGCGCTGGTGACCTGCGGGGTGAAGAACACCGGCTCGGCCGCGGTGATCCCTGCCTGCGGCGGCGTGGAGCGGGACGTGGTCCTCGTCCGCGCGGACGGCAACCCGCACGGGCCGCGGACCCGCCGCTTCGACGTCCCGACGACGGCACCCACCTCTCTCTGACCGTTTTCGCTCACGAAACGGGAGGACCTGTCGGAACAGCCCCGCCCCCTCAGCCGGGCGCCGCGCCGCACCCTGCCGCCCCACGCCCTCAGCGTTTTTTCGCTGGCGAAACGGGAGGCCCCCCTGGAGGAGTTCCTCCCGTCTCAGGCTGGCACCGCATGCCGTCGCCCCGTTTCGTCAGCGAAAACGTGGAGTGGAACGGGTGGCACACCACGCCGGACCCGACGGTTTCCCGAACGACAACGCTCCGTGGGCCGGCGTCGGCTCGCGGCCGCCGTCGTCCCCGGGCCGCGTCAGTGGCCGTCGTCGTCCCCGGGCCGCGTCAGTGGCCGTCGTCGTCCCCGGGCCGCGTCAGTGGCCGCCGCCGAGGCGGCCGGCCATTCGGGCGCGCATGGCCCGGCTGGCCACGTTCAGCCCGGTGATCTCCACCGTGGTGCCGTTGCGGCGGTACTTCTCCTCGATGGCGTCCAGCGACGCGATCGTGGAGGCGTCCCACAGGTGGGCCTCGCGGAAGTCGATCTCCACGCGCCCCGGGTCCTCGGCGTAGTCGAACTGCGTGTAGAGGTCGTTGGAGGAGGCGAAGAACAGCTCGCCGCGCACCCGGTACCGGGCCACCGCGTCCTCGCCCTCACCGTCCACCGTGCGTGAGACGGTGGCCAGGTGGGCCACCCGGCGGGCGAACATCACCATGGCGGTGAGCACGCCCAGGCCCACGCCCACGGCCAGGTTGTGGGTGGCCACGGTCGCCACCACGGTCACGAGCATCACGAGGGTCTCGGACTTCGGCATGAAGGCGAGGGTGGACGGGCGGATCGAGTGCCAGTCGAAGGTCGCCAGGGACACGAAGATCATCACGGCCACCAGGGCGGCCATGGGCACCAGCGCCACCACGTCGCCGAGGCTGACGGACAGGATCAGCGTGAACACGCCAGCCAGGAGGGTCGAGATGCGGGTGCGTGCGGCAGAGGCCTTCACGTTGATCATGGTCTGGCCGATCATGGCGCAGCCGCCTATGCCGCCGAAGAGACCGGACACGATGTTCGCCACGCCCTGCCCCCAGGACTCGCGGACCTTGGAGGAGCGGGTGTCCGTGATGTCGTCCACGAGCTTGGCGGTCATGAGGGACTCCAGCAGCCCGACGACGGCCCTGCCGAGCGCGTA
>NZ_BCSN01000086.1 GCF_001570885.1 Micrococcus lylae NBRC 15355 | reverse complement strand
GGTCGGTCGGCTAAGATGGAGAAGTTGCTCCGGAGCGAAGCGCCGCGATGGCGGGTCGAGCTGAGTGTCGGAAGCGCCTGTTGTTTGAGAACTCAATAGTGTGCCAAGTTTGTTGATGCCAATTATTTATTGATTGGTGGCTGTCGGCGGACGCACCCCCGTGTGTCTGTGTCGATGGCGTGCCAGTGATTGAATTGACTGGTTGATGGTTTTTCCGGCTGTTGACTGGTTGTTCTGTAATTTTTTTACGGAGAGTTTGATCCTGGCTCAGGATGAACGCTGGCGGCGTGCTTAACACATGCAAGTCGAACGATGAAGCTCCAGCTTGCTGGGGTGGATTAGTGGCGAACGGGTGAGTAACACGTGAGTAACCTGCCCTTGACTCTGGGATAAGCCTTGGAAACGGGGTCTAATACCGGATAGGAGCATTCACCGCATGGTGGGTGTTGGAAAGAATTTCGGTCTTGGATGGACTCGCGGCCCATCAGCTTGTTGGTGAGGTAATGGCTCACCAAGGCGACGACGGGTAGCCGGCCTGAGAGGGTGACCGGCCACACTGGGACTGAGACACGGCCCAGACTCCTACGGGAGGCAGCAGTGGGGAATATTGCACAATGGGCGCAAGCCTGATGCAGCGACGCCGCGTGAGGGATGACGGCCTTCGGGTTGTAAACCTCTTTCAGTAGGGAAGAAGCGAAAGTGACGGTACCTGCAGAAGAAGCACCGGCTAACTACGTGCCAGCAGCCGCGGTAATACGTAGGGTGCGAGCGTTATCCGGAATTATTGGGCGTAAAGAGCTCGTAGGCGGTTTGTCGCGTCTGCCGTGAAAGTCCGGGGCTTAACTCCGGATCTGCGGTGGGTACGGGCAGACTAGAGTGCAGTAGGGGAGACTGGAATTCCTGGTGTAGCGGTGGAATGCGCAGATATCAGGAGGAACACCGATGGCGAAGGCAGGTCTCTGGGCTGTAACTGACGCTGAGGAGCGAAAGCATGGGGAGCGAACAGGATTAGATACCCTGGTAGTCCATGCCGTAAACGTTGGGCACTAGGTGTGGGGGCCATTCCACGGTTTCCGCGCCGCAGCTAACGCATTAAGTGCCCCGCCTGGGGAGTACGGCCGCAAGGCTAAAACTCAAAGGAATTGACGGGGGCCCGCACAAGCGGCGGAGCATGCGGATTAATTCGATGCAACGCGAAGAACCTTACCAAGGCTTGACATGTTCTCGTTCGCCGTAGAGATACGGTTTCCCCTTTGGGGCGGGTTCACAGGTGGTGCATGGTTGTCGTCAGCTCGTGTCGTGAGATGTTGGGTTAAGTCCCGCAACGAGCGCAACCCCTGTTCTATGTTGCCAGCACGTGATGGTGGGGACTCATGGGAGACTGCCGGGGTCAACTCGGAGGAAGGTGGGGACGACGTCAAATCATCATGCCCCTTATGTCTTGGGCTTCACGCATGCTACAATGGCCGGTACAATGGGTTGCGATACTGTGAGGTGGAGCTAATCCCAAAAAGCCGGTCTCAGTTCGGATTGGGGTCTGCAACTCGACCCCATGAAGTTGGAGTCGCTAGTAATCGCAGATCAGCAACGCTGCGGTGAATACGTTCCCGGGCCTTGTACACACCGCCCGTCAAGTCACGAAAGTCGGTAACACCCGAAGCCGGTGGCCTAACCCTTGTGGAAGGAGCCGTCGAAGGTGGGACTGGCGATTGGGACTAAGTCGTAACAAGGTAGCCGTACCGGAAGGTGCGGCTGGATCACCTCCTTTCTAAGGAGCATTTAGTGCCGATGGCATCACCGAGTGTGTGATGGTCGGTTGCTCATGGGTGGAACATCAATGAATGGTGCCAGTGGTGGTGCCGGCGTCTGGTGAGTACGCAGCTCTTGTGGGTTGTTGGAAAGCTGTGGTGCTGGTGGTGCGTGCTGGTGTTGGCACACTGTTGGGTTTTGGGACAGCAGGCACATCCTGTGTGGGTGTGACGTTGTTTCCTGGTTGAGTCTTCGCATGGTGAAGCATCGACTGTGTGTTGGTGTGGGGCTGTGTGGGGGTTGTTGTTTGAGAACTGCATAGTGGACGCGAGCATCTTATTTTTGTTGCTGCATCGTTGATCTGAGTGTCCCACGTTGTGTGGGGTGTTTGGTGAGGTGTGGTGATGCCGAGAATGATGTCATCTTATGCTCATTTTTTGGACTTCTAGTGTTTGGAAGTTTCTAAGGGCGCATGGTGGATGCCTTGGCAACAGGAGCCGAAGAAGGACGTGGGAATCTGCGATAAGCCTGGTGGAGTCGATAACCGGACGTTGAGACCAGGATTTCCGAATGGGGAAACCCCGCACGACGTGTCGTGTGACCACCGGTTGAACACATAGGCCGGTTGGGGGGAACGTGGGGAAGTGAAACATCTCAGTACCCACAGGAAGAGAAAACAAAAGTGATTCCGTGAGTAGTGGCGAGCGAAAGCGGATGGGGCTAAACCGTATGTGTGTGATACCCGGCAGGGGTTGCATGTGCGGTGTTGTGGGCCTGCTCTTGGCGTGTCTGCCGGCACGTCGCGGTGAGGTGCGGGCGTATAGACGAACGATCTTGGATGGTCGACCGTAGAGGGTGACAGTCCCGTAGTTGTAATGCGTTCCGCCGCTGTTGAGTGGTTGCCCGAGTAGGACGGGGCTCGAGGAATCCCGTGTGAATCTGCCAGGACCACCTGGTAAGCCTGAATACTACCTGTTGACCGATAGTGAATCAGTACCGTGAGGGAATGGTGAAAAGTACCCCGGGAGGGGAGTGAAATAGTACCTGAAACCATGTGCCTACAAACCGTTGGAGCCTGCGTGTTCAGGTGACAGCGTGCCTTTTGAAGAATGAGCCTGCGAGTTAGTGATACGTGGCGAGGTTAACCCGTGTGGGGTAGCCGTAGCGAAAGCGAGTCTGAATAGGGCGTTGAGTCGCGTGTCCTAGACCCGAAGCGGAGTGATCTACCCATGGCCAGGTTGAAGCGCGTGTAAGAGCGCGTGGAGGACCGAACCCACTTCAGTTGAAAATGGAGGGGATGAGCTGTGGGTAGGGGTGAAAGGCCAATCAAACTCCGTGATAGCTGGTTCTCCCCGAAATGCATTTAGGTGCAGCGTCACGTGTTTCTTCCCGGAGGTAGAGCTACTGGATGGACGATGGGCCCTACAAGGTTACTGACTTCAGCCAAACTCCGAATGCCGGGTAAGTGAGAGCGTGGCAGTGAGACTGTGGGGGATAAGCTTCATAGTCGAGAGGGAAACAGCCCAGACCACCGGTTAAGGCCCCTAAGCGTGTGCTAAGTGGGAAAGGATGTGGAGTTGCTGAGACAACCAGGAGGTTGGCTTAGAAGCAGCCACCCTTGAAAGAGTGCGTAATAGCTCACTGGTCAAGTGATTCCGCGCCGACAATGTAGCGGGGCTCAAGTACACCGCCGAAGCCGTGGCGTTCAGTTTTTCTGGATGGGTAGGGGAGCGTCGTGCACGAGGTGAAGCCAGCGGGTAACTTCTGGTGGATTGTGCACGAGTGAGAATGCAGGCATGAGTAGCGAAAGACGGGTGAGAAACCCGTCCGCCGGATGACTAAGGGTTCCAGGGTCAAGCTAATCTTCCCTGGGTGAGTCGGGACCTAAGGCGAGGCCGACAGGCGTAGTCGATGGACAACGGGTTGATATTCCCGTACCGGTGAAGGACCGTCCATGCTGATTCGGTGATACTAACCGCCCGAAGCATCCTCGACCTTGTTCTTTGAGCAGGGCGTGTGGTGTGGAGCGCGGGACCTGAACCGAGGAGGCAAGCGCATTAACAGGTGTGACGCAGGAAGGTAGCCGGGCCAGGCAATGGAATCGACCTGGTCTAAGGGTGTAGGGCTGCCGGTAGGTAAATCCGCCGGTTGTGTGCCTGAGACCTGATGGGCGCCCACCATGTGGGTGATCCGGTGATCCTATGCTGCCTAGAAAAGCATCGGCGTGAGGTTCTAGCCGCCCGTACCCGAAACCGACACAGGTAGTCAGGTAGAGAATACTAAGGCGATCGAGAGAATCATGGTTAAGGAACTCGGCAAAATGCCCCCGTAACTTCGGGAGAAGGGGGGCCCTGACCTTGAGCACCACGTGCTGGTGTGAGGGGGTAGGGGCCGCAGAGACCAGGGGGAAGCGACTGTTTATCAAAAACACAGGTCCGTGCGAAGTCGTAAGACGATGTATACGGACTGACTCCTGCCCGGTGCTGGAAGGTTAAGAGGACCCGTTAGCTTCGGCGAAGCGGAGAATTTAAGCCCCAGTAAACGGCGGTGGTAACTATAACCATCCTAAGGTAGCGAAATTCCTTGTCGGGTAAGTTCCGACCTGCACGAATGGAGTAACGACTTCCCCGCTGTCTCAACTGTGAACTCGGCGAAATTGCATTGCGAGTAAAGATGCTCGTTACGCGCAGAAGGACGGAAAGACCCCGTGACCTTTACTATAGTTTGGTATTGGTGTTCGGTGTTGCTTGTGTAGGATAGGTGGGAGACTGTGAAGCCGGCACGCC
>NZ_BCSN01000085.1 GCF_001570885.1 Micrococcus lylae NBRC 15355 | reverse complement strand
GCCCCTTATCCTGGACTGGACCGCATTCACTCACTTCTGACTCGAATTTGCGCTCCAGCACCACAGCCGTGACGTGTTCGAGGGACAGCCCAGCACTGATAGTCATCCGATATGCCTCCATATCGATGTTCAGAACAATGAGAGCGACATAACCAGGGCGACTTGCAGGCGACTTCTCCATTTCACACTGGAGTGCGGGAAACACGCCCAAGGAGCCAACCGACTACACCAGGAGCTTGAGGGACGGAAAAACTCTAAGAGACAGGAACGTCGCCCCACAAGAAAATGCACTTCCCATCGCGTATCATGACTCGGCTCGACTGGAACCGCCAGCAGCCGACGCGCGCGCTGGGGCGCATATCAAAGCGCCACCAAGTACTGCCAAAACACCGCCCGCAGCAACCGTGATGCCGTAAACAGAAACAACCGGAACAAGGGCGAAGAGCGCCGCCGCAAGCCCGGAGGCCACCAAGGACGACACCGCTGATGCAGAGCTCACCGTCGCCGATACGCGTCCTAGCAACTCAGGCGGGGCAGCATTCTGCAAGAGCGGCCCCTGCGCCACCCCATAGGCGCTTACGAAAACACCAGCAAAAAACATGAAAACGAAGGATGGGACCATTGCATCTACGAGACCCAACCCAACGTAAGTCAGTCCCATAATGCAAAGAACTGCCACGAACACCACCCTGAGCCCAAGCCTGGAGATGAATGCAGGCGCTACAAGAGAACCCATTAATGCACCAATTCCAAAAAGTGAGGACGCCAGTCCAAACTCCACAACTGTAAATCCCTTTCCTGCGGTCCAAAGCAGAATAAGTGCAACATTGTTCAAGCCGAGAGGGACGCCATAGATGGTGGCGCCAACAAGCACATACCGAAGCTCAGGAACCTTCCAGGAAACAGCCCAACCCTCAACAAGCGAAGTGAAGAAACCTTTCTCCGGAGCAGCAGAATCCTGTACTGTATCCTCACTACAGTCATAGCCAACTCGCGAGGAAGCGAACACCCCAAGGGCGAACAAGCAGTTCGCGATGAACAGGGATCCAACGAGACCAAGCCCAATGAGAACAGCCGGCCCAGCCGCAGCGGCTACGATCGAAGCAGAAGTCAGAACGGCCATGGAAAGGCTCGCAGCATGAGGCCGATGCTCCGGCACTACAACTTCTCGTACCACGACTGCACGAGCAATGAAGAACAGCTGATTCAGGGCAGACAATATGGATGTCGCCACAATCAAAAGTATCGCAGTTAAGTGCTCGTCATGCCCTGAAACGATCATCATACAGAGGGAAGCGAGCAAGACTCCCGTGCGTCCAAGCGATGAAATCAGAAGCGCACGAGTGCCGCCAACCCGGTCAACAGTGACTCCAAGAAGGATTCCACCAAGAATCCTCGGAGTCGTTGAGAAAACGATGTACGCCCCGACAAGCAAAGGTCTCTGACTGTCATCGAAAGAGGGACTCGTGGCAATCCACGCGTAAACGATTGCTTCAACCAGGAACTCCGCGAAGGAGGTGAGGCATGTAGCGCTCAGTACCCAGCGAAAACTTCGTGAGCCCAGGGATAAACGCGTGACTGGCATCTCACCTCCAACCGTTCCACTCGATCAGCTCCTGTGCCTGACGTGCGATCAGGGGATTCCGGTGAAGCGTGGCGTTCTCCAAGGCGCGAAACGCGGATTCGTCGCCGATCTGGCCCAAGCGAAGCGCCTCAATAGCACGCCAATCCTCGAATACTGGATCAAAGTCCACTAAATTAATGTTTTGCCCGAGAAGTCGTTCGATAGATCGCCTCTTCCATGTCCACTCTGGGTCACTCCACGAGGAACCGTCATAGGGCTCCAATGCGGATCGTTCCATGAAGTCATTCACAGGCTGATACCGGGTCTCCACACTCACACGCCACCCTTCGCCCCGATTACGCGATCCTCCATGCGGGGTAGTGGAGTAGAAAACCACCGCATCCGACGGACTAAGGATAGATTCCTGCTGGCTGCACGGTTCCAATCCCTCCGTGGTCAACGTCCACCCGGACATGTTCTCGGATGACAGGGTCAGTTGCACAGGAATGGAACCCGGCGTCCAACGAAACAACGGCAATGCTCCAGTCTCTGGTGTCACATGAAAGATGGGAGACCATACCGTAATCTGACGCAGACTTCCCTGAAGCTCAAAGCAGTCCGCATGTACTCCCGGTGCCGCTGCCCATCCAGACTCATCCGGTGGCACTGCGCGCAACCACTGATTCGGATGCACGATAACTTCATCATCGAACAGCTCCGCCAGTGCATTCTCAAGACCCTGCGGCGACGCCAACTCTGCAACTTCGGGCCTACACCTCGTCGCCGGAAGCGTCATCGCTGTAGACTCAGCATCATCCGTGCTCCTGACGTACCTTGGCTGACCATTAGCTGTCCCCTCAGATACTCTATAGTGGTTCAGCTCCTGCGAAACAAGTCGCTGCAATACCTCGATCGTAGACTGGGAATGCAGCCCACGAACAACAGAATATCCCTTCGATTTCATATCCGAGAGGAAAATGCCTGTGTCTATACTCATTTTATCACCAAATAGATTAGTATTAACGCTGAAACTCGAGGCCCAGTCGCAGAAAGTGGATGGGATCGCGTTCCTCGGGCAGGCCGAGCGCATTCTTAATGATGGTCTCTGAAACGGCTGGCGTCATGCGCGAAGCCAAGCCATTTGAAAGGCCCTCCAGGACGAGGGCTTGTCCGAATCTACCCGCATCAACAAGCGCCTGGAGATAAGCGGAGGCTCCCCCCTCAGGATAGAGGGCGGCATGATACTCCCAGTCTACTCCAATAAGGATGGCAACCCCATTGCCATCGCCCCAGCTCTGACCTTGGATGAATTCACTCACCCTAGTAGATCCATCCGTAACCCGCCTCAGGTGTCTAGGAGATGTATCGACGATCCACCAACCATCCGCCCAACCGTCCACCCCGCGAGTGTGCAACGCGAAGAAAACATACGGTGACTCATCGTGGATCGCATATAGACGTCGCAGAATCCTCTCGAAGACCGCCTTGCTCAACGATAAGTCATCCCACCGTGTTGCCGATCTACGCGACAGGAGCCGGTCTACGTCGAACCCGCTTACGATGCAACTGGCCGTTTCCCGATGGTTCCGCAATGCTCGTTCAGGGGATATTTCTTCCGTCGCTTGGTTCATCACCAGATATGGCCTATGCCAGCCATACTTCGCCCACGCGGCGGGGATCCCAAGCCCATCAAGCTTTGAGTCGTCTTTAATAGGTGCAAGGCAATCATCGATCATGATGTGATCTTTCCCCTGATGAGAAGAGGGAGCTCAGTATCAGCCCCAACCCTCTCTCCGAAATTGATGTCAATCTCAGCTACGCTGGCATAGCTCCAGTTCAGAAAACTGGACAATGCAGCCAGTTGGCCGTCGCAGTGTCCCGCATCAACGAGCACGGCTCTGAAACTACGTGGATCACGGTAGCGGAACATGTCTCGCTCGATCGCTGCCGCCAGGAAGAACTCCACATACCAAGTGGATTCCCTGGGAGTGACATGCTTCCTTGGCGCTTGCTCTCGATCTTCAATCAGAACAAGGTCGTTGTTTCGAACGTTAAAGTGGTACATTCCAGGTATGAGGCAGGGGCTCTTATGTACCTTAATGAACAGCTCGATTGGATGCCTAGACCCTCCAGAAGGGACAGACTTATGCAAGAGCATCATCTGAGAGTAGCGAGAGATTTGGTCCACAAAAGGCCAAATCTTTGAAATTTCTCCAAAGGAAAGGCTAATGAGAGACACGAACCTCAGGAACTCTGAATGGTAAGCGCTTTCTAGTGAGAAATCGAGCGGCCTTGGAATTGCAATCCTCATACCCTCACTTGACGGATCGATATCCAGGTAAGGTGATGGACGTGAATCTGACTCGTCCAAGTAACGTCGCATGATATGGGCGTCTTCGCTGAATGCCTGGATTCCAGTGCTCATATCGAGGAACGGATAGTCTCGAGTGGCTACATGGTAACCGTATGGACATCCGCTCGCCTTGGAAACGATGATCCTTTCCCTGACAAGAAGCTCAGCGACTGCGTTCACACGATCTAGGCCCGTTTCCATCGCATCAGAAATCGCTTGGATTGTGATCTTATCGCCTGGTTCCTTCTTGCGAAGCAACCCGGCTAATCCAGAATCAAGGATTTCCAGTGCTTCTCCCGCGGCGTGTCCCTGCACTCCTAAACCTGAATCCGTCTCCCACTTGAGCGTTCCTTCGGAAAGTCGGAAGCACTCCTCATCATTACTATTCATATGTCCCATCCGGTTTACGCCAGGGCGGCCCGTGAGGAGATCTCACGGGCCGCCTCTTACTGGCACTAGGTCAGGCTGCAGCCTGACGGCTGGCAGCCGGCTTCGGCCGACGCTTCGTGACCTTCAGAGCGACGAGGTTGCAGGTACCGGTCTGGAGCAGAGCGGGCTTGTTGATCATGGAAGATTCCCTCCTGTGGTGACTGACCTAACGCATAGGTCATCGTTACCGATTCTTGTGAGCATCCTGTCCGACAAACTGCTGCGGATAGGACGTGAGACACGTTATGGTGTTGCGCAGATCACTGTCAAGGGCTGTCTTGAG
>NZ_BCSN01000084.1 GCF_001570885.1 Micrococcus lylae NBRC 15355 | reverse complement strand
AGAACCGCAGCCAGCGGCTGCGATGCCGGGAGACCGCCGGGAGACCGAAGTGAATGAACGAAGGCTCCGGCCGGTTTCCCGGGCCGGAGCCTTCATCTCCCACAAGCCACTGGCTCATGAATTCTTCGAGTGGAGGCAAGGGGACTCGAACCCCTAACCCCCTGCTTGCAAAGCAGGTGCGCTACCAATTGCGCCATGCCCCCGTGTGCTGTCCAGCCCACGGCTGTTCAGTTGTGTGGTCCCACTGTAGCGGGTGCATCGCTCAGCGTGCGCCCGGCTCGTCCTCCGGGAGTTCGTCCGTGGCCGAGGCCCAGACCCTCCGGTCCTGCTGCGCCTGCTGCCAGGAGCGCAGGCCCCAGGCGGCCGCTGCGGCGACCGCTGCCACGGCCACCCTGCTCAGCTTCGACACGTTGTGCCTCCTCGCGTGGAGTGGGATCCCCTCAGACGACTGAGGCCCCGTCCAGCGGGGCCTCGAGTGCTGTGGGAGTGGGCGTACCAAGACTTGAACTTGGGACCTCTTCGTTATCAGCGAAGCGCTCTAACCGCCTGAGCTATACGCCCTCACCGCCATGCCGCCCGGTCGGAAACCGTGCTTCACAACGAGTAAAGACTCTACACGGCCGCAGACGCCCGCGCAAATTGCGCGGGCGTCTGCGTTCTCCCGGTCGCAGGAGGCCGTCTTCGCCCGGAGGTGCCGGGCAGGCGATCAGTCGTCCGTCAGGGTCACACCCAGGCCGCCGACGAGGGCGGCGGAGACGTTGTAGAGGGCCGCGAGGACCACGGACAGCAGGGTCAGCAGCACCACGTTCATCACGGCGACGATGGTGGCCAGGGAGGCCACGGTGCCCAGCGGGGCGAGGTGCTGGACGGTGTAGTTGCCGGACTCGGCGCCGAGGACGGTGCCGAGCACGTCGTTCACACGGTCGAAGATGCCGGCCAGGTGCATCAGCGAGTACAGGCCCACCGCGCCGATCACGGTGATGATGCCGAGGGCCACGGACAGCAGGAAGCCCAGCTTCATGGCCGACCAGATGTCCACCCGCGAGACGATCAGGCGTGCACGGCGCTGCTTGGCCTTGGGCGCCGAGCGGACCAGGCCCTCCTTGCCGGTGCGCTGAGCGGGGCGGGCGGACCGAGTGCCGGCGGCGCCGGACTGGGGACGCGATGAGGCCGAAGTGCTCACTGCTCTCCTCCGTCTGCATCCTCGGCGTCGACCTCAGCAGAGGCACTCACGTCGTCGGACACGGGGTGGTTCTGGTCGGTGGACTCGTCCAAGCGTACCCCCGTGACCTCGCCGGCGTCGGTCGCGGCTCCCTCGGCATCGCCACCCGGAGCGGCCTCGGCGGCCGCCTCGGCGTCGGCCTCGATGGCCTCCTCGTTGTTGAGGGTCACGGCGACGATCCGGTCCTTCTTGTCCGGCTTGGCGAAGATGACGCCCATGGTGTCGCGGCCCTTGGCCGGGACGCCGGCCACGGCCGAGCGGACGACCTTGCCGGACTCCATGACCACGAGGACCTCCTGGTCCTCCTGCACCACGAGGCCGCCGCACAGCCCGCCGCGCTCGTCCACGAGCTTGGCCACCTTGATGCCGAGGCCGCCGCGGTTCTGCGTGCGGTACTCGCCCACGTGGGTGCGCTTGGCGTAGCCGCCGTCGGTCACGGTGAAGACATAGCCGTCCTCGTCCGGGGAGATGACGTCCATGGCCAGCAGCCAGTCGTCGTCGCGGAACTTCATGCCGGTCACACCGGAGGTCGCGCGGCCCATGGGGCGCAGCGCCTCGTCGGTGGCGGTGAAGCGCACGGACTGGCCCTTGCGGGAGATGAGGATGAGGTCGTCGTCCGCGGACACCACGCGGGCGGAGACGAGCTCGTCGCCGTCGCGCAGGCGCAGGGCGATCAGGCCGGCGGAGCGGTTGGTGTCGTACTCGCTCAGCAGGGTCTTCTTCACCAGGCCGTTGCGGGTGGCGAGCACGAGGTAGTCGGCGCCGTCATAGCCGGCCAGCGGCTGGATCTGCGCGATGTGCTCGTCCGGCTGGAACGCCAGCAGGTTGGCCACGTGCTGGCCCTTGGCGTCGCGGCCGCCCTCGATGAGCTCGTAGGTCTTGATGCGGTACACGCGGCCGAAGTTCGTGAAGAACAGCAGCCAGTGGTGCGTGGACACGGTGAGGAAGTGCTCCACCACGTCGTCACCGCGCAGCATGGCCCCGCGGACGCCCTTGCCGCCGCGTCCCTGGGACCGGTACTGGTCCAGCCGGGTGCGCTTGACGTAGCCGCCGCGGGTGATGGTGACGACCATCTCCTCCTCGGGGATCAGGTCCTCCATGGACATGTCCCCGTCGTAGCCGTAGAGGATCTGGGTGCGGCGGTCGTCGCCGTGCTTGTCCACGATCTCCCCGAGCTCGGTGGAGACCACCTCGCGCTGGCGGGCCGGGTCCTCGAGGATCTTCGTGTACTCGGCGATGAGGGCCATCAGCTCGTCGTACTTGTCCTGGATCTTCTGGCGCTCGAGGGCGGCCAGGCGGCGCAGCTGCATGTCCAGGATGGCCTGGGCCTGCTCGTCGTCGATGTCCAGGAGCGCCTTGAGCGCCTCGCGGGCGTCGTCCACGGAGCGGGAGGCGCGGATGGTCGCGATGACCTCGTCCAGCATGTCCAGGGCCTTGAGCAGGCCGAGCTGGATGTGTGCCTCGCGCTCGGCCTTGGCCTTGCGGAAGGCGGTGCGGCGGACGATGACCTCGATCTGGTGCTTCACCCAGTAGTGGACGAAGCCGTCGAGGGACAGGGTGCGGGGCACGCCGTCCACGAGGGCCAGCATGTTCGCGGAGAAGTTCGACTGCAGCTCGGTGTGCTTGTAGAGGTTGTTCAGCACCACCTTGGCCACGGCGTCGCGCTTGAGCACGATCACCAGACGCTGGCCGGTGCGGCCGGAGGTCTCGTCGCGCATGTCGGCGATGCCGGTGATCTTGCCGTCGCGCACCATGTGGGCGATCTTCTCGGCGAGGTTGTCAGGGTTCACCATGTACGGCAGCTCGGTGACCACCAGGCAGGTGCGGCCCTGGATCTCCTCCACGTTGACCACGGCGCGCATGGTGATGGAGCCGCGGCCGGTGCGGTAGGCGTCCTCGATGCCCTTGGTGCCGAGGATGGTGGCGCCGGTCGGGAAGTCGGGGCCCTTGACCTCCTTGAGCAGGGCCTCGAGCAGCTCCTCGCGGGTGGCCTCGGGGTTGTCCAGGTACCACCGGACGCCGGCGGCGACCTCGCGCAGGTTGTGCGGCGGGATGTTGGTGGCCATGCCGACCGCGATGCCGGAGGAGCCGTTGACCAGCAGGTTCGGGAAGCGGGCGGGGAGCACGGTGGGCTCCTGCTGCTTGCCGTCGTAGTTGTCCTGGAAGTCGACGGTGTCCTCGTCGATGTCCCGGACCATGTCCATGGCCAGCGGCGCCATCTTGGTCTCGGTGTAGCGCTGGGCGGCGGCGCCGTCGTTGCCCGGGGAGCCGAAGTTGCCCTGCCCGAGGGCCAGCGGGTAGCGCATCACCCAGTCCTGGATGAGGCGGACGAGGGCGTCGTAGATCGCAGAGTCGCCGTGGGGGTGGTAGTTGCCCATCACCTCGCCGACCACGCGGGCCGACTTGTTGAAGGAGCGCTCGGGGCGGTAGCCGCCGTCGTACATCGCGTAGAGCACGCGGCGGTGCACCGGCTTCAGGCCGTCGCGCACGTCCGGCAGGGCGCGGCCGACGATCACGGCCATCGCGTAGTCCAGGTAGGAGCGCTTCATCTCGGATTCGAGGTCGACGTGGTCGACCCTGTCCGCGGCGCCCTCGGGGAGGACGTACATCTCCAGGTCCTCGGAGGCCTCGGCCGGCACGGTGCCGTCGCCTGCTCCCTCCTCGGGGTCCGCGCCGCCGGCGACGACGGCCCCCTCCTGGGGTGCCTCGCTCGCCTGCTGCGTCTGGTCGTTCTCCGCCGGGTTCTCCGGGTTCTGCGGGTTCTCCGGGGTGGTCTCGTCGCTCACGCGGGTCCTCTCGTCCTCGTCAGCTCAGGTCGTCCGGGGGCTTGCGGCCCCCGTCGGACGGGGTGGGGTGTCCGTTCCCGCGGCCGCCGTCAACGGCCGCGGGAGGACGAAGATCAGATGTCCAGGAAGCGCACGTCCTTGGCGTTCTGCTGGATGAAGCCGCGGCGGGACTCGACGTCCTCGCCCATGAGCATGGAGAACACCTGGTCCGCGGCGGCGGCGTCGTCCATGGTGACCTGGAGCAGGGTGCGGTGCTCCGGGTCCATGGTGGTGTCCCACAGCTCGTTGTAGTCCATCTCGCCCAGGCCCTTGTAGCGCTGGATGCCGGTGTCCTTGGGAAGGCGCCAGCCCTTGGCCTGGCCGGCCTCGAGGGCGGCGTCGCGCTCGGCGTCGGAGAACACGTAGTCGTGCGGGGCGTTGGACCACTTGATGCGGTACAGCGGCGGCTGCGCGAGGAACACGTGGCCGGCCTCGATGAGCGGGCGCATGTACCGGAACAGCACGGTGAGCAGCAGGGTGGTGATGTGCTGGCCGTCCACGTCCGCATCGGCCATGAGCACGATCTTGTGGTAGCGCAGCTTGGAGATGTCGAACTCCTCGCCGATGTTTGTGCCGAACGCCGTGATCATGGACTGGACCTCGGCGTTGCCGAGGGCCTTGTCCAGGCGGGCGCGCTCCACGTTCAGGATCTTGCCGCGCAGCGGGAGGATGGCCTGGGTCTCCGGGTTGCGGCCGCGTTTGGCGGAGCCGCCCGCGGAGTCGCCCTCCACGATGTAGACCTCGCAGCGCTTCGGGTCCTTGGACGAGCAGTCGGCGAGCTTGCCGGGCATGCCGAAGGACTCCAGCGGGGACTTGCGGCGGGCGTTGTCGCGGGCCTTGCGGGCGGCCATGCGGGCGTGCGAGGCCATGATGGCCTTGCGGATGATGTCCTTGGCCGGACCCGGGTTGCGCTCGAGCCAGTCGCCGAGGTGGTCGGTGACTACCCCGTGTACGAAGCCCCGTGCCTCGGAGTTGCCGAGCTTCGTCTTGGTCTGTCCCTCGAACTGCGGCTCGGCGAGCTTCACCGAGACGACCGCGGTCAGGCCCTCGCGGATGTCGTCTCCGGTG
>NZ_BCSN01000083.1 GCF_001570885.1 Micrococcus lylae NBRC 15355 | reverse complement strand
GCTGGCCCCCGCCAGGTGCGTCCGCTCCGCCGTGCCCTCGGCCACGCGCACCCCGTCCGGCGCGTGCGCGGCGAGCACGGAGCGCATGGACGCCGCCGGCTCCACCGCCGTCAGGGACGCCGGCCGACGCTCGGCCAGCTGCGCGGTGAACAGGCCCGTGCCGACCCCGATCTCCACCACGTCCGGGCGGGCGGGCAGGGCCTCCAGCACCCAGTCCACGCACGCCTCCGGGTAGGACGGGCGCACCGCGTGGTACTCGCTCGCGGCGGCCTCGAACGCGTTGGGCCGCCCCGTGCGCACGCGGGCCGGGCGCGCGGGCAGAGACGGTGCTGCGGGCGAGGACGGAGACTCGGACGAGGTCGGCGCTGCGGGCGAGGACGGCGACGCGGACGGGGTCGGCCTCTCCGTCGGGGAGGGCCTCTGCAGGGCCACGCTCCTCATCGAGAAGATCGAGCGAATCCACGCGGAGAACTACTCCGTCTAGGTGTGATGTCCAGGGAGGTTGTTGAGCCTGGTGGCAGGCGCGGCACCGATCGCGGAGTGGACGCGATGATGATTGTAGAAGTGCAGCCATCCAGGCAACGCGGCCCTGCGCTCCGTCTCTGAGCTATAGAACCGGGCGTAGGCCCACCCGTCAGCGAGCGTGCGATGGAACCGCTCAATCTTCCCGTTCGTCTGCGGCCGGTAGGGCCGAGTCCGCTTGGGCTTGATCCCGAGCTCGGCGCAGGCATCACGCCAGGCATGCGAGCGGTAGGCCGAGCCGTTGTCCGAGAGCACCCGCTCCACCTCCACGCCCAGGCGCGCGAAGTAGGCGACCGCGCGGCGCAACACCGCGATGGCCGTCTGGCTGCGTTCATCGGAGTGCATCTCGACATAGGCGAAGCGAGAGTGATCATCGATCACGGTGTGCAGAAAGCCCACCCCGAGCCGGGGCTGGTATCGGGCATCACGGGTTCCTTCGCGGTCCGAGGTCGCCGCGCGGTGCTTCATGCCCTGCTGGCGCCCGACGAATCGGTGTCCGCCCCCGTCGGGGATGCGGCCGAACGTGGTGACGTCGACGTGGATCAGCGAGCCGGGGTGGGGGTGCTCGTAGCGGCGGATCGGCTCGCCGGTGACCCGGTCCAGACGGGCGAGGCGGTTGATCCGGCAGCGCACGAGCACGGCATGGACGGTGGAGGCCGGCATCCCGAGTTCTCCGGCGATCTGTGCCGGCCCCAGGCGTCGGCGCCATCGGGCGGCCACGATCTGTTTCACCACCGCCGGCGGTGTTCTGGTCGGCATCGTGGACGGCGGGCTGGACCGGTCTGCCATCCCTGCAGGTCCCTCGGCCCGGAAGCGTGTGGCCCATTTGCGAGCGGTGGGTGGGCAGACCATGAACATCTTGGCCGCGGTGGCGACCGGCCAGTGTTCCTCGACGATGAGCTTGGCCAGGCGTAGGCGGGCGCGAGGGGTCAGGGCGGCGTGAGCGTGGGACATGAAGGCCTTCTGTTCGCGTGAGCGGTTTCTCGACAACTCCACTCTCGCAACGGAAGGCCTTCGCCTGTCAGCTGTTCACGCAACAACGTCCCTGGACATCACATCTAGGGGGTCAGGAAGATGCGCCAGGCGATGACCCGGGCCGGCTGGCAGGTAGGCCGTGACCAGACCGCCCGTCTCATGCGCGCTGCCGGCCTGCAGGGAGTGCGCCGTGGCCGAAAGCCGATCACCACACGGTCGGCAAGCGTGCCAGATGCACGGCCGGATCTGGTCGAACGCCGCTTCACCGCTGAGCGCCCGCATCAGCTGTGGGTCGCTGACATCACCTACGTCCGGATCCTGACGGGCTTCTGCTACGTCGCGTTCATCACCGACGTCTGCGCCCGGAAGATCGTGGGCTGGGCCGTCTCGGCCTCGCTCCACACCGCTGGGCTGCCGCTGCTGGCCCTGGAACACGCTCTCCTGAGCACTGGTGCCAGCCGGGGCCGGGAAGGTCTGATCCACCACTGGGACCGAGGCGCCCAGGGTGGATTCAATCGGTCGTCGCAACACCCCCGGAACCACTGGAGGTATTGGCGATGGCTAGCAAGGACTGGGCGAGGAAGATCAGTGACGTGCCCGAGGGCACACGCCGGCAGTGGAGAGCGGATCGGGCGTTGCGGGCCCCGATGCGCTCTCCGGGCAGGCCGCAGCCCTCACGGGATGTCCAACGCCAGTTCTGGCGGGTGATCGCCACCGGCGTCACCACGGTCGAGGCATCCCTGAGGGTGGGTGTGTCCTGGCCCGTCGGGGCGCGCTGGTTCCGCCACGCTGGCGGGATGAGCCCACTGCCCCTGGCCGAGCCCACCGGCCGGTACCTGTCCTTCGCTGAGCGTGAGGAGATCGCGATCCTCCACGCCCAGGGCCACGGGGTCCGCCAGATCGGGCGTGCCCTGGGACGTGCCCCGGGCACGATCAGTCGTGAGCTGCGCCGCAACTGCGCTACACGTTCCGGGAGGAAGGAGTACCGGGCCACAGTGGCGCAGTGGAAGGCCCAAGAGGCAGCCAAGCGGCCCAAGCCGGCGAAACTGGCCACGAACCAGCGGCTGCATGACTACGTCCAGGCGCGGCTGAACGGGGTGGTCCTGGGCCCTGATGGCGTGGCCGTGCCAGGACCGGTCGGGCCAGGGTTCAAGGGGCGGAAGATGAAACCGCGCCGGGCGGACCGGCGGTGGTCCACGGCGTGGAGTCCTGAGCAGATCAGCCGCCGGCTGCCTATGGAGTTCCCGGATGATGAGTCCATGCGGATCTCTCACGAGGCGATCTATCAGTCGCTGTTCATCCAGGGGCGTGGGGCGCTCAAGCGTGAGCTCGTCGCGTGTCTGCGTACCGGGCGGGCTCTGCGCGAGCCGCGGGCACGCACCCGGAACAAGCCCCAGGGCCACGTCACCGAGGATGTGGTGTTCAGCAAGCGCCCACCCGAGGCCGCTGATCGTGCTGTGCCCGGCACTGGGAAGGGGACCTGATCATCGGAACAGGGCGTTCAGCGATCGGGACGCTGGTCGAGCGCTTCAGCCGGGCCACGATCCTGGTCCACTTGCCCCGCCTGCAGGGATGGGGCGAGCAGCCGGCGGTGAAGAACGGGCGCTCCCTGGCCGGGTACGGGGCCGAGGCGATGACCGCGGCCTTGATCAAGGCGATGGCGCACGTGCCGGAGCAGCTGCGGCAGACCCTGACGTGGGACCGGGGCAAGGAGCTGGCCGGGCATGCCAGGTTCACGATGGCCACGGGCACGAAGGTGTTCTTCGCTGACTCGCACTCACCATGGCAGCGGCCGACGAATGAGAACACGAACGGGGTGCTGCGGCAGTACTTCCCGAAGGGCACGGACCTGTCGAGGTGGTCGGCTGAAGACCTCGCAGCAGTCGCGTACACCCTGAACAACAGGCCCAGGAAGGTCCTGGACTGGAAGACGCCCGCGGAGGTCTTCGCTGAGCAGTTACGCTCGCTCACGTCGAACGGTGTTGCAACGACCGGTTGAACCCACCCAGTACGTCTCCCTGGCGTACTCGGACGCGCTCATCACCGCCGGGGTGACCGCTTCGGTGGGCACCGTCGGCGACAGCTATGACTGTCAGTCTCTGAGGGCCGGATTCCGCGAGGATGAGGAAGTCCTGGCCGTGGTGCTCTGACCCATCTCTACGATTGATCCGCATGGTGTCTTGGCGTTGATCTGTCGGGCCCGCGGCCGGGCACGTACGACCACTGCCGCCGGTCCGGGCGTGGCCTGATAGGAGCCTGGAGCATTTTCGTGACCGTGTCCCCGTGACAGTCCTGTCCGCCCACCGGCGTCGGTGCCGCCCCCGCACCCGTAGCCGAAGGACAGCCTCGTACATGAGCCAGATCACCCCCACCCGTTCCGGTCACGTCGTGATCGGCGTGGACACCCATAAGCACATCCACGTGGCCGCCGTCATGGACTCGATCGGTGGGATTCTCGCGACCGGCACGATCGCCACCGACCGTGCCGGTTACCAGCAGCTACTGGAATGGGCCGCGGACTACGGCACCATCATCGCGTTCGGCATCGAGGGCACAGGCTCCTACGGGGCTGGTCTGGCCTCGTACATCCGTCGCCAGGGGCACAAGGTCGTGGAAGTCTCGCGCCCAGACCGGCGCCTGCGTCGGTTGAACGGGAAGTCCGACACCTTGGACGCTGAGAACGCGGCCCGCGCAGTCCTCGCGGGTTTCGCCACCGCCACGCCCAAGAGCGCCGACGGGAGCGTGGAAATGATCCGTCAGCTCAAAGTCGCTCACGACACTGCGGTCAAAGACCGCTCTGCAGCGATGATCACGTTGAAGGCGATGCTCGTGCACGCCGAAGAAGATCTACGCAAGGTACTGCAGGGGAAGATGCAGAAGATGATCGCCCGCCACTGCGCTTCCCTGCGCCCCCGCGCGCTGAGCACGCCGGAGGAGGCCAATCGCCATGTGCTCCGGTCGCTGGCCAGGCGGTGGCTGTCGTTAAACGAGGAGATCCTCGAGCTCGAGGCCATGATCAAGGGGCTCGTGATCGCGCCTGCGCCGCACCTGCTCGACCAGTTCGGGATCGGCGTGGACACGGCAGCGGAGATCCTCATCGTGGCCGGGGACAATCCCGAACGGATCAAGAGCGAGGCAGCATTCGCCAAACTCGCCGGCATCAGCCCCGTGCCTACAGGTTCAGGGATGAGCAGCGGAAAACATCGGATCAATCATGGCGGTCACCGTCAGCTGAACGCAGCCATCTACAGGACAGTCATCGTGCGGATGCGCTTCCATAAGCCCACGATCGCCTACGTGGCACGACGCACCGCGGAGGGCAAGTCCAAGCGCGACATCATTCGCTGCCTCAAGAGGTACGTGATCCGCGAGGTCTACCACCTCGTGAAGACCAACCCTCGCACCGGTCAGATCGCGAGTTGACAACTATAGGAGCATCAACGCCCTGGCTTCAGAGCGTGCACGGCCTCTACAAGCTAAGAGCTCATCCACTCCAAGCGGGTCTGGGAGCCCGTGCAGGCGGTCGAGCTGGCCACCATGGGGTGGGTGCACTGGTGGAACACCTCCCGTCTTCACGAGGCCGTGGGCTATCGCACGCCCACCGAGCTCGAGGCGGCCTACACTCACGACGAAGACTCAGCGCCCGTTGCATCCGGACTACGGAACAAAACCCAGGGCGCTTCAACAGAGGAACAAGGCTACCGAGCGCAGTCAGCCCAGGCGATCCGAGCGAGCCCCTTATCCGGC
>NZ_BCSN01000082.1 GCF_001570885.1 Micrococcus lylae NBRC 15355 | reverse complement strand
ACCCCCAGCACCCCCGCCACCCCCAGCGCTTTCGTTCGGGAAACGGTCGAATCCCCGGACGCTTTCGTTCGGGAAACCGTCGAGTCCCCGGACGCTTCCGTTCGGGAAACCGTCGAGTCCCCGGACGCCCTCCCGTCCCTGACGGACCTGCACCTGAAGGGCTCGGGCCGCACCCCGTTCTCCCGCCCCGGCTCGGACGGCCTGGCCGCCCTCGGCCCGATGCTCCGCGAGGTGCTCGTCTCGGCCTGCCTGCACGCACTCGGTGTGCCCACCTCGCGGGCCCTCGCCGTGGTGGCCACGGGCGGTCAGGTGCAGCGGGACCGTTCCCTGCCCGGCGCGGTGCTGGCCCGCACGGCCGCCTCCCACCTGCGCGTGGGCACCGTCCAGTACGCGGCGGCCCTGGCCGCCCAGCACGAGGCCGCCGGCTCCCCGGAACGTGCGGACGGCCTCCACCCGGAGACCCTCCTGACGCGCCTGGTGCAGCACGCCCTGGACCGCCACCACCCTCACGCCCCGCGCACGGATGTGCCGGCCCTGGACCTGCTGCGCGCCGTCGCCCGTGCCCAGGCCGAGCTGGTGGCGCAGTGGATGCTGCTGGGCTTCGTGCACGGCGTGATGAACACGGACAACATGACGCTGTCCGGCGAGGCGATCGACTTCGGCCCCTGCGCCTTCATGGAGGCCTTCGACCCGGACACGGTCTTCTCCTCGATCGACCATGCCGGCCGCTACGCCTACGGGAACCAGCCGGCGATCGCCCGCTGGAACCTCGCCCGCCTGGCCGAGGCACTGCTGCCGCTGATCGACCCGGACCAGCAGCGTGCCGTGGCCGCCGCCGAGCGTGTGCTGGACGAGTTCCGCGTGCACCACACCGCCGCCTGGCGGCGCGGCCTGGCCGCCAAGCTCGGCCTCCCCGCAGAGCCTGTTCCCGACGACGGCCCCGCACCTGCCGAGGACACCTCGCCGAACGCCTCCGCCTCCACCGGGACGGCCGCCACCGTGCCCGACGTAACCACGCTCACCGATCCGCTGTTCGCGCTGCTGGCCGAGCACCGCGTGGACTGGACGTCCTTCTGGGCATCGCTGGCGGACGTCGCCGAGTCAGCAGATGCCACGCTGCTCCCAGACCCGCTTCAGGACTGGGGTGCGGACTGGCTCGCCCACGGTCCGGACGCTGCACTGCTGCGTCGCACGAACCCGGTGGTCATCGCCCGCAACCATCTCGTCGAGGAGGCCCTGGACGCCGCGGAGGCCGGCGACCTGACGCCCTTCGAGAATCTGCTGTCCCAGGTGCGCAGGCCCTTCTCGCCCCCGGACGGACGGGAGCGATACGCGGAGCCGGCCGCGCCGTCGTCGGGAAGGTATGTGACGTACTGCGGGACCTGAGCCGAGAGCCGGAGGCGACCGCCCCGCGCCGGTGCGTCCTCCTCCGCCCCGAGCACACCGAAGGGCCCGCCCGCTCCGGATGGAGCAGGCGGGCCCTTCGGTGCGGCGGGTCAGTTCGCGAAGGTGTCCAGCAGACGACCCGTGGGGGTGAACAGGCCGACGGAGTCGCCGCCGTTGTTCAGCACGTTCGAGGTGCCCTGGTTGTAGTAGGCGTCCTCGGAGTCGGTGCCGGGGCCGGTGTACACCCGCAGGGTCTGGCCCGGCTCCAGGATGTAGCCCTCGCCGACGGTCAGCACGTTGTAGGCGGCGTCTCGAAGGAGGTAGCCGGAGACGTCCACCGGCGCCGGGCCGTCGTTGACCAGCACCACGTGCTCGCCGGTCTCCGGCTGCAGGTCCGGCCCGGGGACGTCGTTGACGGAGTCGAGGATCCGCACGCCCTGCGCCTGCGGGAACGGCTTGAGCCCCTTCGCATGGCGGACGAGCTCGCGCGGGAAGTCGCCGGTCACCCGGTCCACGCCGAGCGCCGCGACCTGGTCGTAGGCCTCCACGGAGTTCACGGTGTAGACGGCCGCCTCCAGGCCGGCGTCATGGATGCGCCGCACCCCGTCCGCGTCCAGGCTGCGGTAGTTCGTGCTGAAGCCGTCCGCATACTCGGCCACCGCTTCCAGGGCGGCGGCGTCCGGGACGGTGCCGGCGAGCTGCTGCAGCGGGATCTGCGGTGCCAGGGCTGCGAAGCGACGATTGGATTCGGCGTCGAAGCCGATGACCTCCACCTTGCCCCGGGCCACGAGGCGCTGCCACTCGGGCACGGAGGCGAGCGACTCGGCGACGACGGCCTCGACGCCGGGCGAGTCCTGCGGGCTCTTGATCTCGATGAACACACCGGTGCGCGGGGTGGCGGCTCGGGCGGCGTCGTCCAGGTGCGGGATCCGCTCGCCCCGGTAACGCTCGGCGTAGGCGGAGCCGACCTCGAGCTGCTGGAGCTCGTCCCAGGTGAAGCTGGTAATCGGGTCGTCTTCGCGGCCGGGGAACACCTCGGCGACGTTCGTCGTGCGTGCGGGCGTGGAGTCGTGGAAGAGGAACGGGACGCCGTCGGCCGAGAGCTGCACGTCGATCTCGAAGAAGCCGGCGCCGGAGCGGACCGCCTCACGGAAGGCCGCCACCGTGTTCTCCGGTGCCACGCCCGCGGCGCCGCGGTGGCCGATCACCTCGGGCGCGGAGGAGCCGACGGTCTGCGCCGAGACGGCACCGGCGCGCCCATGAGGCTCCGGTGCGCCGGGGGCGTGCTCTACCGCGGCCTGCGCGGCCGGGGACAGCAGCGTTCCGGTGATGGCGGCGGCGGCCAGCGCTCCGGTGGCGCGGCGGCGGGTGCGGGACGTGGTCTCGCGATGCGCGGGCATGCTCGGCTCCTTGCCTCGGGACAGGGTGAGCCTGGACGGATCCGCACTCACCCGGCACGGGGCGGCCCCGTGCCGCCGCCCACGCTCGCACCGGCCGGTGACCTGCATCTGCCGCCACGGTGGACAGACGCTTCACCGCAGGTGACCTGCGCGTGAAGAGCGGGAGACGCCGAGGGGCCCGCCCGCTCCCACGGAGCAGGCGGGCCCCTTCGGCTCGCCCGGGCATCGCCGGTCCGTCACCGGCGGCCGTCCGCCGGCCCTCCGGCCTCAGCCCTGCTTGCGGTCGACGATCGTCAGGTAGACCTCGCCGTCGCGGACCTCCACCCGGTGCACCCCGACCGGCTCGGTGGCGGGCAGGCACTGCGGCTTGCCGTCGGTGAGGCAGAACCGGGAGCCGTGGAGCCAGCATTCGATCTCGAGGCCCTCGAGCTCGCCCTCGGCCAGGGAGATGTCCCCGTGGGTGCAGGAGTCGTCGATGGCGTGGAAGCCGCCGTCCTCGGTGTGGAACACGGCGATGTCGTCCCAGTGGCCGGTCGCGCCCATGGGCAGGACCGTGGCCTCGCCGACGGCGATGTCCGCGGCGGCGCCGACGTGGATCTCGTTCCCTGCCATGGCTCAGCCCTTCCGGTAGTCGCGGGCGAGGGCGATGAACCGGTCGTTCGCCTCGACCTCGCCGATGGACACGCGCACACCCTCGCCGGCGAAGGCGCGGACGGACAGCGCCTGCTCGCCCGCCCGGGCGGCGAAGTCCGCGGCCTGCTCTCCGAGCGGCAGCCAGACGAAGTTGGCGTGGGTCTCCGGGATGTCCCAGCCGGCCTCGGTGAGGGCGGCGACCACACGCTCGCGCTCGTCCACCACCTTCTGGACGCGTTCGGTGACCTCGTCCAGGGCGTCCAGGGAGGCGATGGCGGCCTGCTCGGCCACCGTGGACACCGCGAACGGGGTGGCGACGACCCGCAGGTGGCGGGTGATCTCCGGGTGGGCGATCGAGTAGCCCACGCGGAGGTTGGCCAGGCCGTGGGCCTTGGAGAAAGTGCGCAGCACGGCCACGTTCCGGTGCTTGCGGTACATCTCGATGCCCTGCACGGCGTCGTCGTGGCGGACGAACTCCACGTAGGCCTCGTCGATGACCACGAGGATGTGCTCGGGCACCTTGGCCAGGAAGTCCTCGACTTCGGCGGTGGTGAGCACCGGTCCGGTCGGGTTGTTCGGGGTGCAGAGAATGATCACGCGGGTGTTCTCGGTGATCGCGTCCAGCATGGCCGGCAGGTCGTGGCGGTGGTCCGCGGTGAGCGGGACCTGCACGTCCTTCGCCCCGGCGGAGCGCACCACGATCGGATACGCCTCGAAGGAGCGCCAGGCGAAGAGGACCTCGTCGCGGTGGCCGTCGTCGTGCGGGCCCGCGTAGGCGGTGATGATCTGGGTCAGGGCTCCCAGGGAGCCGCCGCCGGTGACGATGTCGTCGGCCGGGACGCCGTGGTGCTCGGCCAGGCGGGTGCGCAGCGCGGTGGACAGCGGGTCCGGGTAGCGGCACAGCGCGCTGGCCTCGCCCTCGGCGCCGGCCACCAGCGCGGTGACGGTGTCCAGCACGGACGGGACCGGGGCGTACGGGTTCTCATTGGAGGACAGCTTGTACGGCGTCAGGCCCTCGACGGCGGCCGGGGGCTTGCCTGCGGCGTAGGGCGGAAGCAGGTCGATCACCGGGTTGGGGTGGACGACGGTCGTGCTCGGCTTCGGGGTCTCAGTCATGGTCAGAAGACTACGACGACGGCACTGGCCTGTCTTGCCGGAGCTGCCGATGGTGCGCATTCCGTCAGCGCGGGCGGGTCTGCGGTGTCAGTTCGTCTCCGCGCGGCGGCTTCGCGGCGGGCTCCCCACCCCGCATCGACTCCGGCACCTCAGTGCGGTGGGCTCCGCGTCAGTGTGCGGGCGCGGCGCCCAGCGCCGCGGCGATGGTCTCGGCGCCGGCACTCAGGCGCCGCCCGATGGCTTCGGTGTCCTCGGCCCGGTCCGCGTAGACGACCGCCACGGCCGCGGGCAGCTGCCCGGGCACGCGCAGCGGGACCGCCACGGAGAAGACGCCGGGGATGACCTCGCCGCGGCTCGTGGCATGGCCGCGCTCGCGTGCGGCGGCGACCTCGGGGCGCTCCGGGTCCTCGATGATGCCGGTGTCCGCGGCGGCGGCGAGCTGCTCGGGCTCCAGGGAGGCGGCGATTGCCAGGCCGGGGCCGCCGCGGCCGAGCGGGTGCCGGGTGCCGGGGCGCTGGGTGACGAGGTTGCCCTGGGCAGGCTCGACGGTGACGAGGGTCGTGCAGTCCTGGCCGTCCCACACCACCACGAAGGCGCTCATGCCCAGGTCCTGGGAGATCGCGGTCAGCTCCGGCAGGGCGGCGGCCTGCAGGTCCTGCTCCACGCCGCGGGCGAGCACGGCCAGGCCGGGAGCGCCGTAGACGCGCCCGGCGGCGTCGCGGCGGACCAGACGGCGGTCCTCGAGGGTCCGGAGGATCCGGTAGACGATCGAGCGGTGCACACCGAGCGCGGCGGCGACCTCCGCGATGGTCGGCGGCTGCGCCGAGCCCGTGACCACCTCGAGCACGCGGATGCCGCGGTCCAGCGTCTGCGAGGAGGCGGACGAGGAGGCGCCGCGGGCGCCGGAGGGGGCGGCCGTCGTCGTGGTGCTGCGCGGCGGTGTCATGGACGGCTCCTTTCCGGAGAAACCCTTGTGAAGTGGCTCACGCCTGGCGTACAGTCTGACACAGTTCGTTCTCTATGAGAACAGCGTGTTCCATATGCGAACACAGCCGCCGCGACCACCTCCCGAGGCGCCCCGCTCCCCCGGGCCCGCGCGAAAGGACCAAGGATGCTCTTCCATCACAACGGCTATGTCTCCACGAACCCCCGCCAGTACGCGGCCGCCGGCGTCGGCCTCGACCGCCCGGCCGAGCTGCCGGACGAGATGGACGTGCTGATCGTGGGCGCAGGCCCGGCCGGCATGATCGCCGCCGCCCAGCTGGCGATGTTCCCGGACGTCACCACCCGCATCATCGACCGCCGCCCCCACCGCCTGAAGATCGGGCAGGCCGACGGCATCCAGGCCCGCTCCGTGGAGACCTTCCAGGCGTTCGGCTTCGCCAACGAGATCATCGACGAGGCCTTCGACCTGACGTACATGGCCTTCTGGAACCCGGATCCGGAGAACCCGGAGAACATCGTCCGCACCTCCCTGGCCGAGGACGACCCGGAGGGCGTGTCCGAGTTCCCGCACCTG
>NZ_BCSN01000081.1 GCF_001570885.1 Micrococcus lylae NBRC 15355 | reverse complement strand
CTCGGCAGGCCCTCCAGCGCCGCGCTGAGCAGCGGCATCTCCGCGGACGCGGCGAGGACGCCGGTGAGCGCGGACGCGCTGATGCGGTTCTGCCCGCTGAGCCCGCAGGCGTCCTTCAGGTCCATCCCCTCGGTGTCCACGCCGAGGTCCGCCGCCACGTCCGTCATCAGGCCGGCGGCGCCGCGGTGGTCCGGGGTGCGGCCGACCGCGTAGGCGGCGTTGCGGGCGAGGGCCTCGGCGAGCTGGTTGTCCGAGTGCGCCAGCATGTAGTCCACCTGTTCGCGCAGCGGGGCGGAGCGCACCTCGCCCACGGAGTCGGACTCCTCGACCATCTCGCGCGGGACCGTGGTCTGCGGGATGTCCTCGCGGACCTTAAGCTGCAGGTCCGCGCCGGACTCGGCGATCTTCTCCTTCAGCACGGACTGGAAGCGCTTCGCGGCGAACTGGGCCGGGTCGGCCACGCGCTCCTCGGCGGTGCCGGCCTGCGGACGGCCGCCGAAGGTCGCCAGGGGCTGGACCCGGGAGATGTACCCCTCCTCCAGCAGGCCCTCGCTCCAGCCGGGGTTCACGCCGTCGCCGGCGTAGAGGCGCAGGTCCAGGGACAGCTCGACCTCCCCGGTGACGCCCTGCTCCTCGAGGCCCTTCACAGTCTGCTCGGCGAGGGTCACCAGGCCGGCGCGGCCGTCCACACGCTTCTCGTCCGAGGCGCCGGTGCCGAGCATGACGTCGCCGCCGCCCACCAGCACCAGCTGCTTCGGGCCGGAGGGCTTCGGGGACGACGACGGCGGCACGCCCTCGCCGTCCGACTCGCCCTCCGAGGGGCTCGCCGAGGACGGGCTCGGGCTCTGGCTCGGCTCGCCGCTCTTGCTCGGCTCGGCACTCTCGCTCGGCTCGGACGTGGGGCTCGGGGCCGGGGCGTTGCTCGGCGAAGGAGTCGGCTCCGGTGCCGGTACGGGGCTCTGCGTCGGTGTGGGCGAGGGCGTCCCGGAGGGGGACGGGCTCGGCTGCCACGTGGACGACGGGCTCGGGGTCCAGGACGAGGAACTCGGGGCCCAGCTTGAGCTGGGCTGGGGCTGCCACGTGGAGCTCGGAGTCAGCTGCGGCGTCCAGGAGGAGGGCTGCGGCTGCGTGGTCGCCGCCGGCGCGGGCTGGGCGGGGGCCGCGGGCTGCCAGGTGCTCGCCGGCTGCGGCTGGGTGTGCACCGCGGAGCGGGCCGGGTCCACCAGCACGGTGCGGGTGCGGAACTGCCGTTCGGAGCCCAGGGTGCGCAGCGCGGTGGCAGCGGTGAGCAGCTTCAGCGCGGAGGCCGGGGCGACCCCTGCATCCTGGTTCTGCCCGTAGAGCTCTTCCCCGGTGACCGCGTCCCGGACGGACACGTGCGCGGTGCCCGGATGCTCGGCGAGCGGCCCGGCCAGGACGGAGGCGACCTCGTCCTCCGCGGGGATCGGCGCGGTGGCCGCATCCTCCGCGATCTGCCGCACCGCCGCCGGGGCCGGGTCGCCCTCGAGCGGGCCGATGCCCCCGGGATGGGGCTGGACGACCGGCGACGCGGCCAGCAGCGCGGCCGCTGCCGCGGCGAACAGGGAGGTCTTCACCGGCGGCCCTCGGCCAGCTCGGCAGCCCGGCGCAGCACCGAGGCGAGCGGCCCTTCTCCGGCGGCCTCCGCGGCGGAGGTGAGCTCGGCCGGACGGCCGAGGGAGGCCAGGGCGGAGGCGAGCCGGTCGTGCCCGGGTGCGGTGCCGTCGTCGGCGTTCTGGGAGGAGGTGGGCCGCACCTGGGTGGTGAGCACGGGGTCGGACTCGCGGACCTCGGCGAGGACGGCGGCCTTGTCCTCCTCCTGGATGCGCTCCTCGAGCATGACCAGGCGGGCGTAGACGGCGGGGTTGCCGATCTTGATGCGCCGGGCGCTGGCGAGCTGGGACAGCATGGGCGCGGAGAGGCCGAGCGTGGCGGCGAGCGTGCGCTGGCTGATGCCGTACTCCTTCAGGACCACGCCGAAGCGCTCGCCCAGAGGGGCGCCGTAGAGGGCGCGCTGCTGTTCTGCGTAGTCGTGTGTGGCGGTCATGCGCTCCATGATCCCAAAGGTGTTTGCAGACGCGAAACCTCTGGCCCGTCGCGCCGGACGGCTCAGTCCTGGACCACGGTCCAGCTGTAGGCGCCGTCGGTCCAGGTGCACATCAGGTGCTTCTCGTCCAGGCCGATCACCTCGGTGCCGTGCTCGGCGGGGATGCATCCCTGCCCTTCGCGCACCGAACTGCTCAGGTTCGGTCGCCCCGTGGAGCGCGGGGTCGCCGGCGCGTCGGGGCTCGGCTGTCCCGTGGCCGGTGGGGTGGACTCGTCGCTACCCGACGACGGCTCCTCGCCTTCCGACGACGCCGCGCCCGAGCCGTCGGTCGGCGCGGCGGAGGTCTCGACGTCTGCCGTCGGCTCCGAGCTCGCGACGTCGGAGGACGGTTCGGCGGAGGACGGCGCGTCGGTCGTCGGAGCGTCGGTCGCCGGAGCGGTCGAGGTCGGTCCCGTGGGCGCCTGGTCCCCGGGTTCGTCCCCTCCTCCGCCGCCGAGGAGCATCACGAAGGCGACGACCACGGCGAGCACCCCGGCGCCCACCAGGGTCCAGGCCAGCAGGGGCGAGCGGCCGCGTCCAGCGGCACCCGGGCCGGAGGCACCGGCCCCGACCGCCGCTGCACGGGCATGCGCGCCCTGGGGCGGGGCTGCCTGGGGCGGGGCCGCCTCGGCGGCGATCGGCCGCGGCGCGGGTGCGGCGCTTGCCTCCACACGCTCGGGGGCGGACAGGACGCTCGTCGGCCGCTCCGGGGACAGGTCCACGGTCCGCGTCTCGGTCTCCGGCTCGGCCGGTGAGGGCCCCGACGCACCGCCCTGGGCTGCCGCAGCAGTGTCGAACTCCTCGTCCAGCCCCTCGAGCTGGTCGAACACCTCGAACGGCTCGCCGGAGGCGGTGACGTATCCACCGCCGGGACCCGCGGCCGCCACCACGGCCAGCCGGGTAGGCGCCTGCGCGGCGGCGCGCACCCTGGCGTCGGGGTCGTCGGCGACCAGTCCGGTCAGCACCTGCCGCAGCCCGGCGTCCTGTACGCCGGCGAGCACCCGTGCGATCTCGCCGACGTCCCGTGGTCGGCAGCCGGGGTCGAGCATGCGCAATGCGGTCACGCCGGCGGCGAAGAGGTCCTGCGCCGGGGCCGGGGCCGCCTCCGTGTAGGCCTCCGGGGGCACGTAGCCGGGCGTGCCGTGCAGGTACCCGAGGCTGGTGAGGCGGGGGTCGTCGTCGCGCATGGCCAGGCCCATGTCCCCGAGCCGCAGATGGGGCGCGCCGGCACCGGTGGCGTCGAGCAGCACGTTTCCGGGTTTGACGTCCCGGTGAATCCAGCCGGAGCCGTGCAGCTCGGCCAGCCCGTCCAGCAGCTGCAGCAGCAGCGCGGCGGTCAGCGACTCCCCGAGTGCACCCCAGTCGGAGAGGGCGCCTTCGAGCGACCCGCCGGCCACGAGCGGCATGGCGATGGCCACCTCGTGGTCCTCGGCGGCCCAGCCGTAGGGCGAGGCGAGGTGCGCGTGGTCCACCTGCACGCCCTGCTCGCGGACGAAGCGCAGCAGGGAGGCGGAGTCGGCCTGGTCCAGCACCTTGGCGGCACAGCGGCGTCCGATGCGGCGGTCGACCGCCAACCACACCGTCCCCTGCCCTCCGCGAGCGATCGGGGCGAGCAGCTCGAAACGCCCTGCGATGACCTGACCCATACGTCCCATCATGGCGGATGCCTGCGGCTGCGCCGGTACTGTGGTCCCAGACCAACCCCCATTTCCTACCTGAGGAGCGTCATGGAGCACGACGTCACGATCGAGATCCCCGCCGGCTCGCGCGTCAAGTACGAGTTCGACCACGAGACCGGCCGCCTGCGCCTGGACCGCGTGCTGTTCACCTCGATGGAGTACCCGACCCACTACGGCTTCTTCGAGAACACCCTGGGCGAGGACGGCGATCCGCTGGACGCGATGGTGTTCCTGCCGGGCTTCGACCTGCTTCCCGGCGTGGTGGTGGAGGCCCGCCCGGTCGGCGTGTTCAACATGACCGACGACGGCGGCGGCGACGCCAAGATCCTGTGCGTCCCGGCGGACAAGCGCTTCGACCACATCCAGGAGCTCGAGGACATCGACGAGTGGCTGAAGAAGGAGCTGGAGCACTTCTTCACCCGCTACAAGGACCTGGAGCCGGGCAAGTGGGTCAAGGCCGAGGGCTGGGAGGGCCGCGCGGCCGCCGAAGCCGAGCTCGAGGCCTCCATCAAGCGCTTCGAGGCCACCGGCGAGCACTCCGAGTCGGACGAGCCGCAGGGCCGCGACGTGGACACCGAGGCCGCCGAGCCGGCCACCGAAAAGGAGTGATCCGCGCGGCAGTGATCCACCTTTCCTGAGCGCCGCCGGGACCTGTGCTCCCGCCAGTGCTTGACCGACGACGGCCGCTCGCCTTCAACCGAACCGCACCGGAGGGTGCGGGGTCCGGCGGAGGCGGGCGGCCGTCGTCGTGATGTGCGGAGCGTCAGGATGCCGAGCGGGGAAGGCGGCTCTGACCTGGCGTTTCACCTGCAGTCGAGCGGGAGTTCACCGATTCGTCGCCGCGGTGGACGAGAATCCTTCGCGCCTGGTGTTTGCATTTGCGATCACCTGGGGTATGTTTGCAACAGCAAACGCAAGGGAGTGGTCGCCGGAGGGGCGGCCACAGAACACCTGGAGGATCGACGTCATGCAGCACCAGGCCAGCGCCGCCGCACAGACCCACCGCACCCGGACCGGGCGTCGTCCGGTCCTCGCCGCCGCGACCACCGCAGGCCTGCTCGGCCTCGCCTCGCTCACCGCCGCCCCCGCACTGGCCGAGCAGCAGAAGGAGCAGACCCCGGGCACCTCCCAGCAGCCGGTCGTCGTGGTCATGGACTACTCCGAGTCCATGCTGGAGAAGGACGCGGACCAGGACGGCACCGCCCGCATCGACGCAGCCAAGGACGCCACCAAAGACCTGATCGAGAAGACCCCCGAGGACGCCAAGCTCGGCATGGTCGCCTTCGGCCACGCGGACCGGAAGACCTGCACGAAGATCGAGACCCTGCAGAAGGTCGCGAAGGTCGACGCCAAGAAGCTGACGAAGAAGGTCGACGCCCTGGACGCCCAGGGCGGCACCCCGATCGGCCAGTCCCTGCAGCACGCCGCGGACGAACTGAAGGACGTCGAAGGCGAGAAGTCCATCGTCCTGGTCTCCGACGGCGAGCCCACCTGTGACGAGCCCCCGGCCTGCGAGATCGCCCAGCAGCTGGCCGAGGACGGCATCGACCTGACCGTGCACACCATCGGCTTCCGCCTGCAGGGCAACACCAAGGCCCAGGAGACCCTGGAGTGCATCGCCGAGGCCACCGGCGGCACCTACTCCTCCGCCGACGACGCCGAGCAGCTCACCGAGACCCTGACCACCCAGACCACCCGCGCCCTGCAGGGCTACCAGACCGCCGGCACCCCCGTGGAAGGCGGCAGAAGCGCCGAGGACGCGCCCCGCATGAGCGCCGGGCAGTTCACGGACACCATCGCCACCCAGAAGGGCAACGAGGACGACGGTGACGACTCTGCCGGCCGCCGCTACTACCGGATCCCCTACCACGAGGGCTACACCCCGGTGGTCACAGCCACGGTGGTCAAGGACCGCGAGACCCACGAGATGCTGGGCAACAGCGATGTCTGGATCCGGCCCGTGGACCTGTCCGAACGCCCCTACGAGACCTGCAGCTCGCTGAGGGACACGGTGGTCCCGCCGCACGGCAGCGGCATGCACGCGACCGTCCACTGGTTCGAGCATGACTCCTTCAGCAAGGAGCTGAGCGAGGACACCCGGGATAACTGCCTGACCAAGGACGACGAGGTGGTCGTCGAGGTCGTCCACGCCGCCGACACCGCCTCGGACGAGGAGATCCCCCTGGAGCTGATGGTGGCCTACGCCAAGCAGGAGAAGGCCTCCGGCTCCCCGGCACCGAGCCCGAAGTTCAAGGACGTCAAGACCGCCAAGGCAGAGCAGGTCGCCGGCGGCGGCTCCTTCAACGACGCCACACCGATCGAGTCCGGACAGACCATCACCGATACGCTGGTCCCCGGCGAGGCGAAGTACTTCAAGATCGACGCCGCGACCAACCAGACCCTGGCCGCCCGAGTGGACATCACCTCGGACGCAGAGGACAACCTCATGATCTGGGCCCTCGCCTACAACCCGCTGCGTGAGCACATGTCCTTCATGTCCGACCCCGACGCTGGGGGAAGCGGAGTGAACGGCACCGGCGACCTGTCGATCATCGGCCCCGGAGAGGGCTCGTACGCCAACGGCGTGCTGGAGGAGCACATCCACCCGAACCGACGGATCTCCAGCGGCGGGGCCGAGGCCTACTCCGTCCCCGGGGGCCAGTACATCAAGGTCCAGCGGGAGTACGACCCCTCTGCCGCAGACGTCCCCCAGTCCTTCGAGCTGACCGTGGACGTGCGCGGTGAGGCCGAGGAGGAGGCCGGCGAGTTCATCACCACCAGCGCCGAGTACACCGAGGCGTTCGGTGAGGACAGTGACACCGGGCGGGAAAACGCGGACG
>NZ_BCSN01000080.1 GCF_001570885.1 Micrococcus lylae NBRC 15355 | reverse complement strand
CCTCGGACGGACCCCACCAGCCTACCGTGTCCGGGCCGTCACGATCAAAGGTGGCCGCCGCGGCCGGCACCGCACAGGGGACGGCCCCCGCACCGTGGGTGCGGGGGCCGTCCGGGCAGGACGGGCGACGACGGCCCGCTCGCCGCCGTCTGCCCGGCCCGGTCAGCGGCGGGGGCCGTCGGCGGTGCCGAAGTCGTCCCGGGCGTCGCCCTCGACCTCGACGTCCTCGTGCTGCAGCTCCTCGGACACGGTCTCGGTGTCGCGATGGGTGCGCTTGCCCAGGGACACCTTCTCCGCGTCCACGGTCTTCTCAGCGACGGGCACGTCCTCGTAGGTGGTCACTTCGACGGCGTCGTCGCCACGGCCGGCGGTGCGGGCCTCGGTGGAGTCCGGGTCGACCTTCTCGCGCTCGACGACGACCTCCTCGCGCTGCACCGGGACCTCGACCTGCTCGGTGGTGGTGTAGGTCTGCTTGCGCAGCCGCACACGGCCGGAGGCGCGGCGCTCGGTGCCGACGTTCAGGTGCTCGTCGCGCACGACCATCGAGTCGCCGTCCCCGACGGCACCGCGGTCGGCCTCGGCGCGGTCGGTGTCGAGGCGGTCGCGGTCGGCGTCGATGCGCCCAGCGGCATCGCGCGGCTCGTCGCCGCGGACGTCCGCGGCGCGGTCGTCACGGCCGTCGCCCGCCACGGGGGCGGTGCCGGCGGCTCCCGCGGCGCCTGCGGCACCCGCGGCGCCTGCGGTCCGGTCGTCACGGAGTCCGTCGTTCTCGGCGCGGACGTCGTCGTGACCGTCGGCGTTGACGTCGCCGTGGCCGCCCTCGTAGTCCATGGAGTAGTACTCGTAGATGCGGCGCTCCTCCTCGGGGGTGAGAGTGCCGTCCGCGTCCACGTTCGGGGCGTCCTTCACGAAGTCCTTCTCGAACGGCACCGAGATGCCGCCCTCCGCGGTCTGGGCCTTGTCCAGCGGCACGAAGGTCTCCTTCGTGCCGAACAGGCCGGTCTTCACGGTGATGAAGGTGGGCTCCTCGGTGTGGTCGTCCAGGTAGACCTGGCCGACCGAGCCGATCTTGTCGCCGGAGGTCGAGTAGACGTCGGCGTTCTGCAGCTGCTCCAGCATGGTGCGGTCCATGGTGTGCTCCTGTTCGTCGTAGGTGTCCGGGCGGCTTCTCCGCCCTGGTGATTCCGACCATTCCGAGCGGCGAGCACGCACGCAACCCCCGGCACCCCGTCCGCGCAGATTCCCAGGCGGCATGCAGGGAGTGCATTGCCCGGCACAGACTCGACACCCGGTGAGGTGCCGCACGGTGCGGCCCGGAACGGTGGGTGCTGCACCGGCACCGTGCGGGGCGCGGGATCTCGGCGGGCGGGGGAGGGGCGCTCCGCTGGCCAGGCCGACCCGTGAACGCCCTGAGTACCCTGGACGTCTGTAATCTCTGTGCCCCGACTGCGAGGAGAACCGTGCCCCTGTCTGCTGACGCCACCGCACCCCTGCGCTTCGTCCTGGTCGGAGGCGGCCCCCGCGGAGTCATGGTCATGGAGCGGCTTCTCGCCCAGCTCGAGTCCCGGGATCCGGCCGCACCGTACCGGCCTCTGGAACTGCACGTGGTGGACCCCTATCCGGTGGGTCCGGGCCGCGTCTGGCGGACGGACCAGTCCGAGCTGTACCTGATGAACACCCCGTCCTTCTTCCCCACGGCCGCCGCCGCGGACAACCCCGGCCTGCGCCCCTCCACCGCCGCCCAGTCCTTCGACCAGTGGCGCCGCGTGAACCCGGAGGCCGCCCTGGGGGTTCAGCGCAACCAGTACCCGGCGCGCGTGGTCTACGGCCGCTACCTCACCGAGCTGTGGTCCCACATCTCAGGGGCCCTCCGGAGCCGGCCGGAGGTCGCCTCCCTCACCGAGCACCGTGCGGAGGCCACTTCTCTGCGCCACCGTCCCGAGGGTGGCGTGGTCCTCACCCTCGAGCCGAGCGACGGCTCCGGCGTGAAGACACTGGAAGCCGACGCCGCCGTCCTGGCCCTGGGCCACCAGCGGGCCCGCCTCACCGCCCACCAGACCCGCCTGGCCGAGGCCGCCTCCCAGCACTCGGGCCTGCACTACCAGGGCCCGCAGATCCCCTCGGACGTGGACTGGCGCACCATCGAGGCCGGCGCGGACGTCCTGATCCGCGGCATGGGCCTGAACGCCTTCGACATCCTGGCCCAGCTCACCCAGGGCCGCGGCGGCACGTTCCATCGCACCGGCGAGCAGCCGGGCCGTGCGCTGCGCTACGAGCCCTCGGGCCGCGAGCCGGTGATGCACCTGATGTCCCGCCGCGGCATCCCGTACCTGCCGAAGGCCGAGGTGACCTCCTTCGTGCCCCACGGCGTCACCCTGTCCTACCTCTCGGACGCGGCCGTGCAGGCCCTTCTGGACCGCCACGGCGTGCTGGACCTGGACGAGCACGTCTGGCCGTTGCTGCACCGGGACGTGGTGCGCAACTACTACGCCACCATGGTCCGCACGCAGCCGGACATCCTCGGAGGACCCGTCGCCGCCCGTCGCTTCCTCGGCGAGCTCGTCGCCCTGCTGGACGATGCCGGCCGCGGCGCCCCCGTCACCGCCCGCCACGCGGAGGAACTGCTCCAGCGCTACACGCCGGACCGCCGCTTCCTGGACATCGTGGCCTACGCAGACCCCTACCGGGACGACGTCTTCGACACCCCGCAGGACTACCACGAGCAGGTCGTCTCGCTCCTGGAGCAGGCCTGCGTGGAGGCCACACTCGGTGAGGACTCCCCGTTCATGATGGCCGTGGGCGCGCTGCATGCCGGTCGTCTGCGCATGAAGCAGTGGATCGCCGAGGGCAAGGTCACGGACTCCTCGCGCCTGAAGGACGTGCAGGCCTGGTTCGAGCCGCTCGTGGAGGGCCTGTCCTCCGGGCCGCCGCGCTGGCGCGTGGAGCAGATGCTCGCCCTGCACCGGGCGGGCCTGCTGGACTGGATCGGCCCTGTGCCGTCGGTGGAGGTGGACGATGCCGGCTTCCGCGCCCGCAGCCCGAAGGTCGGCGACGAGCATGGGCAGGGTCCGGCCTCCGTGTCCGGCACCTGGCTGGTGGAGGCGATGATGCCGCCGAACCGCGTGCAGGCCGGGTCCTCCCGGCTCATGCGGCAGCTGTTGGAGGAGGGTGTTGCCGCGGTCGGCACCCTGGAGGACGCTGAGGGCGCCCTGCAGCCGGCCGCCGGGTTCGACGTCACCTCCCGCCCGCACCGTCTCAAGGCCGCGGACGGGAGCGTGGACGAGGACGTCTTCGTCCTGGGGCTTCAGCTTGCCGGAGTCCAGTGGGGCACCGCGATCGCCGCCGAGGCCGGGCAGGACCCTGCCGGACGCGCCATGAGCCTGGGCGATGCAGAGGCGATCGCCGCCGCCCTGCTCGCCCGGGCCTGACCCAGGCCGCCGCCCGGCGGCACCCGACGACGGACCCCACCGGACGCTTCCGCCTCGCCCGGGTCCGTTTCGGCCAGGACACGACGACGGTCCCGTCACCGTGCGAAAGGTGACGAGACCGTCGTCGTGCGTCAGGAGTCAGGGTGCCTCAGGCGCCCCAGGCGGGATCAGCGCTCCCGGCCCTTGCCCTTGCCCGGCTTCCCGGGGTGGCCGCCCTTGCCGGGCTTGCCGGGCTTCTCATCCGGGCGGCACTTCTTCCACTCGTGCGGGTTGCCTCCGTCGCGCGGGTGCACGCACTCACGCGGGTCGACCGGGTCCTCCTCCTCGAGACCCGGCAGGGCCATGCCGACGAGGATCGGGTTGTGGTCCGAGGAGCGCCACTGGTCCGCGCGGTACAGGTCCTCCGCCGTGTAGTTGTGCCGGGAGTACTCGAAGGCCACGGACTCGTTGGCGTTGATCATCCAGATGTCCTGGCCGGTCACCGTCGCGTCGGCGGCCGGGGAGGCGAACACGTGGTCCAGGGAGCCGACGGCGCCGCCGTAGGTGTAGGAGTACTCGCCGGTCTTGGCGCCCTGGGAGATGTAGCCGGCCTCTTCGATCACCCGGATCGGGTCCTCCATCTCGTAGGCGTTGAAGTCGCCGAGCAGCAGGACACGGTCGGTGCCGGCCTGCTCCTTCATCCGGTCGGCGAAGTCCACGAGGGCCTCGGCCATGCGGACGCGGTCGCCGTTGTAGGCGCCCTGGCCGTCGCCGGTGTCCACGTTGTCGTCCGCGGCGCCGGAGCCGCCCTTGGACTTGAAGTGGTTGGTGATGGCCACGAAGTCGGTGCCCTCCATGCCCTTCGCGGTGCCGTCGGCACGGCGGAACTGCTGGGCGAGCGGTTCGCGGGCGTTGTCGAAGTTCACCTGGTCGTCCAGGATCACGGACTCGCCCACCGGGGTGACCTCGTCCGGCTGGTAGATGAATCCGGAGCGGATCACGTCCTCGGTGGCCAGGGCAGGCCGCTCGGCGGGGGAGGCCACGTAGGCCCACTTCTTTTCGCCGGCGGCGGCGTTCAGGCCGTCCACGAGGTCGGCGAGGGAGTGGTCGCGGTCCAGGCCGAACTGGGCGGAGTTCTCGATCTCCTCGAGGGCGATCACCGAGGTGTCCATGCCGTTGATCGCCTCCACGATCTTGGCCTTCTGGCGCTCGAACGACTCGGCGGTGTAGGCGCCGCGGGGGTCGCAGTAGTTCGTGGTGATCGGGTTGCCGTCACGGTCCGTGTAGGCCTTGCAGTCCGGGAACTGCTCGCCGAGGGTCGTGAAGTAGTTCAGGACGTTGAACGAGCCGACCGTGACGTCGCCGCCGAGGTCTTCGCGCTGCGCTTCGGCCGGCCGGGTGTCCTCGATGGAGACCGGCTGCACGGTGGCGGCCGTGTCGTCGTTGAGGTGGCCCAGCGGCTGGAAGGTCCAGGCGTCGTGGCGGTAGTCCAGGATCACGCCGGTGGTGAAGTCCACGGCGGATCCCACGCGGGCCGGGGAGTCCACGTCCACGTACGGCAGGGTGTTCTGGTTGCCGGGGGAGCGCATGAAGTTGGTGGTCGCGCCGTCGTCCAGCACGATCGCCTTCTCCGCGTTGTCCGCCATGACAGCCTGGGCATCGGCACCGGGCAGGGCGACGGAGGTCGGGTTCGGCAGCGGGGAGGTGCCGGGGGCCAGCGTGAGGGAGCCGTACTGGTTCACGGAGTAGTTGTCCGTGATCGTCCAGTCGCCCTGCGGGGCCAGGAGCATGCCCTCGTGGGCCTCCTTCTCCGCGGCGGTGAGCGGGAAGTCGAGCTCGAGCGGCTCCACGGAGCCCGGCTCGTCCAGCTGCTCCACGCCGCCGGCGGGGACGGAGATCTGGGTGAGGCCGTAGAACTCGCCGGCGGTGCCGGTGACGCGGACGTGGTCACCGATCGTGACCTCGCCCATGGTGTCCCGGGAGTACACGAAGACGCCGTCCGAGGCGTCCTCGGTGGAGCCGGCCTCGCCGCCGGTACCGGCTGTCTGCAGGTAGTAGCCGTTGAGGCCGCCGGTGGAGTACACGGCGGTGACCACGCCGGTGGTGGTGACCAGCTGCTCGTCGTAGGGCGTGCGGTCTCCGGTGCCCTGGATCTGGGCGATGGTCAGCGGGATCGCCTCCTCCGGGTCCGGGTCCGGGTCCGGGTCCGGAGCGGGGTCGACCCCCTCGCCGGAGGACGGCATCGGGGTGACGTCGCCGGTGAGGGTGAAGTCGGCGGAGTTGTCGTCTGTGTCCACGCCGTCGGTGCGGGTCATGGACTTCGGGTCCGAGTTGGCGGACGGCGAGGAGGCGGCAGTGGTCTCGAAGGTGTTCGACGTCCCGTAGCCGAGCAGGTCGACGACGGCCGGGTCGTCACCGGTGACGACCGAGCCGGTGGCCAGGGCCGGCAGCCGCTCGGCCTGGTTCGACAGGACCAGGGTGCCGGAGACCCCGGCCGGGTTGAGGCCGCCGGCCACGAGGTCCGGCGTGGGCAGCTCAGCGCCGTTGGAGCCGTTCGAGCCGCCCTGCACGAGGAAGGTGCCCTTGGCCGGGACGGTGCCGGAGAGGGCCACCGAACCGTTCGGGGCGCCGGTGCCGGTGGCGGAGCGGTACTGAAGGGACCAGCCGTCGAGGCTGATCGGGGCGTCGGTCGGGTTGTAGAGCTCGACGAACTTGTGGGTGAACACCGCGTTCGCGGAGCCGCCGTTCGTGTAGGCCTCGTTGATCACGAGGGTGTCGCCGGCCGGGGAGGCCTGGGCCGGAAGGGCGACGGCGGGGGAGAGCAGCGCGAGCGCGGCGGCGGCGCCGGCGGTGCGCACGAGGACATGACGGGGCATGTGCATGGGGAGGTTCCTTCGATCGGCGGTGCGGCGCGGGAGAGAAGGGATGCGCCGGTCACCGGGTGCGTGGGAGAGGTGCCGCAGCAGGGGAGGGGGCGACGGCGGCGGGTCGGGGATGGACCCGCCGCCGTCGTGCCCTGCCGGCCGCGCGAAGCGGCCGGCAGGGCGGGCTCAGTCGGTCAGGAGATCAGCGGGCGGCGGTGAAGCGGCGGCGCACCATGAGCAGCGCGGCGGCGCCGAGGGCGCCGAGGCCGGCGAGGGACCAGGTGGCCTCGCCGCCGGTCTGCACCTTGGACGGCTTGGTGTGCTCGCCCTCGTCCGCGCCGTGGCCCTTGCCCGGCTCCTCGCCCTGGCCCGGGTGCTCCGGGTCGGCCGGGTCCGCGCCCTCGCCCGGCTGCTCCGGGTCGGCCGGAGTGCCCGGCTCGCCCGGCTCCTGGCCTTCGCCCGGGTGCTCCGGGTCGGCCGGGGTGCCGGGCTCGCCCGGCTCCTCGCCCTCGCCCGGCTGCTCGCCCTCAGCCGCGGTGACTTCGAGGGCGTGGCGGACCTCGGTGACGGTGCCGTTCGCGTAGGTCACAGACATGACGAGCTCACCTGCGCCGGCGGTGTCCGGGGCGGTGATGCCCGTCAGGGCTGCGGTGTCGCCCGAGGCGTCCGCGTCCACGGTGCCGAGCTCGATCGGCTCACCGCCGGTCGGCTGGAAGGAGACGTCCACGGAGGTGGCGGTCGGGGCGCCGTCGGAGTCGATCATCAGATCGGCCAGGGTCAGCGAGATCTCCTCGCCGGCAGCCACAGTGGCCGGGGCGTCGGTCACGGACACGCCC
>NZ_BCSN01000079.1 GCF_001570885.1 Micrococcus lylae NBRC 15355 | reverse complement strand
GACGAGGCGGGCCAGAAGGGCACCGGCCGCTGGACCGCGATCTCCGGCCTGGACGTGGGCTCCCCGGTGGCCGCCATCGCCGAGTCCGTGTTCGCCCGCTCCCTGTCCTCCCAGCCCCAGGTGCGCGCCCGGGCCCGCGAGCTACTCGCCGCCGGCACCGAAGGGTCCGGCACCCCGGCCCCGTCCGACCGGGAGGCCTTCGTGGAGGACGTGCGTCAGGCGCTGTTCGCCTCCAAGCTCGTCGCCTACGCGCAGGGTCTGGACATGCTCTCGGCCGCCGCCGCGGAGTACGGCTGGTCCCTGGACCTGGGCACCATCGCCTCCCTGTGGCGCGACGGCTGCATCATCCGCGCCGACCTGCTCGACGTGATCATGCGGGCCTTCGGCGGCCGGGACACCGACCGCCACCCTGAGCCGGGCACCCGCGCCGAGGGCCAGCCGGCGAACCTGCTGTTCGCCCCGGAGTTCACCCAGGCGATCGCCGAGGCCCTGCCGTCCTGGCGCCGCGTGGTGGCCACCGCCGTCGCGGCCGGCGTCCCGGTGCCGGTGTTCTCCTCGGCCCTGGCCTACTACGACGGCCTGCGCGCCGAGCGCCTGCCCGCCGCCCTCATCCAGGGCCAGCGCGACTTCTTCGGCGCCCACACCTACCGCCGCACGGACAGGGACGGCTCCTTCCACACCCAGTGGTCCGGCGACCGCACCGAGGTGCAGTCCTGAGCCGGACGCCCCGGCGTGCAGTCCTGAGCCGGACACCCCGGCCCCGCGAGGACAGCCAGGTCCTGGGAGAGTGAGGGCCCAACACGGTGTCGGGACGCGATCTCATCACCGTGTTGGGCCCTCACTCTGCGGGTCGGCCGCCGTCGTCGGCTCCGGATCAGATCCACATGGCCGGGTCCACGTACTCCGCGGGGTCCACGGCCGGGGCCTTCTCGGTCTTCTCGTCGCGATGGCGGACCCGGGCCGGGATGCCGGTGGCGATGGAGTCGGCCGGGGTGTCCTTGACCACCACGGCGTTGGCGCCCACCGCACTGCCGGCGCCGATCTCCACCGGCCCGAGGATCTTCGCGCCGGCGCCCACGACGACGCCGTCGCCGAGGGTCGGGTGGCGCTTGACCTTCTCCAGGGAGCGGCCGCCGAGGGTGACACCGTGGTAGATCATCACGTCATCGCCGATCTCCGCGGTCTCGCCGATCACCACGCCCATGCCGTGGTCGATGACGAGGCGACGGCCGATCGTCGCGCCCGGATGGATCTCGACACCTGTGAGGGAACGCGCCACCTGGGAGAGCACGCGGGCAGGCGTCTTGAGCCGCTCGTGCTGCCACATCCGGTGGGCGACCCGGTGTGCCCACACCGCGTGCAGGCCCGAGTACACCACGGCGATCTCCAGGTCCCCGCGCGCGGCCGGGTCATGGCTGCGGACGGCCGCGATGTCCTCCTTGAGACGGGAGAGAAGTCCCACGGTGCTCGCCTTTCGCGTCGTGCGGCCGGCCCGGTACGGGGCACGGCCGGAGTCAAGGGAGGCGACGTCGGCACCCGCGGCGGGTGCCGACGTCGTCCTCTGGAAGGAGCGGCTGTGGGTCAGCCGCGGATGTCCTCGAACAGGACGGTGGAGATGTAGCGCTCACCGAAGTCGGCCACCACGGCCACGATCAGCTTGCCCTCGTTCTCCGGCTTCGAGGCCTCCTTCAGGGCGGCCGAGACGATTGCGCCGGAGGAGATGCCGCCGAGGATGCCCTCCTTGGTGCCCAGGTCTCGGGCGGTGGCCACGGACTCCTCGAGGGTGGCGGCGTAGACCTCGTCGTAGAGGTCCTGGTCCAGCACGTCCGGCACGAAGTTCGCGCCGAGGCCCTGGATCTTGTGCGGTCCGGGCTGGCCGCCGGAGAGGATCGGGGAGTCGGACGGCTCCACGGCCACCAGGCGAACACTCTTCTTCTGCTCGCGCAGGTACCGGCCGGCGCCGGTGATGGTGCCGCCGGTGCCCACGCCGGCCACGAACACGTCGACCTCTCCCTCGGTGGCCTCCCAGACCTCCGGGCCGGTGGTGGTGTAGTGCGCCTGGACATTGGCCGGGTTGGCGAACTGGCGGGCCCAGATGGAGTTCTCCGTCTCCGCCACGATCTGCTGGGCGCGCTCGACGGCGCCGCGCATGCCCTCGGAGCCCGGGGTCAGCACGATCTCGGCGCCGTAGGCGCGCAGCATGACGCGACGCTCGGTGGACATGGTCTCCGGCATGGTCAGGATGACGCGGTAGCCGCGGGCCGCGCCGACCATGGCCAGGGCTATGCCGGTGTTGCCGGAGGTGCCCTCGACGATGGTGCCGCCGGGCTTCAGCTCGCCGGAGGCCTCGGCGGCGTCCACGATGGCGCGGCCGATGCGGTCCTTCACCGAGTTGGCCGGGTTGTAGAACTCGAGCTTGACGGCCACGGTGCCGGGCAGGCCCTCGGTCAGGCGGTTCAGGCGGACCAGCGGGGTGCCGCCGACGGCCTCGGTGATGTTGTTCAGGATGGTCACGGTGTGCTCCTCCGTGGAAGTGGGGGTCGGGGGATGTCTGTGGGCAAGGCTAGTCAGCGCAGTCGTGACACGTCAGCGCTCGAGCCACACGGCGTAGTGTTCGCGGGCCTTCGCGATCTTCGGGTCGATCACCACTCGGCAGTAGCCGTTGAACGGCCGCGCGTCGTAGAAGCCCTGGTGGACGTCCTCGGCGTCGAACCACGCGGCGGCCGGCTCGAGGGTGGTGACGATGGGCCGGCGGTAGAGACGCTGCGCGTCCGCGATCGCGGAGGCGAACAGCTGCCTCTCGGCCTCGTCCCGGTAGAACATCGCAGAGCGGTACTGCGTGCCGACGTCGTGTCCCTGGCGGTTCAGCGAGGTCGGGTCGTGGGAGGTGAAGAACATCTGCAGGATCACGTCCGTGGGCACCACGGAGGCGTCGTAGCGCACACGCACCGCCTCGGCATGGCCGGTGGCGCCGGAGCAGACGGCCTCGTAGTCCGGGTCCGGGTGCGCCCCGCCGGTGTAGCCGGAGACCACGTCCAGCACACCGCGTACGCGGCGGTAGACGGCGTCCAGACACCAGAAGCAGCCGCCTGCGAGCGTCAGCTCGCGCACGTCCGGCTCCTGGCGCTCACGGCAGGGGCTCTGCGGGGTCTGATTCACAGTCACATCCGGCACAGCACCGCGCGGCACGGATTCATTCCGGACGTGCTCTTCGGCACAATGGCCTCCATGAGCGAGACCAGCCGCCCCACCGTCGCCGACGTCCTCCGTCTCATGGAGGAGCTCTGGCCGAGCGCGCTCGCCGAGTCCTGGGACGCGTGCGGACTGGTCGTCGGCCGGCCGGATGCGACCGTCTCCCGCATCCACTGGGCCGTGGACCCCGTCTCGGCAGTGGTGGCCGAGGCCGTGGAACACGAGGCGGACATGCTGGTCACCCACCACCCGCTCCTGCTCCGCGGCGTCACCTCCGTGGCAGGCACCGGCTTCAAGGGCGATGTGGTCCACACCCTGATCGAGAACGGCTGTGCGCTGGTCGCCGCCCACACGAACGCCGACTCGGCCGTGGGCGGTGTCTCCGACGTCATCGCCGAGGTCCTGGGCCTGACCCGCCTCCGCCCGCTCGCGCCGTCGGACGGCGGCACCGAGGAGGAGGGCATCGGCCGTGTCGGCGAGCTCGAGACGCCCATGACCCTGCAGGCCTTCGCCGAGCGTGTGCACCTGAACCTGCCGTCCGTGGCCTCCGGCGTCCGCGTGGCTGGCGACCGGCAGGCGATCGTCCGCACCGTGGCCGTCTGCGGAGGAGCGGGCGACAGCCTCTTCGACGCTGTCCGCGCCTCTGACGCGGACGTGTACGTCACCGCAGACCTGCGGCACCACCCTGCCTCGGAGGTCCGTGAAGCCGCGCTCCTCGACGACGGCCGCCCCTACCTGGTGGACGTGTCCCACTTCGCCAGCGAGTGGCTGTGGCTGCCAGCCGGCGCCCAGGCCCTGGAACGCCGTCTCGCCGAGGACGGCCACGAGGTGGAGATGGCCGTCTCCTCGATCGTCACGGACCCCTGGGACTTCATCCTCGTCGGAAGGAACCCCTCATGAGCACGCTGACCGCCACCGCCGCCCAGCGCCAGGCGCTGCTGGACCTGCAGGATCTGGACACGGAGATCGACCGCGCCAAGGCCGCCCTCAACCGGCTCCGCACGGACGAGGAGTTCGCGCAGGCCAAGAAGGACGCCGCCGACCTCGCCGAGCAGCTCGCGGCGGCCGAGGGGGCCCGCCGCGAGGCGGACCGGGATGCCGCCGAGGCCTCCGAGAAGGCCGCGGCCACCCGCGCCCACCGCGACCGCACCCGCAACCGGCTCCACGCCGGTGGCGGATCCCACAAGGAGCTCGAGGCGATGATGCACGAGGCACAGACCCTCGAGGGTCTGCTCGCCGAGCACGACCAGGCCGCCCTCGAGGCCATGCAGGCCGCCGACGCCGCGGCCGGGAAGGTCACCGCCGTCCAGGAGCGGAAGGCCGCCGTCGAGGCCTCTGGCCGCGCGCGTGCGGCCCACCTCAAGCAGGAGGGCCAGCGCATCACCGAGCACGGTCGCTCCCTCGCCGCGCGGCGTGCCGAGGCCGCCGCCGGGCTGCCGGCCGAGATCGTGGCACGCTATGAGAAGGTGCGGTCCCGGAACGGCGGGATCGGTGCCGGGCGCCTCGAGGGCAACCGCTCCAGCGCCTCCGGCACCCCGCTCAGCCCCGCCGAGATCGAACGCCTCCGGGCCCTGCCGGAGGACGCGCTCGCCGAGTGCCCCGAGACCGGCGCCCTGCTGGTCCGCGTCTGAGCATCCGCGCCTGGCGTCCGGCCAGAGCCCTGCGCCCGTTACCGTGTGAGCACCCCCTGACACAGCGTCCCCGCTGAGCCGGCGGCCTCACCGCCGGCCCCGCCGATCCTCGAGGAGGAACCACCCCGTGTCCGAACGCGTCCTGCAGGTCGAAGCCGACGGCGGCTCCCGCGGCAACCCCGGCATCGCCGGCTACGGAGCCCTGGTCAGGGACCCCGTCACGGGCGATGTCCTGATGACCGAGGCCGGGCCGCTGGGCCGGGCGTCCAACAACGTGGCCGAGTACTGCGGCCTGATCGCCGGACTGAAGATGGCGCGTCTGGTGGACCCCTCGGCGCGGGTGCACGTGCTGATGGACTCGAAGCTCGTGGTCGAGCAGATGTCCGGCCGCTGGAGGATCAAGCACGAGGACATGCGCCGTCTCGCCGCCGAGGCCCGGAGTCTCTACCCGGCCGGACGCGTGGACTACGAGTGGATCCCGCGTGCCGAGAACAAGGATGCCGACCGGCTGTCCAATGAGGCCATGGACGCCGGGGCGAAGGGCGTGGACTGGGATGCCGGCGCGTCGGAGGTCACGGTCGCGGCCCCGGACGCCGCGGAACCGGAGCCGACCGACGCCCGGGCCGTTGCTGCCGACGACGAAGAGCCTGCGGCCCCGGCCGCGTCGGGCGCCGCGGAGACCGCGCTCCAGGGACTGCCCGGTCGGCTGCACCACGTCGAGGTCTGGGTCGCGGACCTCGAGGCGGCCGAGCGCAGCCTCGGCTGGATGCTCGAGCAGCTGGGCTACGAGTGCAACGGGCGCTGGAAGCAGGGCCGCTCCTACCAGGGGGCGGGGGAGTACATCGTGCTCGAGTCCGGTGCCGACGTCGCCGACGGCGCCCATGAGCGCCGTCGGCCGGGTCTGAACCACCTGGCGTTCATGGCGGGCACCCGTGCCCAGGTGGATGCGCTGACCGAGCTCGCCCAGGAGCACGGCTTCTCCCTGATGTTCGAGGACACCCACCCGTTCGCCGGCGGGCGCGGACACTACGCGGCCTATCTCGAGACCGACGACGGCTTCGAGGTGGAGCTGGTGGCCACCGCCTGAGCCTCAGCGCTCGGGCAGGACCACCTGCAGCGAGCCGGCCTTGGTCACGGTCGGCTCCACGAGCTCCACGCTCCAGTCGTGGGGGCCCTCGGGGGACCCGGCCCTCTCGACGACGGCCGCCGCCTCCTCCAGGGTTCGCACCTGGGAGGCCGGGGCCGCCAGCAGTTCGCGGGCCACGAGCCCGCGGGTGTGCTTGGCGAAGTGGGACACGACGGTCCGCCTCCCGGCCTTCATCTGGAACACGTCCACGGTCACGGTGCGCCCGGACGGGGCCTTCCACTGGGACGCGTAGCCGCCGGAGCGGCAGTCCACGACAGGGCCTGCGTCCTCCTCAGCGAAGGCGTCGAGCGCGGGTGTGAGGCGCTTCTTCCACCAGGTGCCGAGTCCCGGCATGTCCGGCAGCCTCGCACCGACCGACAGCCGGTAGGCCGGGATCGCGTCGCCGAGCGCGGTGACGCCGAGCAGGGCGGAGAACACCAGGGCGCGGCGGCGGGCCCGGGTACGGGCCGCCGTCGGGAGCGAGGCGTAGTCGAGGGCGTCGAAGAGGACGCCGGTGTACACCCGGTGGGCGGCTGCGGCGGGGTTCTGCGTGATCGTCCGGTTCGCCTCGACCTCGGCGGCGAGGCTCGCGCCGACGCCGAGCACCTCGAGCGCGTCCTCGCGTCCGGAGACGCGGGCGAGCCGGTCGAGCAGCTCGGTCCGGGCGGCGGTCACCTCGGGGTCGTCGGCCAGGACCAGGCCGGACAGGTCCAGCGGTCGGCCGGAGGCGGGCGCGGTCTTGCCCTCGGAGGGCGGCAGGAGGATCAGCACGTCGTCCACCCTATCCAGGCAGGAGGGCGGCTACGGTGGAGACGGCCCGGAACCGGGTCCGGGGCCATCGCACCGGCGACCGTGCAGCGGAAGAGGAGACGGACATGCAGGGACTCAGCGTGCTGGCCATCGACGCCATGGACGTGTTCGGTGTTCTCGCCCCTGCGGCCTTCCTCGTGCTGATCGCCGCCTTCGTGATCGGAGTGCGCTCCTCCGGGACCCGCCGGACGAAGGAGCGCGTCGGCGAGGCCGAGCTGCGCGAGGGCACCTTCACCGGCGCCGAACGGGCCACCCTCGAGTGGCCGCGCAGCCGCCGGAAGCCCACCCTGGCGGAGGTGCTGCGCATCGCAGAGATGTACGGATACCGCCTGACGGACCGGGAGGATGCAGACGACGTCGTGGTCCTGCGCTTCGAAAGGGTCCACGAGGATGACTGAGCCCACCCGGACCCGCACCGCTCGCCGCGCACAGGCACAGGGGCGGGGCGGTCGTCGGGACGACGCGGACGGCGGCGGTGCCTCCGGCAGATCAGGGG
>NZ_BCSN01000078.1 GCF_001570885.1 Micrococcus lylae NBRC 15355 | reverse complement strand
GCTGTTCCTCGGCCGCAACGTCGGCTACCCGGTGGCCATGGAGGGCGCGCTCAAGCTCAAGGAGCTCGCCTACATCCACGCCGAGGGCTTCGCGGCCGGCGAGCTGAAGCACGGCCCGATCGCCCTGATCGACGAGGGCCAGCCGGTCTTCGTGGTGATGCCGTCCCCGATGGACCGCCACTCGCTGCACGCCAAGGTCGTCTCCAACATCCAGGAGGTCCGCGCCCGCGGCGCCCGCACCTTCGTGGTGGCCGAGCGCGGCGACACCGCCGTGGAGGCCTACGCCGAGAACGTGTTCGAGGTCCCGGAGACCCAGCCGATGCTCATGCCGCTGCTGACCACCGTCCCGCTGCAGATCTTCGCGCTGGAGCTCTCCTCCGCCAAGGGCTACGACGTGGACCAGCCGCGCAACCTCGCCAAGTCCGTCACCGTCGAGTGACGCCCCCGGCCTGAGAACGACGGCGTCCGTCCCCTCCGTGGGGTCGGGCGCCGTCGCCGTTCCGGGGCCTGTGCCACGGGCTCGTGACCGCCGGGCCGGCTGCTCCCCGCCGCCGCCGTCGCGGCCGCGCCGAGCGCCGAGCTCGCGGACGCTCTCACCGCGGCCTCATCCCCGGCAGGCAGGGTGGTGTCGTCCCGCCGGGGGAGCGCCCGCTCCCGCACCGAGGCCGGGACGGGAGGAGGGAACCATGACCTGGCTCGTCACCGGAGGCGCCGGCTACATCGGCGCGCACGTGGTGCGCGCGTTCCTGGCGGAGGGGATGGACGTCGCCGTGGTGGACGACCTCTCCACCGGGCACCGGAGGTTCGTCCCGGAGCGCGTCCCCTTCCTGGAGGCCGACGTCAACGACGTCGAGGCGCTCGCCGCCTTCATGGCCGAGCAGTCCGTGGCCGGCGTGGTCCATGTGGCCGGATTCAAGTATGCGGGGGTCTCCGTCTCCGAGCCGCTGCGGACCTACCGCACCAACGTGGCGGGCACCGCAGCGGTGCTTCAGGCCATGGAGGTCGCCGGGGTGGAGGCGATCGTCTTCTCCTCGTCGGCCGCGGTCTACGGCACCCCGGACGTGGACACGGTCACCGAGGACACGCCCACCGCACCCGAGTCGCCCTACGGCGAGTCCAAGCTCATCGGCGAGTGGCTGCTCGCGGACCAGGGCAGGGCCCGCGGCATCCGACACACGTCCCTGCGCTACTTCAACGTCGTGGGCTCCGGTGCGCCCGAGCTGCCGGACACCAGCCCGCACAACCTCTTCCCGCTGGTGTTCACCGCGCTCGCCGAGGGTCGCGTCCCGCGCATCAACGGCGACGACTACCCGACCGAGGACGGCACGTGCGTGCGCGACTACGTGCACGTGGCAGACCTTGCCGCCGCCCACGTGACGGCCGCACGTCGGCTGGCTGCTGGCCGAAGGCTGCGGCCCGTCTACAACCTCGGCTCCGGCACGGGCACCTCCGTGCGGAAGATCGTCGAGGCGATCGTGGCCCAGACCGGTGCGGACGTGCTCCCGGAGGTCCATCCGCGGCGTCCCGGCGACCCCGCGCGCATCGTGGCGGACGGTTCGGCGGCCGCGGCCGACCTGGGCTGGGCCATGCGCCACTCGCTCGCTCAGATGGTGTCCTCGGCGTGGGCCGCGCACAGCGCAGCCCCGGGCTGAACGGAGGGCAGGGGTAGAGTGTGACCGGACCCGCCAGAGTGATCGAAATCACATGTCGTGAAGGGATACATCTATGAGCCCCACCCGCCGTCAGTTCGCCCAGGGGATGACCGCCGGCCTCGCCGGACTGGTGCTGCCTGCCACCGTTTCCTCCTCTGCCTCCGCCGTTCCGAAGGGCCCGAACCCGAACTCCGGACGCGGCCTGGATGAACGGGCGATCCAGGACGCCCTCGACGCGGTGGTGCAGTGGCCTGCCGTCGGCGCCGTCTGCTCCGTGGTGGGTCCGGCGGGCCGCTTCGACACCGCCTCCGGCACCCGCGGCCTGCACGCCAACGCCCCGGCGCGGGCGAACTCGGTGGCACGCATCGCCTCGGTCACCAAGGGGATGGTCGCCACCGTCGCCATGCAGGAGGTCGAGCGCGGCACCCTGTCCCTGGACTCCACGCTCGGCGAGGTCCTGCCCGGCCTGTGGCCGGAGCACGAGGATGAGGTCACCCTCTCGATGCTCCTGAACCACACCTCCGGCATGCCGGACGCCATCTGGGTGATCATGCGCGGCCAGTCCCTCTTCGACCTGGATCTCGACGAGCTCGCTGAGGTCGTCTCCCGCCACTACGGCCAGCGTGAGCTCGTCGAGTTGGCGAAGCAGGCCGACTGGTGGTTCGAGCCCGGCGCCGACTACGGCTACTCCAACACGGGCTACGTGGTGGTGGAGATGATGGTCGAGGCCGTCACCGGCCGCCGGATGCCTGAGCTCATCCGGGACCGCGTCTTCCGCCCGGCCGGCATGCACCGCACCCGCCTCGAGCACGGCACCCTCGTCCGCGGCGCCGAGATGCAGGACGCCGCCGTGCGTCCGCACGAGGCCAAGGCCCTCGAGACCATCGATCAGTCGATCTTCGCCTCCGCCGCCGCGGTGAACACCACCGCCGCGGACGTCACCCGCTTCTATCAGGCCCTCATGCGGGGCGAGCTGGTCTCGCAGCAGACCGTGGACCTCATGGTCACCCCCGTCGGCCCGGCCGTCCAGGCCGGCTACGGCTACGGGCTGTTCCTCGTGCCGGACCCATCCCCGGAGTACGCCGACGAGGTCCTCGTCGGCCACGACGGCGCAGGCTTCGGCTCCGTCTCCCTCGCACTGTGTTCGCGTGACGGCGAGCGCGCCTTCGCGTTCACCTACATCGGCCGCCCGTACTGGCAGGCCGGCTGGGACCAGGTGTTCGCCAAGGAGTTGGACCTGATGCGCACCGCGTTCGTCGTCAACGCCGCCGGGGCGCCGGCGTCCCGCGACCGCCTGGTGCGCGGCAACGCAGCGGCCGGTCGCCGCGCCGTGGCCGAGATCGGTGCCCGCGGCGCCCGCCTCGTCTGAACGCACCGCAGGCACAGTGCGAGGGCACCCTATCCGGGTGACAGGGCGGGGCGTCGTCGTTGTGCGCTGTCTGCGGCAGCGGCCGGCGGGTCGGCCGGAGGGCGGCCGTCGCCGGGAAGGACCCTCGCCGTCGGCTTCGGTCAGGCTCAGGCGGGGGCGCCGTGCACCACCTTCTGCCCCATGCCCACCACCGGGACGCCGGCCGCCGCCCAGGCGTCCCGATCGAGGACGTTGCGGCCGTCGATCAGGCGAGGGGTGGCCATGAGCTCGGCCACGCGGGCGGGGTCCAGCTCCCGGAACTCGCGCCACTCGGTGAGCAGGATCGCCAGGTCGGCGTCCCGCAGGGCCTCCTCAACCGAGTCCACGTAGTCCAGGCGCGGGAAGCGGGCGGCGGCGTTGGCATTGGCCTCAGGGTCGTAGACAGCGGTGTCCGCGCCGAGCGTGTAGAGGCGGTTGGCGACGTCCAGGGCGGGGGAGTCGCGCACGTCGTCCGAGTCCGGCTTGAAGGCGACGCCGAGGATCGCGATGCGGGCACCCTGCAGCGCCTGGACCGGGGCGGCCCTGCGGTGGCCGGCGTCCGCGGCGAGCACGTCCACGGCGAGGTCCACCACGCGCTCGCGGCGGCGCAGGTTGATGGCGTCCATCTCGGACAGAAAGCGCATGGTCGAGGTCAGACCCAGCTCGGCCGCCCGCGCCTGCAGGGCGCGGATGTCCTTCGGCAGGCAGCCGCCGCCGAAGCCCACGCCGGCGTTGAGGAAGCGGCGGCCGATGCGGGCGTCATGGCCGATGGCGTCGGCGAGGGTGCGGATGTCGCCGCCCACTGCCTCGGTGATCTCGGAGAAGGCGTTGATGAAGCTGATCTTCGTGGCCAGGAAGGCGTTGGCGGCGACCTTCACCAGCTCGGCGGTGGGGAAGTCGGTGGCGATCCACGGGGTGTCGGCCGCCAGGGGAGCAGCGTAGACCTCGCGCAGCACCTGCTCGGCGTGCTCGGAGGCCACGCCCACCACGATCCGGTCCGGGGTCAGGGTGTCCTTCACGGCGAAGCCCTCGCGCAGGAACTCCGGATTCCAGGCCAGCTCCACGGTGCCGGGCAGGCCGTTGGCCGCACGCAGCTGTGCCAGCAGCCCGGCGAGGCGGTCCGCGGTGCCTACGGGCACGGTGGACTTGCCCACAATCAGGGCGTCCTTCGAGATCGACTCGGCCAGGGAGGTCAGGGCCGCGTCCACGTAGCGCATGTCCGCGGCATGCTCGCCGCTGCGCTGCGGGGTGCCGACGCCGATGAAGTGCACGTCCGCCCAGCCGCCGACCTCCGCATAGTCCGTGGTGAAGCGCAGCCGACCGGACTCCACGTGCTTGACGATCAGCTCCGCCAGGCCGGGCTCGTGGAAGGGGAGCTCACCGCGGGCCAGACGCTCGATCTTGGCGGGATCGATGTCCACGCCGATCACCTCGAAGCCGAGCTCGGCCATGCACGCGGCGTGCGTGGCGCCCAGGTAGCCGGTGCCGATCACGGAGATGCGCACGATGCCTCCGCCTTCCTCTGCCTGCTGGCGGCAGTGTCCTGTCCATCTGCTTCTCGCCGGGATCTCCGGCGACGGCATCCACGCTAGGAACACCGGATGAGAGGACGGTGATGGGAGGTGGACCAGGGGGCAACGCCGCCTGAACTCTGTGTGTCCGTCCTGCCGCCCGCCTCCGGGCGACTCAGCCGCCCGCCGTCCAGGGAACCTCGGGCAGCGGGCACTACGATGAGTCCCGTCCGAGCGCCGAGGCGCCCGGACCCGGTCGTGTCCGTCTCAGATCTCGGACCGTCCGCGAGACCCCAGCCCACCGTCCCCACGGAGACCCATGCACACCATCGAGCCCGGCCGCCCCTACCCCCTCGGCGCCACCCCGGACGAGCAGGGCACCAACTTCGCGCTCGCCGTCGGCCGTGAGGCCGAGCGGGTCGAGCTGTGCCTCGTCCACGACGACGGCTCCGAGGAACGCCTCGAGGTCACCCACCGCCACGACACGACCTGGCACGCCTATGTCCCCGGCGTCGGCCACGGCCAGCGGTACGGCTACCGGGTCCACGGCCCCTGGGCGCCGGCGCAGGGCCACTGGTTCAACCCGCACAAGCTGCTCGTGGACCCCTATGCCCAGGCGCTGGACGGCGAGCACCGCTGGGGCCAGGAGCAGTTCGCCTACGTCTTCGGGGACGAGGACACCATGGACACCACGGACGGCCTGGGCGCCGTCATGCTCGGCGTGGTGGTGGAGGACGACTTCGACTGGGGCGACGACGCGCGCCCGGAGACCGAGCTGTCGGACACGGTCGTCTACGAGACCCATGTGAAGGGCATGACCGCCCTGCACCCGGACCTGCCGGAGGAGCTGCGCGGCACCTATGCCGGCATGGCGCACCCGAGGGTGATCGAGCACTTCCACCGCCTCGGCGTGACCGCCGTCGAGCTGATGCCGGTGCACCAGTTCGTCAACGACTCCACGCTCCAGGACAAGGGCCTGTCCAACTACTGGGGCTACAACACGCTGGGCTACTTCGCCCCGCACCGCGCGTACGCCGCCACCGACGAGCTCGGCGGGCAGGTCCGTGAGTTCAAGCAGATGGTGAAGGACCTGCACGCCGCCGGCCTCGAGGTCATCCTGGACGTGGTCTACAACCACACCGCCGAGGGCAACCACATGGGCCCGACCCTGTCCTTCCGCGGCGTCGACAACCCGGGCTACTACCACCTCGTCGAGGGCGACGAGCGCCACTACATGGACTACACGGGCACCGGGAACTCGGTGGACCTGTCCTCCCCGAAGGCCCTGCAGCTGGTCATGGACTCGCTGCGCCACTGGGTCACCGAGATGCACGTGGACGGCTTCCGCTTCGACCTGGCCACCACGCTCACCCGTGTGGAGGGCGAACAGGGGCCGGACATGCTCTCCGGCTTCTTCGACGTGGTCCGGCAGGACCCGGTGCTGCGCACGGTGAAGCTGATCGCCGAGCCGTGGGACGTGGGCTGGGGCGGCTACCAGGTCGGCAACTTCCCGGGCATCTGGTCCGAGTGGAACGGCATGTACCGGGACACCGTGCGCGACTTCTGGCGCGGTGAGCCGGGCACCCTCTCCGAGTTCGCCACCCGCCTGACCGGCTCGGCGGACCTCTACGAGGGCGACGGCCGCACTCCGGGCGCCTCGGTCAACTTCGTCACCGCCCACGACGGCTTCACGCTGCGGGACCTGGTCTCCTACAACGAGAAGCACAACCACGCCAACGGTGAGGACAACAACGACGGCGACTCCCACAACCGGTCCTGGAACTGCGGCGTGGAGGGGGAGACGGACGACGCGGAGGTCAACGCCCTGCGTGCCCGCCAGCAGCGCAACTTCCTGGCCACGCTCATGGTGTCCCAGGGGGTGCCGATGATCTCCCACGGCGACGAGCTCGGCCGCACCCAGCGCGGCAACAACAACGTCTACTGCCAGGACTCGGAGCTGTCCTGGATCCACTGGGACGAGGCGGACGAGGACCTGGTGGACTTCACCGCCTCGGTGGTGCGCCTGCGCAAGGACCACACGGTGTTCCGCCGCCACCGCCACTTCGACGGCCGTCCCGCCGCCCGCGACGTCCACGCCCCGCTGCCGGACATCGTGTGGCTGCAGCCGGATGCCGCCGCCAAGACCGAGGAGGACTGGGAGGAGGGCGCCCGCTCGATCGCGTTCTACCTCAACGGCCACGCCGTGCCGGAGGCGGACCAGGAGCCGAGCGTGGCGGAGAAGGACTTCTACATCCTCATGAACGCGTGGTGGGAGCCGGTGCCGTACACCCTGCCCGGACCGTTCTTCCCGGGGCGGTGGGAAGTCGTGGTGGACACCTCCGGCACCTTCGACCCGGAGGGCCTGCGCGGCGGCGCGGAGCACGGCCCGCAGGTGACCGCAGGCCAGGTCCTGGACCTGCCGCCCCGCTCGACCGTGGTCCTGCGCCAGGTCTGACTCATGGGCGCGCTGGACCTGGACGGGGTGCGCCGGCACGCCGCGGCCGCCGGGTGCAGGTGCGTCGTCTTCGGCGGCCAGGACGGTCGATCCGGCAGACTGGGCGGCACAGACGTCCGTCCCGGGCGTCGCGACGCGGAAGGACTGACGGATGATCGTGGGCATCGGCGTGGACGTCGTGGACGTGGCCCGCTTCGAGCGCCAGCTGGAGCGCACCCCGGCCCTGCGCGAGCGCCTGTTCACCCCGGCCGAGCGTGACCTTCCGACGGCCTCCCTCGCCGCGCGCTTCGCGGCCAAGGAGGCGATCGCCAAGGCCCTCGGCGC
>NZ_BCSN01000077.1 GCF_001570885.1 Micrococcus lylae NBRC 15355 | reverse complement strand
CGACCTCGGACTCGTACTGGGCGGCGACGCCGGCGACCAGGCGGTCGCGCTCGGCCTCCGGGATGCCCAGGCGCTCGTAGGTGTTGCGGATGTCCTCCGGCAGGTCCTCCCAGGTCTTCGCCTGGCCTTCGGTGGACCGCACGAAGTACTTGATCTGGTCGAAGTCGATGCCGCTCAGGTCCGGGCCCCAGGCGGGCATCGGCTTGCGGTCGAAGTACTTCAGGCCCTTGAGGCGGGTCTTGAGCATCCACTCCGGCTCGTCCTTCTTGCCGGAGATGTCGCGCACGACCTCCTCGTTCAGGCCGCGACGGGCGGCCTCGCCCGCGGCGTCGGCGTCGTGCCAGCCGTACTGGTACGCGCCGATGGCGTTCAGCTCGGGGTTCTTCTCGAGGACCTCTTGGATCACACCGGGGTCGGTGGTCTCCGAGACGTCCTTCTGGAGGATCTGATCGGTCATCTCAGCCTCTCCTCGTCTTCTTCTCGGGTCAGTCGTGGGCGGGGGCGGTCAGGTGGCGGCCGGTGGGCACGTGAGTGGTGCACACGTGGCCGCCGGTCGCGAGGGTGGACAGGCGCCGGACGTCCACGTCGAGCAGGCGCGCGAACAGCGCGGTCTCCTCGTCGCAGAACTCCGGGAACCGGGTGGGCAGGCCCTGCAGGGGACAGTGTCCCTGGCAGACCTGTGCGGCGCGCAGGGTGGGTGCCATGCCCTCGCCCACATGGCGCAGCGAGCTGGCGTAGCCGAGCCCGTCCAGCACCCGGGTCAGGATCTCGGTGCGCTCACCCAGGTCCGGGTCCCGGTCCCCGACGGCGGCGAGGAAGCGCTCCTCGACGTCAGCGAAGGACCGGCGGGCCACGGCACGCAGCTCCTCTTCCCCGCCGAGCTCAGCCAGACGCGCGAGGGCGTCGGTGGCGACGGCGAGATGGGCGTCCGCCAGCCTGGTCTGGGCCCGCTCGGTGACGACGTAGCGCCGCGAGGGACGCCCGGCGCCCCGGGAGGGCTTGACCAGCTTGACCTCGACCAGGCCCTCGGTCTCGAGGGCGTCGAGGTGGCGTCGGACCGCGGCGGCGGTCAGCTCGAGCTCACGCCCGATCTCGGCCGCACTGACCGGTCCGCGGGTGAGCACGAGCTGCAGGACACGCTCACGCGTGCCTTCCGCGGGAAACGGTCCCGGCATGGGGGCAGACTCGTCCGAATACACAAGTCCATAGTGGCCTATTCGACGGGGGTCGCCCAAGTTAGGAGCGCCTATCCCCTCGGCGGGGCGGTGTGGCGGCCCGTGGCGGGGTCGACCGGACGGCGGCGGGGAGTGAGCGCGCCGGGCGTCGGGGAGTGAGCGCGCCGGTCGGCGGGGCCTTCGTGAGACCTGCCACACCAGCAGCCCACACCCGCCCGCGCGGGAGGGTGAACGTAGACTGGGTGGGTGCCCTCTGTCGCCCTGACCTCGGACGTCCCCTCAGCCGAGCCCGCCCTGCGCCTGCACGACGTGCAGCGCACGCTGGGCCGCGGCCGGCGTCGGACCGCTGTGCTCCACGGCGTCGACCTCACCGCGCGCCGAGGCACGGTCACCGTGCTGCTGGGACCCAACGGTGCCGGCAAGTCGACCACCCTGGCGATCTGCCACGGCACCGACCGGCCAGACGGCGGCACCGTCCGGGTCTTCGGCCGTGACCCCTGGCGGGCGGGAGCCGACCTGCGCGCACGGGTGGGCGTGATGTGGCAGGACGGCGGGCTGCCGCCGTCGCTGTCCGCGCGACGGTTCGTGGAGCATGTCGGCAGGCTCCACCGGGACCCGATCCCGGCCCGCGACCTCTTCGAGCGTCTCGACCTCACCTCCTGTGCCGACCGCGGCATCCGCCGTCTCTCCGGCGGCCAACGCCAGCGTGTGGCCCTCGCCGCCGCCCTGATCGGCCGGCCGGATCTGCTGTTCCTGGACGAGCCCACCGCCGGCCTCGACCCGCAGACCCGTCCGCTCGTGCTGGACGTGGTGCGCGAGCAGACCGAGCGCGGTGCCGCCGTCGTGCTCACCACCCACCTGCTGGACGATGCCGAACGCCTGGCCGACGACGTCGCCATCCTCGCCGACGGCCGGATCGTCCGCCGTGGCACGCTCGCGGAGCTCACCCGCATCGGCGCCGGTGACGTGGTGGACGTGGACTTCGGCGACGCGGACCCGCGCACCGTGGCCGCCTGGGCCGAGGACCCGCACGCCGCGGTCCAGGTGCGCCTGGGGCAGGACGGGACCACCGCCCGGGTGGTTGGTGTGGACTCCCCCGCCGCCATGGCCGCCGTGGCCGCCGGATGGGCCAGTCACGACCTGTTCCCGCGCCGCTGGGACCGCGCCTCCCAGCGCCTGGAGGCCGTCCTCGAGGAGGTCAGCCGATGAGCGCCCCCGCCCGTGACCGCCTCAGGCACGACGACGGTCCCGTCGCCTTCTCGTCGACGGCCGCCCCCGCCTCGCTGCCGGCCCGCATCCTCGCCCAGGCACGCCTGGAGGCCGGGACGGCGCTGCGCAACGGCGAGCAGCTCCTGGTCACGCTCGTGCTGCCGCTGCTGGCCCTGCTCGGCGTCCACGTCACCGGCCTGCTGGACACCCCGGGGCGCAGCGGCGTGGACGTCGCCGCCCCGGGTGTGCTGGCGCTGGCCGTCATGAGCTCGGCCTTCACCTCGACGGCGATCGCCACCGGCTTCGAGCGCCGCTACGACGTGCTCGCCGCCCTGGCCACCACCCCGCTGGGCACCGCCGGGCTCGTGCTCGGCAAGGCGCTGGCCGTGCTGGCCCAGCTGGCGGTGCAGGTCGTCGTGATCGGCGGCGTGGCGCTGGCCCTGGGCTGGTCGCCCGCGCTGTCCGGCATCCTCCCCGGCCTGGTGACCGTCGGCACCGGCGCCGTGGCATTCACCGCCCTGGCCCTGCTGCTGGCGGGAACGGCGCGCCCCGAGGCGACCCTGGCCGCGGCGAACCTGCTCTGGGTGCTCTTCGGCGCCCTCGGCGGCACCGTCTTCCCGCCGCGATGGGACTGGATCGGGCTGCTGCCCTCCGGCGCCCTCGGCGAGGGCCTGCGCACGGCGTTCATCGACGGCACCTGGGACCTCGGCGCCCTCGCCGTCCTGCTCGTCTGGTCCGCGGCCGGCGTGCTGCTGTGCCTAAAACTCTTCCGCTGGCGCCCCTGACGACGGCGCCCCCCAACGAACAGACCACCGCGGCGTGCACGAGCGCCGCACCCGAGACGAAAGGACGGCAGACGTGACCGTCACCGACCGCCCCGCCGCACCGCTCCACGGTGCCGAGCTCGCCACCGGACCCGACTGGCTGCCCACGGCGATCACCAAGGGCACGGTCGTACTGGCCGTGGCCAACCTGGCCGCGAACATGGGCATCGTGCTCACCGGCGGCGCCGTCCGCCTCACCGGCTCGGGGCTGGGCTGCCCCACATGGCCGAAGTGCACCCCCGAGTCGCTCGTGAACACCGCGGAGATGGGCATCCACGGCGTCATCGAGTTCGGCAACCGCACCCTGACCGGCGTCCTCGGGATCCTCGCGCTTCTGCTGGTCGCCTGGGTGTGGCGGCTGCGGCAGAGCCACCGTGAGGTCTTCCTGCTCTCCGTGGGCATCCTCGCGGGCGTGGTGTTCCAGGCCGTGTTGGGCGGCATCACCGTGCTGACCCAGCTCAACCCGTGGATCGTGGGCGGCCACTTCATCGTCTCCGGCATCATGATCGCGATCGCCGCGATGCTGTGCCAGCGCGTCCGCGACGAGCACCGGCACGGCGCCGGGTACGCGTTGGTGGACGGCACCACCACCTCCGCCACACGCCGCGGCGCCTGGGCGATCCTCGCCCTCTCCGTGCTCATGGTCGTCCTCGGCACTGTGGTCACGGGCACCGGTCCGCACTCCGGGGACCCGGACGCCGTGCGACACGGATTCGACGCCCTCGTCGTGACCCGCTTCCACGCGCTGCCGGTCTACCCGCTGGTGTTCGCCTGCGTCGTCACCGCCGTGCTCGTCCTCAAGACCGCGGGCGCCTCCCAGGCCCAGCGCACCACGATCCTGATGGTGCTCGGCGTCATCGTCTACCAGGGCGCTGTCGGGTACTGGCAGCACCTGACCGGACTGCCCGAGGGCGTCGTGATCCTGCACCTGCTCGGCTCCGTGCTGACCATCGGCGCCGTCGTCTCCTTCTGGCAGCGCCAGACCAGCCGCTACGTCACCCCGGGCACTTCGCGCCCCTGAGGCCGGCGCTCCGACCTCAGCAGGACGGCCTCTCACCCACACCGGTGAGGGGCCGTCCCGCGTCCGGGGGTCCGCGTCCGGAGGCTGACCGCCGTCCGTGTGTGTGGGGGGGTGAGCACCGACCCGCCCCAGCCTGCCCTCCCACACCTGTGCCCTCGATCCGATCCAGAGCATGCAAGGGTCGCTCCCCTTCGGATCGAAGGCACCGTGCCACCCCAGCCCCGCCACAATCGAAGGCACCGTGCCACCCCAGCCCCGCCACACCCGTGCGCTCGATCCGATCGAGGGCCTGCGAGGAGCGCTCTCGTTCGGATCGAAGACGCCGGGCCGTGTCTGCGGCGCCAGGCCGGTTGCGCTCGATCCGAACCAGAGCGCGCCAGGCATGCTCCGTTTCGGAACGAGGGCTTCCAGGGGGCGGAGACACGCGACTGGCCCCTGCCGGCGTGAGGCGAGGGGCCGTCGTCGGGAATCAGGCGGGGAGGCTCAGCCGCTGAAGGTCATCAGCGGGGCGCCCACGAACGGGTCCACAGCCAGCGCGATGAACAGCAGGGTCAGGTAGGAGATCGAGAGGTGGAAGACCTTCATGGCCTTGCGGTCCTCGAAGTCGCTGCGGGTCGCCTGACGCTGCAGCACGTGCGACTCCCAGACGAACCAGCCGCCCACGCCCACGGCCACCACCGTGTACACGATGCCGGCCCAGCCCAGCGGGACGAGCAGCAGCGAGCAGGCCACGGTGGCCCACGCGTAGAGGACGACCTGGTTGGAGACGTGGTGCGCGGAGGCGGTGGCGCCGAGCATCGGGACGTCGGCGGCCTGGTAGTCGCGCTTGTACTTCATGGACAGCGGCCAGTAGTGCGGCGGAGTCCACAGGAAGATCACCACGAACAGAATGATCGCGGGCCACTCGATCGTCTCGCGGACCGCGGCCCAGGCGATGAGCACCGGGAAGCACCCGGCGATGCCGCCCCACACGATGTTCTGCTCGGTGCGGCGCTTGAGGATCAGCGAGTAGACGACCACGTAGAAGAAGATCGCCGCCGCGCCCAGCAGGCCGGCGAGCCAGTTGGCGCCGACGGTGAGGATCACCAGGGACAGGACGGTGAGCACCCACGAGAACACCAGGGCCTCGCGCGGTGACACCTCACCGGTCACCAGCGGACGTCGCTCGGTGCGCTTCATGACGCGGTCGATGTCCCGGTCGATGTAGCAGTTGAACGCGCCCGAGGCGCCTGCGGCCATCGCGCCGCCCACCAGGGTGGAGAGCATGACGAACACGTCCGGGAAGCCGCGCTGGGCGAAGATCATGGTCGGCAGCGTCGTCACCAACAGCAGCTCGATGACACGCGGCTTGGTGAGCTCCCAGTAGGCGCGCGCCTTGCGCTTGAAGCCGACGGGTTCGCCGGCGACGCGGCCGGGGTGCTGCTCGGCTTCGGCGGTGCGGTCAACGGCGGTCACGGGCGACTCCACGGTGGATGACATCGACTTCTTCACGGGGGCGGGGACGGGGGCGGCCCGCTGGACGCACTACCGGCGCGCAGGCACGGTGAGTGCAGATGGGCCAACCTCCAGTGTACCGCGGATGGTGTCCGCCGGGCGGGCAGGGGGCGATCCCGCGCAGTCTCGGGCGATAGGCTTGCCGCGGCGGCGTGTCCGCACCGGCCGAGCGACCGGTGGGAGCGCCGTGGACAGAGATCGCCCGCCCGTGAGGAGTTCCGACGTGAACGAGTCCATCGCCCGCCCCGCCCTCGACCGGACCCGGCCGGCCCGCGGCCACGTCTACGGGGAGAAGGACCGGGCCGTGGTGGACACGCTGCGCGTGCTCGCCGCCGACGCCGTGGAGAAGGCCGGCCACGGCCACCCCGGCACCGCGATGTCCCTGGCCCCCGTGGCCTGGGAGATCTTCCAGAACGTCCTTCACATCGACCCGTCCGACCCGCACTGGGCCGGCCGGGACCGCTTCATCCTCTCCGCCGGCCACTCCTCGCTGACGCTGTACCTGCAGCTGTTCGCCGCCGGTGCAGGACTTGAGCTCGAGGACATCGAAGCACTGCGCACCGAGGGCTCCAAGACCCCGGGCCACCCCGAGGTCAACCACACCACCGACCACGTCGAGATGACCACCGGCCCGCTCGGCCAGGGTCTCGCCTCCGCCGTGGGCTTCGCCTACGACCAGCGTCGCGTGCGCGGCCTCCTGGACCCGGACGCTCCGGCCGGAACCTCGCCCTTCGACCACCACGTCTTCGTCGTCGCCAGCGACGGCGACATCCAGGAGGGTGTCACCTCCGAGGCGTCCTCGCTCGCCGGCACCCAGGAGCTGGGGAACCTGGTGGTCGTCTACGACGCGAACCGCATCTCCATCGAGGACGACACGGACATCGCCTTCACCGAGGACGTCGCCGCCCGCTACCGTGCCTACGGCTGGCACGTGCAGGAGGTGGACTGGACCAACGGCGCCGACGGTCACGAGGTCACCGAGTACACCGAGGACACCGCCGCCCTCCACGAGGCACTCGTCGCGGCCAAGGCCGAGACCGGCAGGCCCTCGATCATCATCCTGCGGACCGTCATCGGCTGGCCCGCCCCCACGAAGAAGAACACCGGCGGCATCCACGGCTCCAAGCTCGGCGAGGACGAGCTGCGCGCCGTCAAGGAGCAGCTCGGCTTCGACCCGGACACCATGTTCGCGGTGGACCCGGGGCTCCTCGAGCACGCCCGATCGATCGGCGAACGGTCCGCGGCCTACCGCGCGACGTGGGACCAGGCCTTCGCTGCCTGGCGTGAGGCGTGCCCGGAGAAGGCCCGGCTCTACGACCGCCTCGCCGCCGGCCGGACGCCCGAGGGCCTGGAGGACGCGCTGCCCAGGTGGGAGCCCGGCTCGAAGGAGGTCGCCACCCGGGCCGCGTCCGGAGAGGTGCTCACCGCCCTCGCCGACGTCATGCCCGAGCTCTGGGGCGGCTCCGCCGACCTCGCCGGCTCCAACAACACCACCATGAAGGGCGAGCCCTCGTTCATCCCGGCCGACAGGTCCACGAAGGCCTGGGCCGGACACCCGTACGGCCGCACCCTGCACTTCGGCATCCGCGAGTTCGCCGCCGGATGCATCGTCAACGGCATCGCCCTCGGCGGCCTCACCCGCGCCTACGCCGGCACGTT
>NZ_BCSN01000076.1 GCF_001570885.1 Micrococcus lylae NBRC 15355 | reverse complement strand
CGAAGTGCATGTCGTCGGGGCGCTTGGTCCATTCGCCGCCCCATGCGACGACGCCACCGAGATCGGTGAGGATGCGGCGAATGGTGGCCTGCTGTGCCGACGTGAACGTGTTGAACTTGCCCATCGGGTGGTTGGGTGCGTTCAGGTCGATAGCGACTCCGGCGGCGTGCTCACTCCACACGTCGGTGTAGCCGCGCACGGGACGATACGACCAGCCCCAGGACCAGTCCTTGCGGATGGGTTCGACTTCGGCGTGGAATCGCTGGCAGAGGGCGTCGAGGATGGTGGCGACGTCTCCGGCGAGGACTTGCCCGGTGATCCACTTGAAGGGGGTCAGGTTGGCGGTGGTGGACTGGACAGGCCAGCCTCGGCGGGTAGTAGCGGTGGTCATGAGTCAGTGCTCCTTGTCTCCGCCGAGGCGGCGGGCGATTGATCTGGCGTGGTCGGCTAGCTCTTGCTGGATGCGCCAGGACAGCGGGGGTGTGGGCGGGTCCGCGCCGCGTTCGATCCACCCGGCGATTGCCCGGTAGTCGTCCAGCAGGTCGTCCTTGTCTCGCAGCCGTCCGGTGAGGAGCGCGTTCTCGTCGACCAGACGACGGTTCTCCTTGCGCAGTTCATCCAGCTCGCCGCGCATGCTGGCCACGTCGGCCTTGAGCCCGTCGATGGTGGCGCGCATGGTGGCCAGCAGTGCGTCCAGCTCGGCGGTGCGCGTGTCGGTGCGGGCTTTGTCTCGGATGCCGCGCCACCCGAAGACCGCGACAACGATTGATCCGGCGACGGTGGCGATGATCCCCCAGTCCATGCGGTCACCTCCGGGTGATGGTCGGCAGTGATCCTGTCCTGATCAGGTGTCCGTCTTCGGCGGCGCGTCTCTCGCGGGAGACCTGCCAGGAGATGAGGGCGGCGGGAAGTAGATAGGACCATGCGCTGATTGCCCCGGTGGGCGCGGTGCCGTCGACCCATGCGCCGATGAAGAGGGCGGATACGAGGCCGGGTGTGATGATTCCGGCGGCTATAGCGGTCCGTTCTGCCCAGTGGCGGCGGGAGAGGATGCCTCCGGTGAGGGTGAGGGTGCCTCCGATGATCCACCACCAGGCGATGTGTGTGGCGGTGAGGTCGCTGATGGGGATGATGGGGGCGCGGTTGACCCATTCGACTGCTGCTTCCCGGCTGGTGGAAGGCATGCGGAGCCATGAGATGCCCAGGCCGGTGAGGTAGATGCCGATGATGGTGAGCAGTCCGCCGGTGGGGCCGTCGATGGTGCGGATGAGCCTGTCGGGCATGGTGGCCTCCTGGGGTCATGGGTGCGGCCCCACACCTAGTGGTGCGGGGCCGCTTGTGTGGGGTGTGGGTGGGGTTAGGCCACAGTCCACAGGGAGGGGGCCACGTCTGGCGCCCAGTGGTCGGCGGTGGTGTGCGCCTGGAGGCACCGATAGATGGTGCCGTTGTAGGTGCGGAAGTCGCCTGGCTTCACCTGCTCCCCGGCCTTGAACTCGGGCGCGTCCGGCACCGGCTCCGGGTCCGGGGCGTCCTCGGTCACGTCCACCCACAGCCTGTCATCTACGCCGATGCCGCCGGGTTCCCACACGTTCGCGGGGTGCTCGGACTCCCACACCTTTCCTCCGTGGGCGACAACGGCTCCACGCGGGTAGGCGTCATGCCCGCCGGTCAGCTGGAACCAGGCGCGGTGCTCGCCCTCGGCCAGTGGTGGGAGTGCGGCCTCCACGGCGTCCCGGTACTGGCGGGCGGTCTGCTCGGCGCGGGCCTCGGCGGTGGCGAGGACGTACCGGCGTTCCTGCTCGGTGAGGACGGCGACGCGGAGCGCGTCGAGGTCGTCGTCCGTCCAGGTCTCGGTGTCGGTCAGGTCTGGCAGGGTGGCGGGCATGGTGGCCCTCCTCTCGTTGGTGCGGGTCAGGCGGGGGTGCCGGGGAGCGTGGTGGGCCAGGGCTGGGCGGCAGGCCACGCGGCGGTCATGGAGAGGGCATTGTTGGCGGGATGCTTGACGCGCACAGCGCCGTTCGTGCCGTCGATGAGCATGCGGCCCAGGCGTTCACCGTCCGCGGCGTCCGAACCGGTGAGGATTTGTGCCACCACTCGGTTCGCCGGTCGGAAGCCTGGGTCCAGGGTGAACGCCACCTGCGCTCCCATGCCCGTTGCGTCGACCTTCCCCAGCCGCCACACGCCATACATCGACGGGGCGTGAGGTTCCATGTAGACCATCCGCGCCACGCGGCGGAGTCGCACGCTGGCGGCGCTGTACCAGGGGGCGATAGTAAGCGAAACCACCCGCCATCCGGTGTCCCCGTCCGAGACTTCCCACACGTTCCCGAGTCGCTTGCGCCACACCCACGCGCCGACGTTCCCGCCGTCCGTGGATCGGTACTCCGCGCCGACCGGCTCACTGCCCGTGATGGTCCCCGCCGTCGTGGACGGCTGGTCCGGGCGGCCCGGACCCACGATCAGGTAGGCCGAGCCCTGCGGGTCCGCCCATGCCTCCCCGGTAGAGGTCTTCGTGAGCACCTGACCCGTGGACCCGCCCGAGGGCAGACCAGTGGGCGAGTTCTGCCACGCAGACCCGGTAGAGGTCTTCGTGAGCACCTGACCGGTCGTTCCACCAGTAGGGAGCGGGTCCAGGTTCGCCACCTTGGAGTCCGTGTACGACTTCGCGTCCGCCAGGGACTTCTGGTCCCCGGCAGTCACAGACGCCGACGACGCCAACGGGGCCACCTTCGAGTCCGTGTACGCCTTCGCGTCCGCGAGAGCTTCATCGGTCGCCTGCCCGGATGCCCCCACGAGCTCGAGCGCCCAGGAGGACAGGGACCGGGAATCGATGGACACACGGACCCTGCGGGTCGTGGACTCGGTCTGGAACTCGTCCACTGTGCCGTGCGCCCCAGAGACCAGGGTCACTGGCTCCCCGTTGCGGTAAGCCTGCACGGGGGCTTCCGTCTCGGCGTCCACGACAGTCGCGCGACGGCCGGCCAAGGGGCGGCCGGTGGCGACGTCCACGAAGACGCGCTCAGCGTAGGTATGCATCAGGACCTCCTAGGGGAGCAGAAAGAAAACACCGGACAGGGACACCCACGAGAATGTGGTCATGGGGGATTCCAGCCGGATCTGGCCAGCGCCGGTGACGCGCAGGTCAGCGGGCCCCTGAGCCGTGGACGCCACGAGCAGGCGTGTGAAGCGCGGCCGCAGCGCGGGCGGGAGAACACCGATCGGCTCATCCCTGCCGCCGTAGCCTCCATTGACTGCGCCGTCGAGCTCCACCCGGTCACCGACCAGCCGGCACCGCGGCTCCCCGAACGAGGTGTAGGGCTTCCACGACCCCGATAACGTGATCGGCTGAGCCACGGCCAGGTCCTTGCTGCCGCCGCGGGCCGGACCGATCACCGTGTCCTGTGTACCCTGCTGCATCACCAGCACTCTGGCGCCGACCCACAAGTCTCCGACCGGGGTCAAGGACAAGGGGACCGCCTCAGACGGGGAGTCGTCCGCGGCGAACCGGATCCGCAACGGGTACAGGTTCGTGACCTCCGCCCACCGCCAGGAATCAGCCGGCGGGGCAGGGACATGCGCCAGCCACGGCACCATCCCCGCCAACGGATTCGACGTCGTGTCGCTCACTCGACCACCCTCCGCAGCTTCGTTGTGGACAATGCACCCGCCTCCTGCGAGTACGTGAAGCCCTCCACCACCGCCAGCGCGGACAGGTCACGGCCACCCCATTCGAGGCGGACGACGTCGTTCAATGCCAGCGGGAGGGTCGGATGCTGGACCTCGAAGGTCTCGGACACCTGCTGCTTCTGGCGAAGGCGCCGCTCGGCGCGGGCGTCGAGCTCGGCCTGGGTCGCCGAGGCGGGAGCGTTCTCCTCGAGGGCGGAGACGACACGGCCGGTAGCGGCCCACGCGAAGCGAGAAGTTCGGTCCAGGAAGGTGCCGCGCATCGGCAGAACGTCAGGGTCGTCCGACTCCGTGACGACCGTCATCTGATTCGGGACGTCGTAGAAGTCGGCCTCGTGGACAAGTTCAGGCAGGAAAGGCATCCCGTCCCCGGCGTCAGTGAACACGGCGGTGATCCCGCGGTACTGCGGGGGTCGGTGCGGGTCGCCACGGATGACACCCATGGGGTCCGCAGTCGCGGAGAAGCACTGAGCGACATCGAGCATGTCGTTGACCATGCGCAGGTAGGAGGTGGCGGGCGGCCAAGACATGTTCGTGCCGAACAGGGCCTCGTTGTCCTCGAAGGAGTGGGCGATGTTCTGCCGGTCCAGCAGGTAGCGCAGCCGGTCGATGACGTTCGTGCCCTTGTAGCCCATCCACTGGACCGCGGTGGATGCCTGCTCCTGCAGCCGGGACATCATGTCGAACAGCTGCAGGGTCGGCGCCTGCCTGGTCGCGGCGGTGTACTCCGTGCGTGGGGCCTTCACGATGAACGTTCCGACCGGCCACTCCATCGACCGGCCGGCACCGGAGACCGTCGCGTAGGCGCGGATCCGGTGTCTGGTCCAGTCGATGTCCTCGTCACCGGCATACCGGCAGGACCCGCCCGAGCGGATCGTGGACCACAAGTTGAACTCCGCCGTGAACTCCGAGACGCCGCGCAAGGGCCGGAGCACCCTGTTGCGGGTGTCCAGCAGCTCGAAACGGAAACCATCCGTGCGATGGTCTGCAAGCAGGGGCTGTGAGCGCGGACCCCACGCCGGGGCGTCGGCCAAGTGAACCTGGTTCACCATTTGGTGCTCACCACCTCACCGAGCTCTGTGAGCTCGTCGAAATCGATCTCCGTCACCGTGAACGAAGCCTCCTCGAGGATCCGCTCCTCACTGCCGGAGACCTCCGAGATGTCCGCGAACCAGCGGCGCCCCTTCGCGTCCCGGTAGAGGATCGGCAGGTCCGCCTCGGCTAGGAAGTCCTCGAGCTCCTCGTATGTGCACCCGCCGTCCGGGTTCGGCGCCAACTGCACCGACACCCCCACATCCCGGGTCTGATGCTCCGAGCGGATCGACGTCGGCCGGCGCCGCCCGGCGAAATGGTGCAGCTTGCCCTGGCGGGTCCACCGCGGGGAGGTCTTCGCGTTGTCCCGCATCCGCACCACCTGTGACCAGCCCGGGCCCGCGTTGAGGTAGACCCAGGCCTGCGGGTCCGGTTCCAGCACCAGAGTGTCGGACTCGACCTCGGAGGGTGTGGCTGACACTGTGACCACCCGGTAGGAAGTCGGGCGGGAGGTGTGCGGGATCGGGTCCACATACCCGGTCTCCAACGGCAGGCCGGTGGCGACCGTGTGCCACGGGCCGCCGTCGATCGACCGCTGCAGCGTGCACTCCACCGCCTCGACCTCCCCATCCGTGGGGTCGCGGTGGCTGATCGACACGGCCACCGCCCCGGTGTCCACCATCCGCTCCGCGGACAGGCGGGCAGCAGGCGGGGGCGCGTAGGTGACGTCGATCCGCTGGGTGACCTCTTCGGACCACAGGCCAGCAGCATCCTGCGCAGACACCGCCACGACGTAGGACATGCCGTCCTGCAGCCGGTAGTCCGGGGTGACCACACGCGAAAGCCAGGGCCGCCGCATGGACCACAGCTCGTTGCCGTCCGAGTCCAGCAGCCGCACCCGGAAGGCCACCTGTGCGGAGCCCTCCGGGTCGAAGAAGGACCAGACGATCCTCACCGAGGACGACGGCCACGCCGGCTCGACCGGGCTGGTCAGCGTCACCGAGGGCCGCTCCGAGACCGTGGTGGTCTTCAACGAGGACCACGGGGACGGGTCCGTGTGCTGACCCCAAGTGCGGACCTGCCACTCCATCGGCTCCTGGGTGCCCCAGGTGCCGGCATCCAGCGTATGCCAGGCCGTGGTGGAAGGGCGCCGACCGGTCGAGGTCCACGCACTGGTGCCCTTGACCCGCCACCGCACCTCGTAGGCCGACTGGTCGGTCGTATCGATCGGGTTGTGCTGCCAGGACAGGCGTACCGGGTCCGACGCCTCGACCGCAGTCGGGGCCAGCAGCGTCGGCGAGGACGGCGCAGTCAGAAGCTGCACTTCGTTCGAGTGCGCCCACGCAGACGTCAGCGTCCCCCACATGCCCGGGGTCCGTGCCCGGACAGCATAGGTCAGCGGCTCCGTCGGGTCAGGAGACGAGACCGTGTACGAGGTGTCCGTGGTCGTCCACCCCGGGTACGTGTAGCCCGAGGACCGCGGAGAGTAGGCGATTTCGTAGCTTGTGGCCGGTCCAGCCGGTGCCGTCCAAGTCAGCCGCACATCCGAACCCGAACGCTGTGCCCGCACACCCTTCGGTGCCAGCGGGGACGTATGCACCAGCTCCGATGGCGGGGAGATGGCCGAACTGCCACCAGTATTCCGGGAGTACACCCGCCACTGGTAGGTCTTGCCGGGCACCGTAGACGTGTCCGTCCACGACGACACCCGCCCCAGGGTCGCCACCGTCACGAAGGACGCCGACCCGGACTCCCGCCGCTGCACGATGATGTTCGTCACCGGAGCCGACGCGGTGTGCGCCGGCAACTTCCACGACACGCCATGCCGGTAATCCGTGGACCGTGAGACGACCACATTCGATGGTGCGGCCGGCGCCGACACTGGCCGGCGTCCCGTGGTGATCGCCCCGGACGCCCGCATCGTCTTGTTCCCGACCGCGACCAGCCCGCTCACCGCAGCCGATAGCGACGAGGCCGTCGTGCTCGAGAAGGACGGGGAGACCGTGCGGGTCACGGTGCGCAGCAGCTGCCTGTTCTGCTTCGACCAGGCCGTTGTCGAGCCAACATTCGCGGTCACGGCTGCCGACCCAGAACCGAAGGACCCCGACCAGGAGACAGTCACCGAGTCGTTACTCACCCGGTACTGTGTCCACAGCCAGATCCGTGCGGTCACCGTCACCGACGACGTCGATGCGGACACCGTGGACGGGGACTGGACCATCTCCACACCGATGCGTGCAGCGTAGGTGCCGGTCACGATCGGGCCCCAGGTGGGCTCAGCCATGGTGTCCTCCTCGAATCAGATGGGGAGGCCGCAGGGGGTCACACCGTGGCGGTGCGACCCCCGTGCGGCTTGGTGTCAGGTGCCGGAGTACTGGCGTACCGGCTGGCTCAGGTCGGCCACGTGACCGGCGATGCGTTCGTCCGTCTTCCTCGCCAGGTAGGCGGGGAACGCCTCCCCGTCCTCCACCACCAGCACCAGCGACTCCGGGAGCCCCTGACCCGCCGCGCCCGCGAGCGTGGCGGCCTGGCTGTGGTTGAGGATGTACTCGTCTCGGCCGGTGCTGTTGAGCACGAGGGACAGGCCGGGCGGGAGGTTGCCGCCGGAGTCCCGCAGAAGCGCCTTCGGCTCCTCTGCCTTGGCCAGGGCTTCGGCACGGGCCGCCTGGGCGTCGTCGTGCTGCTTCGTCCAGGGCATGATCTTGCGGATGATGTTCGCCACCATGTCCGCGAGCAGCTGGCCGATCGTGCCGGCCACTGAGCGGCGGACCAGCCCGACCAGCGGGTCGAGGATCGCGGATGTCGCTTTGACGAGCTGCCCCTTGACCCAGTTCACACCGTCCTTGGCGCGATCTGCGGTCCACTGGGCACCGGCCTTGACACCGTTCCAGGCCCCACCGATCGTGTCCCCCACGCCCGAGAGCATGGAGCGCGTCTGCGTCGCGGTGTAGACACGGCCCGGGTTGCTGAAGTTCACCAGCTCCGGGCCTTGCTCGCCCACGATCGCCCAGCCGGGAGAGGCGAGGCCTCCGGTGGCGTAGCCGGGGATGCGTGGAGCCCGCGGGAGCATGGTGCTCGAGCCCACCGCGGTGGCGACGTTGTCGAACGCCTTCTTGATGCCGGAGTTCCAGACGTTGTCGATGACCCAGTTGATAGGCTTGGCGAAGAAGCCCTTGACCTTCTCCCATGCCTTCTTGATCGCCTCGGCGCCCTTGCGGATCCCCTCGGGGAGGGTGTCCCGCACGAACTTCTGGAACTTCTCGAGGATCGGCTTGATACCGGAC
>NZ_BCSN01000075.1 GCF_001570885.1 Micrococcus lylae NBRC 15355 | reverse complement strand
GCCAGGAATCGTCCTTGGTCTGGCTCGGAGACGCGGAAGCCACTGATCTGCTGGATTCTGTTCGACTGATGTCAGACCCACAGACCACTGACGAGACCCAAGGAGACATCCCATGGCACAGCACCTTCTCGAGACCGACGGACAGGTCTGCCCCTTCCCGCTGGTGGAGGCGAAGCAGGCGATGGCGCAGATCCCCAGCGGGGACGAGCTGGTCATCGACTTCGACTGCACCCAGGCCACCGACTCGCTGCCGCGCTGGGCGGCCGAGGACGGCCACGAGGTCACCGAGTTCACCAAGCGCGGTGCGGCCGAGTGGACGATCGTGGTGAAGAAGGGCTGACCGGCGGCGGCCCGCACGGGCCGCAGACACGCGTCAGGGGCGGGAATGAATGGCTCGGTCCTTCCCCTGCGGCCGCTCAGCGCACCGGACCGCGCAGCGCACGGCCGAGCCTGCCGAGCGCCCAGCCCACCGCCGTGTAGGCGGCACTGGTCACTGCGCCCACCACCGGAGAGACCAGCCACTGCCCCGCCCGGGTGTACCGGATGCCCGTGGCCATGGCGGACGGATTCACCACCGCGTCCTCCACGGCGTGCATGACCACCCCGGGCCACACGGAGCGGGTGAGCGCGTAGACCTCCGTGTAGAGCGGGGTCCAGGCCAGGATCACCCCGGCGGCCACGGCGGCGAAGGCGCGGCGGGGGACGTCGAGCACGGCGCGCATGTCCGCCTCCGGCAGGAAGCGCAGATAGTAGGGCACATGCCAGGCGGCCCAGACGGCGCCGACCGTCAGGTTCAGCGGCACCCTGCCCACGCCGGCGCACAGGAGCTCCTCGGTGAGGTAGCCCCTCCAGCAGGACTCCTCCACCAGGTTCTTGACCAGGGCGGGGCCGAGAGCGGTGGCGATCGACCGGCCCAGGCCGGCGACGTCCGCGCGGGAGAGGTCGACGAGCCCGGCCGCCCGGCCGAGCCCCAGCGCCCCCGCTGTCACCGCCGGGTAGACCAGCACCGCAGTGCCCCAGGCGAGCGTGCGGTGCGTGCCCGAAGACGCCACGGCGTCCGCGGGGCGAAGCGGCAGGAAGGCCCCGTGCCTGACCCGGCGCAGCACGGCTGCGGCGGCCAGCGGGGACAGCAGCCAGACCAGGCTGCCGGGGCTGTCCATGGAGTCCGGACGTCCTGCGGCGCGGTTCACGGCCACCCCCGCCCAGCCGGCCCCGGAGGCGACGACGCCGAAGGCGAGCAGGTCCGAGCGGAACGGGACGGTGGCGGCGCCGGCACATCTGGACGTCGGAGGCGGGGCGGAACGGACTGCAAGGACAGGCAGATGCGGCGTCACACCGTCACGATAGCCCGGGCCGTCGACGCCGCAGAAGGGGTCCGGACCCCGGCGGTGCCGTGGCGGGACGTGCGACCGGTCGTCACCCGATCGGGCTCACTGCCTGCCGGTGCCGTCCTTGTTCACGATGGCGATGGCGGCGGTGTCCGGTGCGGAGTCGGCGACCTCGTTCATGGCGTGGTCCGCGTCCCCGGTGCGCCGATACTCGGCATGGATGCCCTCCCAGAGATGGGCGTTGTGCACGCCGATCTCCTTCGGGTCCAGGACGGGGTCCTGGCCGGCACGCCTCTGACGGTCGTAGTCCTTGACCAGGCGGATCGCGATCGGAGACAGCAGCACCAGGGCGAGGATGTTGACCCAGGTGTAGAGGCCCACGCCGAAGTCCGCCATGGCCCACGCGAACGCGGAGGTCTGGGTGGCACCGAAGACCATGGAACCGGCGAGCAGGATGTGGGCGATCGCCTCAAGGACCTTCAGGACCGGCTTGCGCTTGACCAGGTACGCCAGGTTGGTGACGGCGTAGAAGTCGAAGGACAGCAGCGTGGTGAACGCGAACAGGAACACGGCCACGGCCACCAGAGACGGGCCGAAAGCCGGGATCACAGAGTCGATAGCGGTCTGGGTCCAGGCCGGGCCCTCCTCCACACCGGGCAGGTGCTCCACGATCGGCTCGCCGTCCGGGCCCTGCACGTTGAAGCTGTCGGTGGCCAGGATCATCAGACCGGTGATGGTGCAGACGAACAGGGTGTCCACGTACGCGGAGAACCCCTGGGCCAGGCCCTGCTTCACCGGGTGGGTGACGTTCGCGGCGGCCGAGGCCTGGGCGCCGGAGCCGGTGCCGATCTCCGTGGAGTACACGGCGCGGCGGATGCCCCAGGCGATGGCGGCACCCATCATTCCGGCATAGGCCGAGTCCAGGGCGAAGGCGGAGGTGAAGATCAGGGAGAACATCGCCGGGACGTGGGTGATGTTGAAGATCACCACGATCAGGCCGACGAGGATGTAGACGGCGGCCATGAACGGCACGATCAGGCCGACGGTGCGGCCCAGGCGGTGCATGCCGCCGAACACGATGACCAGGAAGAACGCTGCCATGGCCAGGCCGACCCAGAGCGGGTCCCAGCCCCAGGCCTCCGAGGTCGCCGCCGTCACGGCGTTGGCCTGGATCTGCGGGCCGGTGATGGTGGTGGCGAAGACGGTGGCGGCCGCGTAGGCGACGGCGAGCCAGCGCCAGTTCCGGCCGAGGCCCTCCAGGATGTAGAAGGCCGGACCACCGCGGAACTCGCCCTTCACCTTGTGCTTGTACAGCTGGGCGAGGGAGGACTCGGCCACGGCCACGGGCGCGCCGAGGAACGCGGTGACCCACATCCAGAACAGGGCGCCGGGGCCGCCGACGAACATCGCGGCCGCCACACCGGCGATGTTGGCGACGCCGATGCGGCCGCCCAACGCCATCGCGAAGGCCTCGAACGAGCTGATGCCCGCGGAGGTGCGGCCGCCGTGGATCAGCTGCCCCACCATGTCACCGATCAGCCGCAGCTGGGGCACCGCCATCCTGATGGTGAAGTAGAGGCCGATGGCCAGGATGATGATCACCATGGGCAACGCCCACATGATCGCGTTCGCAGATTCGATGAATGACTGCATGGAGTCCTCGGGTCGGTGACAGGGCTCACAAGACCTTAGTGGGACCTGAGCGGTGACCGCGAGGTCTCATCTACGGCGGAGGGGAATTCGTTCGGGGCAGGGCCTCCCGGAAGCCCCGCCCCCCCCTTCACGACCTCCTTCACGACGACGGCCCGCCTCCGCCTTTCCCCCTTCCGCACTTCCGCCGAGCCAGAGGAAGTGGTCACCTCGCACGTGCGTGAAGTGACCACTTCCTCTGGTTCGCCGCGGCCGTTCCTCTAGTTCGCCGCGGCAGGCCCCTGCGGATCACCGCAAAAAAGAGAGCACTTGAGAGATACGAGCGCTCACGCGCATAATTTGTGACAAGCGCCGTCGATTGGATCACCATGCTCTTCTCCACTCCTCCGCTGACGGACGACGACCGCGCCGTACTCGCCGCCATCGACGCGCACCGGGAGGCCATGCGCTACAGCCTGAGCGCTCCGCATCGCTGGGTCGGCACGCTGGCACGCCAGCAGCGCGCCCGCGACACGGTGGGGTCGAATTCGATCGAGGGCATCCACGTCAGCCGTGAACAGGCACTGGCCATCCGGGCAGACTCGGCCGATCTCGTCGAGGTGGACGAAGACTGGCTGGCAGTAAGGGGCTATTCGGACGCCATGACCTATGCACGGATCATGGCGGACGAGGGACGAGACCTCACCCTTCCCGACCTCCTCGCCCTGCACTTCATGACCACGGCCCACGACCTTGGGCAGCGACCCGGGCGTCTCCGCCTGACCGACATCTACGTGCAGCAGGAAGGCAGCGGACGCACGGTCTACACCGGCCCCGCCCCGGAGGAGGTGGACGGCCTGCTGGACGAGCTGCTGTCCTCGCTCGCCTCCAACTCCCCGGACGAGCACCCGCTGGTCTCGGCGGCCATGGCCCACCTGAACCTCGTGATGATCCACCCTTTCAGCGACGGGAACGGACGCATGTCCCGGATCCTCCAGTCCTGGCGGCTCTACTGGGACCGCCTGGCGGAGGCGGCCTTCGTCTCCGTGGAGGAATACCTCGGGCGGAACACGGAGGCCTACTACGCGGTGTTGGCCGAGGTGGGCGCCGGGCGGTGGGCACCTGAGCGGGATGCCTCCCCCTGGCTGGAGTTCATGCTGACCGCCCACTATCGCCAAGCGATGACCATCCGCCGCCGGATCGACGTGATGGAACAGGTGGCACGGCGCGTGGACGAGTTGATCGACACCCTCGCCCTCCCAGAACGCGCCGCCGCACCGCTGGAGTTCGTGCTCACCGACTGGCGCCTCACGAATGCGCTGTACCGCGACGCGGCCGGGGTCACCCGGCCCACCGCATCCCGGGACCTGAACCTGCTGACGAAGGCCGGGGTGCTGGTCCGTGAAGGGGACAAGCGCGGCGCGGCCTACTTTCCAAGCGCAGAGCTGCAGCAGTGGGTTGAGCTGACACGCCGGTCGGCACGCCAGCGCTTCGACGTGGCCGCCGACCCGTACAGGTCGCTCCGACGGGGCAAGAATCTGTAGACCGGCAGGGCACGACGACGCCGCTCGCCGGAGTGAGTCAAATGGCACTTACCGTGTCCACATCCTCTGAAAGACTCACCTCATGACTTCGCTCGCGGTGGCACTCAAGGTCCGGCGGCTCGTCCAGGACGACGCAACCCTCCGCATGCTGCGCATGGACTCACTTCCACTGGTGGCAGGCGTCCTCGAGACCCACCTCAGCGCGCCTAACGCCACCATGCCCACCCATCAGCTGCACGACCTTTTGGATGCGGAGCTGGATCCCCTCCGCACCCATCTCGATCTCTCCGACCGCACGGCCAAGGGCTTCTGCGAGGACTGGCGCCAGGCGGGTCTGCTGGAACGCCGGCTTCACGGCGAGTCCCGCGAAGAGGTCTACGCGCTCACCCCGGCGGCCCGCCAGGGTCTGCGCCTGATCGAACAGCTCCTGGAGCCACGGGCCAGCGTCACAGAATCGCGCTTCGTCGCGCTCCTGACCGCGCTGCACCGGCTCGCCGTCGAGACCGATCCGGACGTCGACCGCCGCGTGGCCGCCCTGCAAGCAGAACGCGATCGCTTGGACGAGCGGATCCGGCGCCTGTCCTCCGGCGAGGATGACCTCCTGGACGAACGCCGCGCCCGGGAACGACTGGAGGACTTGCTCGGCCAGGCTGCGGACCTGCCCACGGACTTCGCCCGGGTCCGCGCACGCTTCTCCCAGCTGAACCAGGAGCTGCGTCGGCGCATCCTCACGGACGAGGGCCTGCCTAAGGAGGTGCTGGAGAACGTGTTCCGCGGCGTGGACGTCATCGAGTCCTCGGACGAGGGACAGACCTTTGCCGCATTCTCCCGGCTGGTCCGCGACCCCGCCATGGCCGCGTCGTTCGAGGCGGACGTCCGCGCCGTGCTCGGTCGCGACCTCTTCACCGACCTGCCGGCGTCCGTGCGCAGCACCCTGCGAACCCTGCCGCGCACCCTGGACGACGGCGCCCGTTCCGTGCAGGACAGCCTCACCGAGTTCGCCCGTGGACTGCGTGGGTACGTGCTATCGCAGGAGTATCAGCGCGACCGTCGCCTCCACACCGCCCTCCAGGAGGCCCTCGCGGCCGCCGCCGAGGCGGCCCCCGCCACCCGCCCGTTCCATCGCACCGGCCTGGACATGGAGCTCACCGGCATGTCCCCGCGCTCGCTGGGCACCCTCACTCTGCATGACCCCCGAGAGTTCGACGTCGGGGCTGCGCTCGAGGAGGCCGAGGTCGAGACCGTGGACGTCGAGGCCCTCCGGCTGCTTGCACGGGAGACGGAGATCGACTTCGCCGAACTGCGCGAGAACGTCAACGGCGTCCTTGCCGATCACTCCCCCGTCAGCGTGGCCGAAGTGCTCTCCTTGCACCCGGCCACGCAGGGCGTCGCGAGCGTCGTCGGGTTGCTCTCACTGGCGGCGCGCCACGGGGTGATCGACGACGACGCCACGGACCTCCTTCGCTGGCCCGTGGAGACGGAGAACTCCGAGACACCCGGCTCCGGCCTCCCCCACCGCTCCGCCCGGGTGGTCCGTCACCTGTTCACCGAAAGGCTTCCCTGATGACCTCGATCCCCGAGAACGAGCTCCACGAGACCCCCGAGAACCCGCATGCCCTCTGGGAGGGAGACCTGGGCACGCTCGGCGAGCAGTCGCGCCGCGCCCTGCTCGAGCTGCTGAAGGGGCCGTACCTCTCGGGCCGTCGGCGCCCACAGCTCTGGCAGGCTCTCGTCGCAGACGAGGCGGTCATCCGCTCCCGGCTGCACGAGCTGTTCCTGGACGTGGTGATCGACCGGCAGGACGAGTTCGCGTTCACCCGCCGCGTGGACACCGACGAGCTCACCACGCCCTCGGCCCTGCGCACCGAGGCCATGAGCTTCCTGGACACCGCCATGCTGCTGGTGCTCCGCGGTCACCTGCTGGCCTCCGCCGGCGAGCGCCGTGTGGTGGTCGGCAAGCAGGAGATCTACGAGCAGCTCGCCGTGTACCGGGAAGGAGACGACGCTGCCTGGGCCAAGCGTCTCAACGGCTCGTGGACGAGGATGCTCAACCGCTTCAACGTGCTGCACAAGGTCGAGGAGGATCGCGCGGAGATCTCGCCGGTGCTCAAGGTCGTGATCGGCCCGGAGCAGGCGGCGTCATTCACCGAGCTGTACCGCGGCATCGCTGAGCGAGGAACCTCCACCTCCGACACTGACGACTCTGCCGAGACCGAGGAGGACACCGCATGAGCACCCTGCAGATGACCGACCAGAAGGCCTTCGAGCTCGGTCCCCAGCTGGATGTTCCCCCCGTCGAACCGGCTCCGCCGAGGCAGTGGCGCCTCGCGTCGGTGCAGATCGCCAACTGGGGCACCATGGACGGTCGGATCTACCGGTTCCCCGTGTCCCGCCGGGGCCATCTGATCACCGGCCCGTCGGGGTCAGGCAAGTCTTCGGTGCTGGACGCGATCGCCTCCGTGCTCACCCCGGACAAGTGGCTGAAGTTCAACCAGGCGGCGCAGGCCGGCGGCGAGCGTGCGGCCACCCGCAGTGTCGTCTCGTATGTGCGTGGCGCGTGGACCAGGCAGCAGGACGAGCAGGAGGACCGTGTGGTCTCGGCGTATCTGCGGCCCCGCGCGACCTGGTCCGGCGTCGTGCTGACGTACCGGGACGGAACCGGTGGTGTCGTCTCTCTGGCACGACTGTTCTTCCTGCGGGGCACGTCCATGTCCAGCGCAGACATGCGGGACCTGTGCCTGCTGGAGCGTTCTGAGGTTGACCTGGCGGAGCTGCAGACCCTGATCGACGACGGCATCAAGACCCGCCGCGTGCAGGACCGATGGCCCAAGGCAGTGGTGACCACGAACGGCACGCACGGCAAGTTCTACGCTCGGCTGCGATCGGTGTTCGGCATGCGCGACGACGCCGCGCTGCGGCTTCTGCACCGGACCCAGTCCGCCAAGGGCTTGGACTCCCTGGACCAGCTGTTCCGCCACCACATGCTCGAGGTGCCGCAGACGTTCGAGATGGCGGACAAGGCGGTCGAGGAGTTCGGGGCGCTGCGTACCGCATACGAGCATGTGATGGACCTGCGCCAGCAGCGTGACCATCTGCTTCAGGTGCGCACCGTGGCAGACGAGTACGAGACCGCGCTCTCGGATACGGAGCGTCTGCGGCGACTGCAGGAGGCGATCCACCCCTACCGACAGAGCCGAGAGCTCGAGAATCTGCGCCGGGAAGTGCAACAGGTGCGCGGTTCCCTGCGCGGCCTGCGGGCACGGCAGGAAGAAGCCCGGGCAGCACTGGAGAGAGCGGAGCAGCGTCGTGCCGGGACCATGCTGGCCCTGCACCAGGCCGGGGGCGGACAGATCGAGGAGCTCGGACGCCAGATCTCGGCTGAGGAGGAGCAGCGACAGGACCGGGAGCGTCGGCACGCCGTGCTGCTGTCCCGGCTGAGCGAGGCAGGGCTGGAGGCCGTGCCGGGGAGCGTCGCAGAGTTCGGCGAGCTCCACGCGATGATCGAGAC
>NZ_BCSN01000074.1 GCF_001570885.1 Micrococcus lylae NBRC 15355 | reverse complement strand
GTGCAGTCCATGTCCGCCGTCCCGCTGGCCACGTCCAACGTGATCGCCAAGGACCTCGGCTTCCCGGACCCGTACACCGGCTCCGAGGCCTGGGCGGCCCGCTACGGGGACGAACAGATCTCCCAGTTCCGCGGCGCGGAGATGATGGTGGAGAAGTGGAACATCACCCGTGAGCAGGCCGAGGACCTGGCGGTCCAGTCCCACGAGCGCGCGCTCGCCGCCCAGGCGGCCGGCCGCTTCGACCGCGAGATCGTCCCCTGCTTCGGCGTCACCGCGGACGAGGGCCCGCGTACCCCGGACCGGGAGAAGATGGCCTCCCTGCAGCCGATCTCGGAGGGCGGCATCCTCACCGCGGCCAGCGCCTCCCAGATGTCCGACGGCGCCGCCGCCCTGCTCATCGCCTCCGAGGCCGCCGTGGAGAAGCACGGGCTCACCCCGCGCGCCCGCATCCACCACCTCTCCGCCCGCGGCGCCGACCCGGTGATGATGCTCTCCGCCCCGATCCCGGCCACCGCCTACGCCCTGAAGAAGGCGGGCATGACCATCGAGGACATGGACGTCGTCGAGATCAACGAGGCCTTCGCCTCCGTGGTCCTCGCCTGGCTCGCCGAGACCGGCGCCGACCCGGCCAAGGTCAACCCCAACGGCGGCGCCATGGCCCTCGGCCACCCCATCGGCGCCACCGGCGCCCGCCTGATGACCTCGCTGCTGCACGAGCTCGAGCGCACCGGCGGCCGCTACGGCCTGCAGACCATGTGCGAGGGCGGCGGCCAGGCCAACGTCACCATCATCGAGAACCTCAACGCCGGCACCCCGGCCGCCTGACACCCGCCCGACGACAGAAGGACGCCTCCATGACCATCGCCCACGATGTCACCTCGTTGGTGCCGGCCTCCGCGTACCAGTTCGGCCTGACCCACCTGCTGGACCGCAGCGCGGCCGCCTACCGCCGCAACACCGCCACCCGCTTCGGCGAGCGGTCCCTCACCTACGCCGAGCTCGCCGCCGCCGTGGACCGCACCGCCCGGGGCCTGCAGCGCCTCGGCCTGAAGCCCGGCGACCGCGTCGGCGCGTTCAGCATGAACTCGGACCTCTACCTGATCCTGTTCCTGGCCGCCGCCCGCGCCGGGCTCATCCACGTGCCCGTGAACTCGGGCCTGAAGGGCGGCGAGCTCGCCCACATCCTCAACGACTCCGGCGCCACCGTCCTCGTCGTGGACAAGGCCCTGGCATCCCTGGTGGACGAGGTGCGGGCGAGCGGCAAGGTGGAGTCTCTGGCCGTCGTCGTGCCCTTCCAGAAGGGGGAGCAGGCGGAGGAGAACGCCGCCGGCATCACCAGCCTGGAGGAGCTCGCGCTCGACGAGACTCCGGCCGGTGCCGCCGAGGGGGCCGAGCCGTTCCCGCAGGTGCACTCCGAGGACCCGGTGCAGCTGCTCTACACCTCCGGCACCACCTCCGCCCCGAAGGGTGCCGTGATGACCCATCGCGCGCTGGTGGCGGAGTACGACTCCACCGTGATCGCGCTGGACTTCACCGAGGAGGACCGCCCGCTGATCGCGATGCCGCTGTACCACTCGGCGGCCATGCACGTCTTCGCCATGCCGTACCTGTCCCTCGGCGCGACGCTGCGGATCATCGAGAAGCCGGACATCGGTCAGATGCTGCAGCTGGTGCAGGACGAGCACATCGGCTCCCTGTTCCTCGCCCCCACCGTGTGGGTGCCGCTGGCCAACCGCGAGGACCTCGGCGACTACGACCTGACCTCCCTCACCAAGGCCCAGTACGGCGCCTCGATCATGCCGGTCACCGTGCTGCAGCGCCTGCGCGAGGCGTTCCCCAAGCTCGGCTTCTACAACTGCTTCGGCCAGTCCGAGATGGCCCCGCTGTGCACCGTGCTGCGCCCCGAGGAGCACCACGCCCGCCCGGCCTCCTGCGGCCGCCCCGCCCAGCACGTGCAGGTCCGCGTGGTCGACCCCACCGGCGAGCCCGTGCAGGTCGGCGAGCCCGGAGAGATCCAGTACCGCTCGCCGCAGCTGTTCTCCGGCTACTGGAACAACCCGGAGGCCACCGAGGCCGCGTTCATGGACGGCTGGTTCCGCTCCGGCGACCAGGTCACCCAGGACGAGGCCGGCTACATCCAGGTGGTGGATCGCATCAAGGACGTCATCAACACCGGCGGCGTCCTCGTGGCCCCGCGTGAGGTGGAGGACTGCGTCTACGAGGTGGACGGCGTGGCCGAGGTCGCCGTGATCGGTGTCCCGGACGAGCGCTGGATCGAGGCCATCACCGCCGTGGTGGTGCTCAAGGACGGCGCCCAGGTCACCGAGGAGCAGGTGATCGCCCACGTCAAGGAGAACCTCGCCGGCTTCAAGGTGCCCAAGTCCGTGGAGTTCGTGGACGAGCTGCCGCGCAACCAGTCCGGAAAGCTGCTCAAGCGCGTGCTGCGCAAGGAGAGGAGCGAGGCGTGAGCCTGACCCCGGAACTCGACATCGACGTCCGCGCCCCGCTGGACACCGACTTCCTCGGCGCCTTCGCAGACGCCACGGAGGCCGACCGCGCCGCTGCCGCGAAGGCCCGTGAGACCGTCACGCCCATGCTGGACGAACTGGCCGAGGCCTGGCACAACGGCGAGTACCCGGTGCACCTGGTGCAGCAGGTGGCCGCCGCCGGCCTCATCACCGACGGCGTGGCCGTGGCGGGCATGGACACCCTGTCCCCGCTGGCGGCCGGCCTGGTGACCATGGAGCTGTCCCGCCTGGACGGCTCGCTCGCCGCGGCCTGCGCCGTGCAGGGCGGCCTCGCCCTGCGCTCCGTCGTGGAGCTCGGCTCCGAGGAGCAGAAGGCGGCGTACGCGCAGAGGCTGGCCCGCGGCGAGCTGCTCGGTGCCTTCGCCCTGACCGAGCCGGAGCACGGCTCCGACTCCGTGGCGCTGGAGACCACCGCCCGGAAGGTCGCCGGCGGCTGGGTGATCGACGGCCAGAAGAAGTGGATCGGCAACGGCGCCGCCGGCGGGATCACCCTCGTCTGGGCCCGGGACGAGGAGGGGCAGGTCCGCGGGTTCATCGTCCCGCAGGAGACCGAGGGATACTCGGCCGAGCCGATCGTGCGCAAGGGCGTGCTGCGTGCCCTCCACCAGTCCCTCATCACCCTGGACTCGGTGAAGGTCGGCGATGAGGCCCTGCTGCCGGGCGCGAACTCCTTCGCGGACACCGCCCGTGTCCTCGAGGCCACCCGCGTGAACATCGGCTGGTCCGCCCTCGGGCACGCCACCGCCCTGTTCGAGGGCGCCCTGCAGTACACGCAGGCCCGCGTGCAGTTCGGCAAGCCGCTGGCCGCCCAGCAGACCGTGCAGGAGCGGCTGTCCCAGATGCTCGAGGCCATCACCTCCATGCAGCTGCAGGCCGCCGCCGTGGCCCGGCTCCAGGCGGCCGGGCAGCTGCGCGGTGAGCACGCCTCGATGCTGAAGTACCACAACACCCGCGCCGCACGCCGGGTCGCCGGCATCGCCCGGGACCTCATGGGCGGCAACGGCCTGCTGCTGGAGCACGGCATGATCCAGCACTTCGCGGACCTCGAGGCGCTGCACACCTACGAGGGCACCGAGACGGTGCAGTCCCTCATCATGGGCCGCCGCCTCACCGGCCACTCCGCCTTCGGCTGGGCGAGCGCCAAGGCCTGATCCGACGGTGGGGCGGACGTTACGCTGGCCACATGAGGATCAGCGTCGGACAGTTCCGCCCCACCGGAGTCATCGAGGAGAACCTCGAGGTGCTCCGTCGGCTCACCGCCCAGGCCGCCGAGGAGGGCGCCGGGCTCGTCGTGTTCCCCGAGGAGTCGATGCTCACGCAGCGCCATCTCGTCACGGACACCTTCGAGGAGGCCGTGGACACCGAATGGGGCGAGTTCGTCGCCGCGCTCAAGGACATGGCTCGCGAGCACGGGATCGCGATCATCGCCGGCGGATACGAGCCCTCCGGGACCCCGCGCCCCTACAACACCCTCGTGGCCGTGGACGGCTCCGGTGCCGAGCTCGGCACCTACCGGAAGCTCCACCTCTACGACGCGTTCAAGCACAAGGAGTCGGACACCATCACCCCGGGCGACCGGGACCTGCTGTCCGTCCGCATCGGCGAGCTGACCTTCGGCCTGCTCACCTGCTACGACCTGCGCTTCCCGGAGCTGTCCCGCAAGCTCGCCGTGGACGGCGCGGACGTGCTCGTGGTCCCCGCCGCCTGGTTCAAGGGCGACCACAAGGTGGACCACTGGCAGACCCTGCTCAAGGCCCGGGCCGTGGAGAACACCGTCTGGGTGGTCGCCGCGGACACCTGCTCGGACTCGACGATCGGACACTCGGCGATCGTGGACCCGCTGGCCCTGCCGGTGGCGGCGTTGGAGGACGAGCGCGAGGCCCTCGTGACCGCCGAGGTCACCCGTGACCGCATCGAGGACGTCCGCTCCTTCCTGCCGGTCCTTCAGAACCGGCGCACCGACGTCCTCTGACCTGCGGGCGACCGGCGGCATCACGGGCCGGACGCCATGATTCCCGGCCCGGGACCCGGTGGCACTAAACTGGGGCACAGAACTCTGGGCGCCTGCGGGCGCCCGGCGCGCAGAGGGCCCCGGAGGCGGGGCGGATGGGAGACCAGCAATGAACACGAACACCACCGTCGCCACCCGTGGCGGCGCACGCCCGGTGCCGGCCGAGCCGATCGTCCCGCCGAGTCTGCCGGTCAACGCCTGGGGCATCACCAACCGCATCGTGATCGTCGCGGCGATCGTGCTGATGGTCGCCGAGTTCGTCCAGCTCTTCACCACCCGGCCCGACGGCCTCGTGGTGCTCGGCGAGGGCGGTGTGGGCTTCGTGCCGCTCATGCTCTCCCTGTTCTTCGCCCTGATCGGCGGTTCCCTCGCCGGCGTCGTCGCCTCGTGGGTCGTCAACGTCATGGGCGGCTACGGCCGCAACGCCGGCCGCTACGCGATCGGCGGCCTGGTCGGCGGCATCGTCTCGGTGCTGCTGCTGATCATGATCTTCTCGAACACCGCCGCCGAGAACTCCGGCTGGGTCCTGCTGATCGGCATGCCGGTCGCCGGCCTGATCGGCGGCCTCTGGGCCGGCATCAGCTCCGCCCGTCGCCACTGAGCGATAAGCGGGTCATCACTCGCCCCTGCGCGCCGCCTCACTCGCACCGCGCGCTCGCACCGCACGACGGCGCCGTTCCCCCGACGGAGGGGAGCGGCGCCGTCGTCGTCTGTGGGGCCTGACTCGACGGGCATGACGAAGGGCCCCGGTCCGGCTTTCGCCGGTCCGGGGCCCTTCGCTGTCATCACTCGCACCTTCGATGAGGTGCTTTCAGCATAGGGATCCTTCGTGGAGGTACCAGGGGAGAACTCTGGGAATTGTCTGAAACCGGGTCACCGTGCGGTGACGGCCCGCTGTGCGCCGTCCTCGCCACGCGCCCGGGCGCCGGCCCTGTGCGCCGCGTGTCCCGACGACCGCACCGACGCCCGGCCTGTGCGGCGCCTCCTCGAGGGCCCGCTCACCGCCCGGAGAGGGCGTCCGCGATCTGCGCGGTCGCCTCGACGAGGGCCTGTCGGCAGCTCTCGGCGAGCTCATCGGTGCAGCGGTAGGTCGGCACGAGCGTGGACAGTGCGCCCACGGGGGAGCCCTGGACCGTGATCGGAGCGGACAGGGCGGTGACGTCCCGTTCCACGGTGTCCTTGATCATCGCGACGGAGTCGGCCTCGACTTCGCCGCGGAGCACGGCGCCCACGGCGGTGCCGTCGAGGGGGACGGTGCGGCCGACCCAGTTGGTGTGGCGCACGGAGTGGGTGCCCTCCACGATCGCGATGTAGACGGCGGTGTCGGCTGCGCCCGGGATCGCCAGGTACACGGACTCGCCGGTCTTCTCGGCGAGCGCCCGCATGGGCTCGCCGGAGAGCTCCACGAGCGGCTCGCGGGTGAAGGCGCGTGCACCGAGGCGGATCAGCTGTGCGCCGGGGCGGTAGCGGCCGTCGTCGTCGCGGGTGACGAGGCCGGCGCCCTCAAGGCTGCGCAGCAGGCGCAGGGCCGTGGAGGGGGCGAGGTCGGTCTGCCGCGCGGCGTCGGACAGGGTCAGCGCGGAGCGCTCGGTCACGGCGGCCAGCAGGTCCAGGGCGCGGTCCACGGTGCGCGTCGAGGCGGAGGGCATGGAGAAAGCCTATACAAGGGGTTGCGCGCGCCACACCGGGAGGGTTTCAATGGATGGAAGGCATACGCCATCAGATGAAAAGGCGAGGCTGACGCGCCCACCCGACCGGCCGCCGTCGGGAAGGACACCGGACCCCTTGAAGGAGAGGACCCCATGACCCAGGGATTCACCCAGCACGACCCGTCCCGCGAGATCCGCGCTCCGCGCGGCACGGAGATCTCCGCCAAGTCCTGGCAGACCGAGGCCCCGCTGCGGATGCTCATGAACAACCTGGACCCCGAGGTCGCCGAGCGCCCCGAGGACCTCGTCGTCTACGGCGGCACCGGCCGTGCGGCCCGCTCCTGGGAGGCCTTCGACGCGATCGTCGAGACCCTGAAGGACCTCGAGGAGGACGAGACCCTCCTGGTGCAGTCCGGCAAGCCGGTCGGCGTGCTCCGCACCAACACGTGGGCCCCGCGCGTGCTGATCGCCAACTCCAACCTGGTGGGCGACTGGGCGGACTGGGCCACCTTCCGCAAGCTCGAGGCCGAAGGCCTGATGATGTACGGCCAGATGACCGCCGGCTCCTGGATCTACATCGCCACCCAGGGCATCCTGCAGGGCACCTACGAGACCTTCGCCGCCATCGGCCGCAAGAAGTACGACGGCACCCTCGCCGGCACCCTGACCCTCACCGGCGGCTGCGGCGGCATGGGCGGCGCCCAGCCCCTGGCCGTCACCCTCAACGGCGGCGTCTGCCTGATCGTGGACGTCTCCGCCGAGCGCCTGCACCGCCGCCAGTCCAAGCGCTACCTGCACGAGGTGGAGACCGACCTGGACAAGGCGATCGCCCGCGTCAACGAGGCGAAGAAGAACAAGGAGGCCGTCTCCGTGGGCCTGGTGGGCAACGCCGCCGAGGTGTTCCCGGAGCTGCTCAAGCGCCACCAGGCGGGCGAGCTCGAGATCGACATCGTCACGGACCAGACCTCCGCCCACGACCCGCTGTCCTACCTCCCGGTGGAGTACACCGTGGAGCAGTGGCACGAGGAGGCCGCCGCGGACGAGGCCGGCTTCACCAAGAAGTCCCAGGAGTCCATGGCCCGCCACGTGGAGGCCATGGTCGGCTTCCAGGACGCCGGCGCCGAGGTCTTCGACTACGGCAACTCCATCCGCGACGAGGCCCGCAAGGCCGGCTACGACCGTGCCTTCGAGTTCCCGGGCTTCGTCCCGGCCTACATCCGCCCGCTGTTCTGCGAGGGCCTCGGCCCGTTCCGCTGGGTGGCCCTCTCCGGCGACCCGGAGGACATCCGCGTCACCGACGAGGCCCTGAAGGAGCTGTTCCCGGAGAACGAGCACCTGCACCGCTGGCTGGACGGCGCCGCCGAGTTCGTGGAGTTCGAGGGCCTGCCGGCCCGCATCTGCTGGCTCGGCTACAACGAGCGCCACAGGGCCGGTCTGCTGTTCAACCAGCTGGTGGCCGAGGGCAAGGTCAAGGCGCCGATCGCCATCGGCCGCGACCACCTGGACTCCGGCTCCGTGGCCTCCCCGTACCGCGAGACCGAGGCCATGCTGGACGGCTCCGACGCGATCGCCGACTGGCCGCTGCTCAACGCCCTGACCGCCACCTCCTCCGGTGCCACCTGGGTGTCCATCCACCACGGCGGCGGCGTCGGCATCGGCCGGTCCATCCACGCCGGTCAGGTCGGCCTGGCGGACGGCACCGAGCTGGCCGCAGCCAAGCTCGAGGCGCTGCTCACCAACGACCCGGCCATGGGCGTCATCCGCCACGTGGACGCCGGCTACTCCCGCGCCGCCGAGGTGGCGGCCGAGCGCGGTGTGCGTGTGCCCATGGAGGCGAAGATCCGCGACTGACGCACCCGTGCGGCCGTCGTCGTCCCCCGCACGGGCACGACGACGGCCCCCACCGTGGCGGAGGCGGCCCGCCTCCGCCACGGTGCAACCCAGGAGAGGAGCAGCACGATGTCCGTGACGAACCCGGGGGACCGCGAGTTCCACAGCGACACGACCGCGATGGCGGCGATCGGCCGTGACGAGCCCCGCCCGTCCGGCCGCTGGCGCATGATCGTCTACTCGGTGATCGGCATCGTGATGTTCTTCGTGCCGATCACCCTGAACGGCACCACGACCATCCCGCTGGACCACCTGGTCAACGGCGTCCGCACCCTGCTGGGGGAGGCGGACCGCTTCGTGGCCCTGGCGATCATCGCCGCCGGCGCCGTCTACCCGTTCGTCACCGGTACGTGGCGGCAGTCGGCGTTGAAGGCCGCGTTCGCGTTCCTGGCCGTGCTCGGACTGGTCACCGCGTCCATGGTGGTCTTCGGGTTCGGCCCGGAGTTCGTGCTGAACGAGGACATCGGACCGTTCCTCATGGACTCGCTGGTGGTGCAGGTCGGACTGATCGTGCCGATCGGCGGCATCTTCCTGGCCCTGATCATCGGCTACGGCCTCATGGAGTTCGTGGGCGTGTACCTGCGCCCGGCCATGCGTCCGGTG
>NZ_BCSN01000073.1 GCF_001570885.1 Micrococcus lylae NBRC 15355 | reverse complement strand
CGAGCGCGTAGGGGGCGAGCAGCTGCAGGGTCTCCAGGGTGAAGGGCACGTCCGGGATGAGCAGGGCGGGGAGGGAGTCCGGCAACTGGCCCTTGTCCCCCACGGTGGGCACATCCACGGCGAAGGCGAGGGTGAGGGCCGTGACCACCACGATCGCCACCAGCGGGGCGGGGACCACCGTGGTCACCCGCGGCAGCAGGAGGATGATCGCCAGGCCGAGCGCCGTCAGCGGGTAGACCAGCCAGGGGACGCCCATCAGGTCCGGCAGCTGGGAGCTGAAGATCAGGATGGCCAGGGCGTTGACAAACCCGACCATCACAGAGCGGGGCACGAACCGCATCAGCTTGGCCACGCCGGCCAGGCCAAGGAGCACCTGGAAGACGCCGGCCAGGATCACGGCGGCGAAGAGGTGGTGCAGTCCGTGGGACTGCACCAGGGGCGCCACCACGAGGGCCGTGGCCGCGGTGGCCGCGGAGATCATGGCGGGCCGTCCGCCCACGAAGGCGATGGCGATGGCCATGGTGGCGGCGGCGAAGAGGCCGACCTGCGGGTCCACTCCGGCGATCAGCGCGAACGCGATGGCCTCGGGGATCAGCGCGAGGCTGACCACGAGTCCGGCCAGGACCTCGGTCTTCAGGCGGCGGGGCGAGCGCAGGGCGCGGCGGACGGACTGCTGCTGCTCCGGGGGCTCCACAGGGGTGTCGGCGGGATCAGGGGGCGCGGGGGAAGGAATGCGAGAGTCGACCATGGCTCAGACTCTAACCTTACGTAAGGGTAGAGTTGCCGACCTCCCCCAAAAAGAGGGGCAGATCACACGCCCGTCAGTGCGCGAGGCCCTCCAGCTCGGCCAGCAGCTCGTCCGCCTGGGCCAGCTTGCGGGCCAGGGTCTCCCGACCGCGGCGGGCCCGCTCCAGGAACCCGTCCAGCACGGCAGGGTCGTCGCCCACCGCTCCGGACTCGAGCAGCTCGAGCATGCGGGAGGTCTCCTCGAGACTGAACCCGAGCGGAACGATGTGCTTGACCCGCCGCAGTCGTTCGACGTCGTCCTCCGTGTAGAGACGGAAGCCGCCCTCGCTGCGGGCGGACGGCGGAACCAGCCCGACGTCGTCGTAGTGGCGGATGGAGCGCAGGGAGAGTCCCACACGCTCGGCCACCTCACCGATCTGCATGGTGCGGCCACCCACCTCACCGGTGCCCTCGCCCATCGTCCTCACCTCTTCTCTGCCGGCGCTCGCGCCGCGGATCCGCACTCCGCCCTCGCACCGCGTGCTCCACGCCGCCCCTCGACCCTACCGGGGCACCGGGCGTGCCGCATGACGCCACCACACCCGCTTCCCGACGACGGCCACCGCACACGATTGACACTCGCCTCGGCTCGATTCTTCCTCCATATCGACAGTTGTCGATATGTTGTGGGGCCCGACGCCGTCCGGCGCTGCCAGGCCACGACTCCTCATCCCCTCACCACTCACCCAGGAGATCCCCATGATCGCACCCGCAGAGCAGCCCCGCCCCTCCGTCTTGTTCGTCTGCAAGAAGAACGGCGGCAAGTCCCAGATGGCCGCCGCCCTCATGGAGCAGCTGGCCGGCGACGCCGTGGAGGTCCACTCGGCCGGCACCCACCCGGGAACGGCGATCAACGCGCTGTCCGCGGAGACCGTGGCGGAGGTCAGTGCGGACATGTCTGCGGGCACGCCGAAGGCGATCGACCCGGAGCTGCTGCGCCGGGTGGACCGCGTGGTGGTGCTCGGGTCCGAGGCCCGCGTGGAGCCGGCGGCGGACATGGCCGGCACGGTGGAGACCTGGCACACGGACGAGCCGTCCGAGCGCGGGATCGAGGGAGCCGAGCGCATGCGCCTGGTCCGCGACGACATCGCACGCCGCGTGCGCGATCTCCACACCGAGCTCACCTCGTCCCCTCGGTGACAGCGGCGAAGGGCGGGCAGGCTTCGGGGACTCGACGGCCTCTCGAACGACAGTGCCCGGGGACTCGACGTTCTCCCGAACGGAAACTCAGGGTGTGGCGTCAGTACGCCTTGACCCGCTGCTCCACGATCAGGTGGATCAGCGCGAACTGCCCGCCCTGCACGGCCTCCAGCGCCGCGTCCACCGCCGCCGGCACATCCGCATCCTGCTCCACACGCAAACCCACGCCACCGAACGCCTCGGCCATCGTCGCGAAGTCCGGGTTCTTCAGCTGGGTGCCGGAGATGCGCTGCGGGTACTGGCGCTCCTGGTGGGTGCGGATGGTGCCGTACTCCTGGTTGTCCATGACCACCACGAGCGGCGTGGCACCGTACTGGGCCGCGGTCGCCAGTTCCTGGCCGTTCATGAGGAACTCGCCGTCGCCGGCAATGGTCACCACCACGCGGTCCGGGAAGTTCAGGGAGGCGGCCACGGCACCGGGCACGGAGTAGCCCATGGAGCCGTTGCGGGCGGAGATCATGGCCCGGTATCCCTCGGTGGGGAAGTAGCGGTGCGCCCAGTTGGTGTGCTCACCGGCGCCGAGGGAGATCATCGAATCCTTCGGCAGCTTCGGCATGAGGTTCGCCATCAGGGTCGCCATCCTCGCCTGACCGTCGCACGGCTCGGCGGCCGGCAGCGCCGCGAACTCCTCCTGCTCGCCGCGCATGCGCCGGGTCCACGCACGCCACTCGTCCTTCACGGCGAGGTCCATGCGCACCAGGTCCCGGACGAACACGTCCGGCTTGGCCACGATCTGGTGGGACACCGGGCCGGAGCGGCCGCGCAGGGACGGGTCGATGGTGACCAGGAAGTTCTTCTTGTCCCAGTTCTGGCGGATGGTGAAGCCGTCGGTCACCACGTCGCCGGGGACGGTGCCGACGAACACGATCAGGTCGGTCTCCTCCAGCAGCTTCTGCGTCCAGTCCGGGCGGCCGTAGCCGATGGGCCCGATGTAGGACGGCGAGGAGAACGGCACGGTGCCCTCGGTGCGCCACTCGGCGGCGGCCGGGATCTCATGGGTCTCGAGCCACTCGGTGAGCATGGCAGCGCCCTCGTCGGTCCAGTCGTTGCCGCCGGTGATGAACAGGGGCTTCTCGCAGCCCTTCAGAGCGGAGTGCAGCGCCTTCCAGTCCTCCACGGTCATGCCGCCCTGGGCCACGGGGATCTGCGGGTGCAGCGCCGCGGAGATCTCCTCCTGGATGACGTCCTCCGGCAGGCCGACCACCACGGGGCCGGGCCGGCCGGAACTGGCGGCGAACATCGCCTCGGCCACGATCTCGGACGCACGCTCCGCATGGTCCAGGACCATGACGCGCTTGGCGCCGGTGTTGAACCAGGCGTGCGGGTCGAACTCCTGGAAGGCCTCGCGGTCGCGGTGCTCGAACGGGATCAGTCCCACGAACAGCACCATGGCGGTGGAGTCCTGCCAGGCGGTGTGCAGGCCCACGTGCGCATTGGCCGCGCCGGGGCCGCGGGTCACCATGGCCACGCCGGGGACCTCGTTCATCTTGCCGTCGGCCTCGGCCATGTAGGTGGCGCCGCCCTCGTGGCGGCAGACGACGTTCTCGATCGAAGAGTCGTGCAGGCCGTCGAGCACATCCAGGTAGGACTCTCCGGGCACGGTGTAGATCCGCTCCACTCCGTGCGACTCGAGGGTCTTCACGATCACATGGCCGGCGGACATCCGGCCGGCGTTCTCCGTCTGCGACATCGGTCGTCTCCTGACTTCGTGGGGCGCCGCCTCGTCGCGGGCCCATGCCTCGGTGCCACCGCCTCCCGTGACGGCGGTGTGCTGATCACGCTAGCCGAGCCTCCCCCGCCTTTCGAGGATTGAGAAGTCGGCATCCACATCATGGGCATGTGGACGGAGTGTGACAGCGTGTCCGTTCCGGCCACCGGCACACGGGCCGCCGGCGGCGGCCACCTCCCCTTCCCGACGACGGCACTGCCCTCCGCCTGGCCCCTCACCCGTCCTCGAGCAGGGAGGCGACGTGCCCTGCCGAGGCCCGGGGCCGTCGTCGTACAGTGCAGACATGCTCTCCCCACGCACGCTGGACCGCCTCCACTTACTCACCACGTTCCTCAACACGGCGCCGGGCCCGCACGGCGGGCAGGTGCTGGAGGAGCGGCTGGTCTACGGCACGCAGATCCCGGACGTGGTGCCGGCGGTGCACGAGGGGAAGTCCCGGGTGCGCGTGGCCAACGCAGCGCTGCAGCGGGCGCATGCGCTGCGCGGCCGCGTCGCGGCGCTGTGGACCGCCGCCGATGCCGGCGAGGACGTCACGGAACCGGTCAACGAGCTGCTGGCGGAGGTCGGGGCGCTGGCCCTGGTGGAGACGGAGGAGGGCCTGGTCTACGGCCCGGCCTCGCAGACCTCGGACGCCGTCGAACGACTGACCGCGCTGGCCGCGCTGACCCTGGCGGACGTGATGGCCGAGGGCGAGGCCGCCCGGCTGCGCGTGTGCGCCGGCGAGGACTGCGGCAACGTCCTGGTGGACGCCAGCCGCAACCGCTCCAAGCGCTTCTGCGACGAGGCCAACTGCGGCAACCGCCTGCATGTGCGCAGCTACCGGGCCCGTCAGGCCGAGGCCGCCGAGGCCGCTGAGGACGACGCGGCCGAGACGACCTCCGGGAACTCCGGCGAGCACACCTCCGGGGACAAGGACAAGGCGACCAAGAAGTCCAAGAAGAAAAAGAAGAAGGACAAGGACAAGAAGAAGGGCAAGAAGAAGGGCAAGAAGAAGCCCAAGGACTGATTCCTGCCCGCCATGGCGCCTAGGGTGTGGGGCATGAGCGACCAGCACGACGCCACGCCCACGTCCCTGACCGCAGCCACCGACCCGTCCGTCTCAGCCCCGACCTCCCCGCGCCCGGAGTACCGCAAGGTCGGCGTGATCGGCGCCGGCGCCGTGGGCACCTCGGTCTGTTTCTCTGCCCTGATGAGCGGAGTCGCGGACGAGGTCGCCCTGTACGACATCGACGAGGCCAAGGTCCGTGCCGAGGTCCTGGACCTGGCCCACGGGACCGCATTCACCGCCGCCCACACCATGACCGGAGGCGCCGACCCGGCGGTGTTGTCCGGCTCCTCGGTGGTGGTCATCACTGCCGGGGCGAAGCAGAAGCCGGGGCAGACCCGCCTGGACCTGGCCGAGGCCAACGTGGCCATCCTGCGCTCGCTGGTCCCCACCGTGCAGGAGCACGCACCGGACGCCCTGCTGGTGCTCGTGACCAACCCGGTGGACGTGCTCACCCTGGTGGCCCAGCGGATCTCCGGCCTGCCCGCCGGACGGGTCATCGGCTCCGGCACCCTGCTGGACACCGCCCGACTGCGCTGGCTGCTGGCCTCCCGCGTGGGCGTGCACCCGCGCTCGGTGCATGCCGCGGTGCTCGGCGAACACGGGGACACGGAGTTCCCCGCCTGGTCCACGGCCTCCGTGGGACCGGTTCCCCTGTTGCGCTGGCCCTCGGCGGCGGCCCCGCAGTTCACCCGCCCGGACCTGGACGCGATCGCGGACTCGGTGACCAACGCCGCCTACGAGGTCATCCAGGGCAAGGGCGCCACCAACCATGCGATCGGCGTGGCCACGAACCGCCTGCTGGAGTCCGTGTTCAAGGACGAGCGTGCCGTCCTGCCGGTGTCCACCGTCCTGGACGGCGAGCACGGGCTCACCGACGTCGCCCTGTCCCTGCCCTCCGTCGTGGGACGGGCCGGCGTGCTCCAGGTGTTGGAGACGGACCTGGACGCCGGTGAGGTCCGCCAGCTGCAGGCCTCGGCCCGGGCGCTGCAGGAGGCGGCGGGGTCGCTCGGGTTCTGAGCGCCCCGACGTCTCCCGTCGCCCTTCCCGTGACACCTCCACCGATCGGGACGAGCGGGTGCAGGCCGGCCGGGGTCGTGGCGTGCGCGCTGCGACGGGACCTTTAGTCGGCGCCGTCCCGCCCCTCCCGCTGGGCGCGCTCACGGGCGCGGCGGGCGTCCACAGCCTTCTGGTGCATCTCGGCCGAAGAGCGGTTCACACCGGAGCCCTGGGAGAGGTGCTCGGGGTTCTCGCGGGCGGCGAGCTGGAGCATGGCCACCACCACGAGGGAGACCACGAAGAACACGCCGAAGGCGATCAGCCCGACGTCGATGCGCAGCGGCTTGGAGGTGCCGCCGGAGGCGGTGATCGCCGCGACGATGCCACCGACCAGGCCCAGGGCCGCCGAGAAGATCAGCGGCGCCTTGACGGTGTCCTTCAGGCCTCCGCGCTTCTGGCCGCCACGGGGATCCTGGCTGCGCGGGGAACGGGAGGACTGTGCGCTCACTTCGGGACGCTCCTGACTGGTTTCGGGACCGGCTCACGCCTGCGGTGGGATGGACGCACCCGGCAGGGGGCCGTCGTCGGGCAGGCGCGCCCCAGTCTACGCGGGGTGCGCAGACGGCGCCGAGGGGTTTGCGGAGGGCGGAAGGGGGAACGACGACGGGCCCGCGCCTGACGCTGTCAGGCGTCGGTCTGCGCGGCCTTGCGGACGTCGAGGTACATGCCGACGCCGGAGACCGCCATCATGACGCCGAGGATGAGGGCGCCGCCGCCGGCGATGCCGAGCTGGGCGTGCTGATTCAGACCGGAGCCGAGGAACAGGCCGATGCCCGAGCCGACGCCGACCGCGCCGGTGATCAGCTGGTCGCGGGCCGGGGCGAACTCGCGGCGGTGCCTGAACCCGGCGACGAGCTCGGCGACGCCGCCCAGCAGCAGGGCCGCGCCGGCGGTGATGCCGACGCCGGCCGGGGTGGAGAAGAAGAACAGGACGATGGTGCCGAGCATCCAGGCCGCGGCGGCCATGGACAGCGGGGAGCGCATGGCCTCCGGGACTGGGTCGCGGCGCAGGTACTCCCACATCGCGGAGCCGGAGAAGACGAGGTAGAGCGCCAGGGAGATCTTCATCCACATCGTGCCCGGCTCCTGCACGAACACGGTGGTGAGGCCGAAGATCAGCGCCACGCCGGCGCGGATCAGGACGGGCTTGGACATGACGTCGGCGACGTCCACAGGGGTCTTGGTCACGGCAGGCACCCGACAAGTCTAGGCCAGCACCCACGCCGCCTTTTGGGGATATAACACGGCGTTGAGATCGCAGAACGTGACCGTGTCTTTTCCCCACTTCGCGCTTGCCCACCTCGCGCCGCCCACGTCGCGCCCGCCCACGTCGCGCCCGCCCACCTCGCGCCGGCGGCGAGCCCGCTCACGTCGCGTCCGCCCACCTCGCGCCGGTGGCGGACGCGCTCACGCCCCCGCGCGCATCCAGGCGTCGGAGCGGGAGCGCAGGCCCAGAGTGAGGGCACGCATGCCCATGTAGACGAAGCCGAAGCCCACCCAGAGCATCGCCAGCTGCTCCGGCGGGGCAGGGACGTTCGCCCAGGGATCGGACCAGTCCACGGTCCAGCCCAGTCCCCCGGCGGCCACCTCCGCGATCACCGAGAGCACCGGGGCGTAGACCGCCACGTTCACCACGCCGGCCAGGGCCAGGTAGCGCGCGTCGCCGGCGCCGATGAGCACGCCGTCCAGCACGAACACATAGCCGGCCAGCGGCTGGCTCAGCGCCAGCACCAGCAGCCCGGCGGTGGCCGCCGCCTGCACGCCCGGCTCGCCGGTGAACAGCGGCGGCAGCACCCAGGCGAGCCCGCCCAGCAGGATCCCGGTGATCACGCCGAACCAGAGAGACCACCGGACCATCACCCGGGTCAGCTCCCGGGCGGTGCGCACGTCCCCGCGGCCGAGCTCATGGCCGATGAGCGCCTGCGCGGCGATCGCCAGGGCGTCCAGGGCGAAGGCGAGCGTGGAGAACAGGGTGAACACGAGCTGGTGGGCGGCGAGGACCTCGTCCCCGGCACCGGTGGCCACCAGCACCGTGAGCAGGATGGCCAGGCGGAGGCTGGCGGTGCGCAGCAGCAGCCAGGAGCCCACCTGGGCCGTCGCCCGCATGCCGGCACCGGAGGGAACCCAGCCGGTCTCGGCGGCCCGGAAGCGCGGGGCCAGCACCAGCAGGTAGGTGACCAGCATGGCCCACTGGACCACAGAGGTGCCGATCGCCGAACCGGCCACCCCCAGTCCGGCCCCGTAGACGAGCGCCCAGTTCAGGACGATGTTCACACCGAAGCCGGCGGCGGCCACCACCAGCGGGGTCCTGGTGTCCTGGAGGCCGCGCAGCACCCCGGTGGCCGCGAGCACCGCCAGCAGGGCCGGGATGCCGGGCATGGACCAGCGCAGGTACGCCACCGCGTGCTCCTGCACTTCCCCGCTGCCGCCGAGGGCACCCACCAGCCACGGGGCGGCGAACCAGCCGGCCACCGCGAGCACCACGCCGATGAGCACGCCGAGCCACATGCCGTCCCGGCCGCGGGCCATCGCCTCGTCCCCCCGGCCCGCGCCGGTCAGCCGGGCGACGGCCGGGGTGGTGGCGTAGGCGAGGAAGATCAGCAGGCCGGTGGCCGTGTGCAGGACGGTGGTCCCCAGGCCCACACCGGCGAGCTGCGCGGTGCCCAGGTGACCGACGATCGCGGTGTCCGCAAGCAGGAACAGCGGCTCGGCGATCAGCGCCCCGAGCGCCGGCACGGCCAGCGCCAGGATGCGGCGGCCGAGGCCCTCGGTCACGTCCGTCCGGGCCTCACCCCCGCCCTGCGGCGCGCCGTCCACGGACGCCTGCGGCTCCCCGGCGCCCTCCGGGGCACCGCGGCCGGACGACCCGGCCCCGCGCCCCGGCGAGGCGGACGGCTCGGCCGGGCGGCCGTCGTCGTGGTTCCGGGCGTTCACAGGCCGAGCAGGGACAGGTAGGGGACGAACGCACTGGGCTG
>NZ_BCSN01000072.1 GCF_001570885.1 Micrococcus lylae NBRC 15355 | reverse complement strand
CCTAGGCTGGAGGTGCCGGGCGCACCGCACGCGCCCCGGCCCATCCCGACCCCTCAAGGAGGGCACCCGCCGTGCAGACCAAGGACAAGGTCTTCGTCGTCACCGGCGCAGGAAACGGCATCGGACGCGAGGTGGCCCTGGAGCTGCTGCGCCGCGGCGCCTCCGTGGCCGGCGTGGACCTGCGCTCCGAGTCCCTCGCCGAAACCGCGGCCCTGGCGACCGCCGGGGACCGCTTCACCCAGCACGAGCTGAACATCGCGGACCAGGAGGCCGTCGAGCTGCTGCCCATGCAGGTGGCCGCCCAGCACGGCCACGTGGACGGCCTGCTCAACGTCGCCGGCATCATCCAGAAGTTCGTCCTCTTCAAGGACCTGGACCTGGACGAGATGCGCAAGGTCATGGACGTGAACTTCTGGGGCACCGTCTACCTGAACAAGGCGTTCATCCCGCGCCTGACCGCCCGCCCGGAGGCGTCCCTGGTGAACGTGTCCTCCATGGGCGGCTTCCTGCCGGTGCCCGGCCAGACCGTCTACGGCGCCTCCAAGGCCGCCGTGAAGCTGCTGACCGAGGGCATCTACGCCGAGCTGCGCGAGACCTCCGTGGCCACCACCATCGTGTTCCCGGGCGCGATCGCCACGAACATCACGGGCAACTCCGGCGTCTCCTCGCCCGGTGGCGCCAAGTCCGAGGAGGAGGCCAAGACGGAGGCCGAGTCCTCCAAGCTCAAGCCGCTGCCGGCGGACGAGGCCGCGAAGATCATCGTGGACCAGGCCGTGGAGAAGGGCCGCTTCCGCGTGACGGTCGGCAAGGACGCCACCATGCTGGACACAATGGCCCGCATCGCCCCGCAGCGGGCGACGGACCTGATCGCCAAGAAGATGGCCTCGCTCATCAAGAGCTGAGACACGCACCGCCCCGGCCCCGCGAGGGACCGGGGCGGTCTGCTTTCGGCGGGCGGAGAGTTCGCCGGTGAACGACGCAGGGGAGGGCGCGATGACGGTGCAGGTCGACCGCTGGAGCAACGGGCCCTTCGAGCCCGTGGCCGACCGCGTGCTGGTGGCGCGGTGTCAGCCCTGTGACGTGAACGTGGGGCTCGTGGTGGGTGACGCCGCGGCGCTGCTCGTGGACGTCGGCACCCACCCGGAGCAGGGCGCCGCGCTCTACCGGGCGGCGGTGCGCGAGACCGAGGATGCGGCGCGGCATCCGGTGCCCGTGCGCTGGGCGCTGCTCACCCACGACCACTACGACCACTGGTTCGGCCTGTCCGGCGTCCGCGCAGAGGCGGGGGAGCGGCTCATCGCGGCGGCGCACGCCTGGTTCGGTCGCCGGCATGGTGCGGAGGAGGACGGGGAGAACGAGCGGGTGCAGCGGCAGCTCGGGCTGGCGGACGTCCCGATGCCGGACCTGCGCCTCGAGTCCGCCCAGTGCACCGCCGAGGACCCGTGGACGCTGGACCTCGGCGGGGTGACGGTGCAGGTCGCCTGGCTCGGCCATGCGCACACGCCGAGCGACCTCGTGGCGAGGGTGGAGGCCGACGGCACGGCGCATCCGGGGCGAACCGGTGTGCCGGGCGCGGGCGGTCGTGCTGTGGAGGGAGCGGCCGGGCGGCGCCCGGTGGTCTTCGCCGGGGACCTGGTGGAGGAGTCGGGCCCGCCACAGGCCGGAGGTGAGGCGGACGTGCCCGGGTGGGCGGCCGTCGTCGGGAAGCTGGTGGAGTTCGGGGGCGAGGACGCGCTCTACGTCCCGGGCCACGGAGCCCCGGTGGACGCGGCGTTCGTGCGCGCCCAGGGCGAGGAGCTGGCGGCCCGGGCTGCCGGCTGATTCCCCATGTGGCGTTTTCGCTCGCGAAACGGGAGGCGGGCGCTGGGCTCGGCTGCGCCGTTCGGGGTCGGACGGCGAGGTGGGCCTCCAATTTCGGGCCGGGAGGGGAACGGGCCTCCGATTTCGCGAGCGAAAGTGTCCTGCTTCAGTCCCCTGTCGCGAGCGAAAACGGCGGGGGCGCTGCCACGGGAAGCTTCGGTTGTCATATGAAGATATTTGCAGGTATGGTGAAGCCATGACCGACGACGTCCAGCGAACCGCAGACCTGTTCAAGGTGCTCGCCTCACCCGTGCGCGTGGCAGCGTTGCTGCGCATAGACGAGCAGCCGTGCAGCGTCGGTGAGCTGGCCGATCACGTCGGAGTGACCCACACGCTGATGTCCCAGCACCTGCGGGTGCTGCGCATGAGCGGGCTGGTGCGCTCCGAGCTGGACGGGAAGTCCCGCACCTACCACCTGACCGACGAGCACGTCGCCCACATCCTGCGCGACGCCGTCCACCACGCCGCCGAGGAGGCTCCCCATGGCAACTGATCACACCAAGCACGCCGTCCACACCGACCACGCAGACCACACCCACGGCCCGGACTGCGGCCACGAGGCCGTCCAGCACGGCGACCACGTGGACTACAAGCACGACGGCCACCTGCACCACATCCACGGCGACCACGTGGACGAGTGCGACACCTGCACCTGCACCCGCTGCGGCGAGGGTGAGTGCCACTGCGCCACCTGCGAGTGCGAGGACTGCACCTGCGCCACCTGCGACCACGCCGCCTGAACCGGCATCGCAGCGCACGCGACGGCCCCTCAGCGAAGGTGAGGGGCCGTCGTCGTTGTCCCGGGAGCCTCCCGTTTCGCGAGCGAAAACGTCAGGGGCGTCAAGAGGCGTCAGGCGGGGCGGCCGGCAGGCGAGCCGGTCAGTAGTGGTAGGTGTCCGACGGGGCGGCGAGCGAGTTGTCCTGGTCCGGGTAGCGGGTTGACGTCACGCCGAACGCCTCGGCCAGGGACAGGATCTTCTCCGCGCGGGCCTTGCGCGGCAGGTCCGAGCCGTTGCGGATCTCGCCGCCGTCTGCCTCGAAGTCCGTGAGGAATCCATGGGCCCAGGCCAGCTCCTCCTGGGAGGGGCTCAAGCCCTCGTTCACAGCGGCGCACTGCTCCGGGGCGAGGCAGATCTTGCCGGTCATGCCGAACTCGGCGGTGACGGCGGTGGCCTCGGCCAGCTTCACGCCGGTGGAGCCGACCGTCGGACCGTCGATGGGGCCGGGCAGGCCGGTGGCCTTCGCGGCGATCGTGAACTGGGAGCGGGTATAGGCCAGGGCCATCGGAGAGTCGCCCAGGCCGGTGTCACGGCGGAAATCGCCGATGCCGAAGGCCAGGCGGAACGTGCCGCGGGCGGCGGCGATCGAGTTCACGCGCTGCAGGCCGCGGGCGGTCTCCACCAGGGCCACCACCGGAATGCCGGGCAGCCGGGCGGCGGTCTCGTTCACGTGGTCCGTGGACTCCACCATCGCCAGGACGACGCCGGCCAGGCCACCGGAGGCCACGGTGCCGCCGAGCGCCGTCGGCAGAGTGGCGGCGAGGGCGGCCATGTCCTGCTCCCACCACGGCGTGCCGTAGCCGTTCAGGCGCACCCAGGCGGTGTGCCCCGACGTCAGCCAGTCCACGGTGTTCTGCAGGGCGGCGGCCTTGTCCTTCGGGGCCACGGCGTCCTCGATGTCCAGGACGACGATGTCCGCGGCCGAGTCCTCGGCGGGGGCGAAGCGCTCGGGCTGGGCGGCGTTCACCAGCAGCCAGGAGCGGGCGAGCGTGGGGTCGATGCGCTGGCCGGGTGCGGGGGAGAAGGTGCCGGTGCCGGCGGTGAAGGGGGCGATCGAGGACAGGGGAGTGGTCATGGGAGTTCCTCCGGGACAGGGTGCGCGGGCGCGCACGGGTGTGTGGGTTCGGCGACGGCCGTGCGGGTCCGGTGGGCACGCAGCAGGCGGTCGCAGCGGACGCAGGTGGGTCCGCCGGAGGGTGCCGGGATGGGCGGCGGGCGCGGCCGAGGGTGGTGGCCGCTGTCACACACCGTAGTGGACGCGGACCACGACGTGGTGGGGTGTCCGCATCGTGGGAGGAACCGGTCCGAGGTCAGAGGCGGTCCACGACGCGACGCGGCCCACGACGCGACGCGGTCCACGACGCGACGCGGCCCCTCAGCGTGAAGGTGAGGGGCCGTCGTCGTTGCCTGGCCTCCTCCCGTTTCGCTAGCGAAAACGACAGGGGAGGGGCCGTCGTCGGCCTGGCCGCCTCCCATTTCGCGAGCGAAAGCGAAAGGGGCCGGGCAGAGCGGGTCAGGAGTAGTCGTAGAAGCCCTTGCCGGACTTGCGGCCCAGCTCGCCGCGGGCGACCATGTCCCGCATGAGCTGCGGGGGAGCGAAGCGCTCGCCGAGCTGGGACTCGAGGTACTCGGCGATGCCCAGGCGCACGTCCAGGCCCACGATGTCCGTCAGGGCCAGCGGGCCGACCGGGAACTTGTAGCCAAGCACCATGGCGTTGTCGATGTCCTCGGGGGAGGCCACGCCCTCCTCGACCATCCGGATGGCCTCGAGGGCGATCGCCACGCCCAGACGGGAGGAGGCGAAGCCCGGGGCGTCCTTGACCACGACCGGGGTCTTGCCCAGGCCCTTGACCCACTCGGTGGACAGGGCCTTGAGCTCCTCGCCGGTCTTCGCGCCCACGACGACCTCGACCAGCTTCGAGGCCGGGACCGGGTTGAAGTAGTGCAGGCCACAGAAGCGCTCGGGGCGCTGCAGGTGGTCGGCCAGCTCGTCCACGGACAGGGAGGAGGTGTTGGTGGCCAGCCAGGCGTCGGCGCCCAGGTGCTTCTCCACCTCGGTGAGGGACTCGATCTTCAGGTCCATGATCTCCGGGACGGCCTCGACCACCAGGCCGCAGCGGGCGAAGTCCGCCTTGTCCAGGGAGATGGTCAGGCGCTCGGCCCAGACGTCCAGGTTGCCGTCGAGCTTGCCGCGCTCCAGCGACGTGGCCAGGTCGGACTCGATGCGCTCCTTCGCGGCCTCGGCGGAGGCCGCGTCGCGCTCGACCACGATCACCTCGTCCGCACCGGAGGTCAGGAAGGCGTGGGCGATGCCGGCGCCCATGCGGCCGCCGCCCAGTACGCCGACGACGGAGGGGACGGAGCCGTGGGGGGTGTCAGTCATGGAGATCCTCACTTCTTCTTGCGGTCCAGGAAGGCCTGCATGCGGTCGAACTTCGCCTCGGACTCGAACAGGATGGCCTGCGCCAGCTCGTCCACGTGCGGGTGCGCCGCACGCGGCATGTGGAACACGCGCTTGGACACGCGCACAGCCAGCGGGTCGTTCTTGCCGATCCGGTCGGCCAGGGCGTGGGCCCCGTCCATCAGGGCCTGAGGGGCGTGCAGCTCGGTGACCAGATGCAGGTCCAGGGCCTGCTGGGCGTCCAGGATGCGGCCGGCCCAGAGGATCTCCAGCGCGATCGGCTCGCCCACGAGCTCCTTCAGGCGCCACTGCGCACCGGCGGCGGCGGTGATGCCCAGGCCGGCCTCCGGCTGGCCGATCTTCACGTGCTCGGTGGCGATGCGGAAGTCCGCGGCCCAGGCGAGCTCGGCCCCACCGCCGAGGCAGAAGCCGTCGATCGCTGCGATCACCGGCAGCGGCAGGCTGTGCAGGCGGTCGAAGAGCTGCGAGTTCACCCCGCGCAGGGCGTCGTCCCGGCGGCGCTCGCGCAGCTGCGCGATGTCCGCGCCGGAGGCGAAGATTCCCTTCATGCCGCCGCGCTTGCGGTCCTCCACCTGGGTGCCGGTGATGATCAGGATGCGCGGGTTGCGCTCGAGCCAGCCGCTGAGGGCGTGGAACTCGTCGATCATCGTCTGGTCGATCGCGTTCAGGACCTCCGGTCGGTCCATGGCCGCGACGACGCGGTCCGGGCGCTCCGCGGAGGCCTCGAGGCGGAGGGCGGTGAAGCCGGCGGCGACGTCGGCGAGTCCGGGGAAGGCGCCGTCGTCGATCATCTGGGTCTGCTCGGTCATCTGTGCGATCCTCAGAGCTTCTCGATCAGGGTCGCCGCGCCCTGGCCGACGCCCACGCACATGGTGGCCAGGCCCTTGTCCACGCCCTCGCGGTCCATGCGGTTCAGCAGGGTCACGATGATGCGGGAGCCCGAGGAGCCCAGCGGGTGGCCGAGGGCGATCGCGCCGCCGTCGTTGTTGACGATGGACTCGTCCAGGCCGAGGCCGCGCACGCAGCCCAGGGACTGGGAGGCGAACGCCTCGTTCAGCTCCACCGCGCCGATCTCGTCCAGGGACCAGCCGGAGCGCTCCAGGGCCTTCCGGGTGGCCGGCACCGGGCCCAGGCCCATGATGTGCGGGGCCACGCCGGCGGCGGTGGAGTCCACCACCCGGGCGCGGGGCTCGAGGTTGTACTTCTCAGCGGCGCGCTCGGACACCACGAGGATGGCGGAGGCGCCGTCGTTGAGCGAGGAGGAGTTGCCGGCGGTCACCACGCCGTTCTCCTTGATGATCGGACGCAGCGTGGCCAGGACCTCCATGGTGGTGCCCGGGCGGGGGCCCTCGTCCGTGTCCACGATCGTCTCGGCGCCCTTGCGGCCCTTGACGGTGACGGGGACGATCTCGTCCTTGAAGCGGCCGGCCTCGATCGCGGCGAGGGCGCGCTCCTGGGACCGGACGGCGAAGGCGTCCGCGTCCTCGCGGGTGATGCCCTCGGTCTCGGCGACCTCCTCCGCGGTCTGCGGCATGGAGAAGACGAACTTGTCTCCGAACTCGCCGGAGGCGAAGCGCGGGTTCACGAAGCGCCAGCCGATGGCGGTGTCGAACTGCTCGCCGGGCTTGGCGAACGCGGTGGTCGGCTTGGCCTGCACCCACGGGGCGCGGGACATGGACTCGACGCCGCCGGCGACGACCACGTCGGCCATGCCGGCGCGGACCATGGCGGTGGCCATCGCGACGGCGGACATGCCCGAGGCGCACAGACGGTTCACGGAGATGCCCGGGACGGTGTCCGGGAAGCCGGCCAGCAGCCAGGCCATCCGGGCCACGTTGCGGTTCTCCTCTCCGGCCCCGTTCGCGTTGCCGAAGATGACCTCGTCCACGTCCGCCGGGTCGATCCCCGCGTCCTCGACCACGGCCTTGATGGTCAGCGCCGCCAGGTCGTCCGGGCGGACGGAGGACAGCGCGCCGCCGTAGCGGCCGACCGGGGTGCGACGGCCGCCGACGAGCAGGGCCTGGGACGGGGTGGCGAGAGTGGACATGCGTGGGCCTCCTTGGCGTGCGTGGCGGGCGCGGTCCCGGTGCGCGGCACAGCGCCCGGCAACTCTGAGAATTACCGACCGGGCGTTCAGGTTCATATCCAGTATCCGCGGGGCATGTGAGGGCGGTCAACATGTGCCCGGGCAGAGAGAAGCCGCAGCCGGTCGGGCGGGTCCTGCGAGCCCACGTGTGGGCGGGTGGGCGGACGGCCGGAGGTAAGTGGCCAGACGAAGGTGGGCGGCCGTCGTCGGGAAGCGGCGGGATCGACGGTTCGTCACGGGATCGAGGAGATTCTCCGCGATCTGGTGACTTTTCGTCGATTATGCGGTCGGGCTCCGCAGGCCCGCCTCAGCCGAGCCCGAGCCGCCGCCTCCGCGACAGCGCCAGCCCCGCACACATCGCCACGGCCAGCTCCACCCCCATGATCATCAGCATCGCCCCGTCCGCAGCCAGTGCATTCCCGACGACGGCCCCTCGCCCTGCGTGGTCATGTCCACCTCCCCCAAGGCCCACCCCGGGCAGGCCGGCGGTCATGACCGCGTGTGCCAGGACCATCAGCACGGCCATGGCCTGCAGCTGCTGGAGGGCCCGGCACCCGGAGGTCCCACGCAGCACATGCACCCCGCAGACGGTGCAGGCGAGCACCATCGCGCCGATCGCGGCGCCCAGCAGCAGTCCGTGCGCGTGCGCCACGAGCATCCAGACGTGCAACGGCAGGGCCGCCAGGGCCAGTGCCCCGGCGGCCCTGTCCCACAGGCTCAGGCGCTGCAGCATCCCTCGTTGCCGTCCTTCGCCGTGTCGACGCCACCGCCGGCGTCGGTGGAGCAGTGGCCCTTCCTGGGGGCGGGCACATCCAGCACAGGGGAGCGGTCGAAGAAGCCCTCGGGGCGGAGCTTGAAGCCGGTGACGTCCACGGGCATGATCGGCCAGTCCTCCACGCGCGGGAAGTGCGTGAGGCCGAAGGAGTGCCAGACCACCAGGTCTTCCCCGTCCACGCTGCGGTCCGCGGCGGTCCACTCCGGCAGGCCGGCACCGCCGGCGTGCTGGTTCGGGAAGTCGCCGGTGGGGTAGCGCTCGTCCTCGTGGTACTGGGAGACCCACAGTGCCTTGGATGCGAAGGTCGCGCGCTTGTGGATGGAGGAGCCCTCGGCGGCCAGCAGGGTGGGCAGGCCCTCCGGGTGCAGCTTGTAGCCCACCGGGCGTCCGAGCCGGTTGGTGGACTCGGTGGACTCCACGATCCAGGTGCGGCCCACGGACTGGTCGGTCTCGCGGATGGCCTGTTGCTCGGTCGCCAGCACAGTGTGCTTGCGGGTGAAGGCGTTGCCGCGCGGGTTCTCCTCGGAGATCGGCAGGCGGACGCCGTCCTCCTCCACCACGCGGCAGGCGCCGCCGTCGAGGGCGAAGTCCAGGCGGGCGCCGAACAGGTGCTGGTGGAAGGGGGCGCCGAGGCCCGGGGCCATCTCGGAGGCGTAGTCCGTGGGCCCGTCCGGGACCGCCGAGGTGAAGACCACGCCGGTGGCCTTGGCCTCGAATTCGATGTTGCCGTCCAGGTAGAGGTACCAGTAGAAGCCGTAGTCGTAGTTGCCCACCGTGGTGAAGAAGGAGATCACCAGGCGGCGGTTGCGGCGCGTGTAGGCCACCCCGGACCACAGGTCCGTGTGCTTGGACAGGATGGACCAGTCCTCCTCGTGCATGCAGATGCCGTTCTTGATCTGACGGGGCTCGCCGGCGTTGTTGACCACCCAGGGGGACAGGTAGGTGATGTCGCCGAGGCAGTCGCAGCCCAGCTCCAACGAGTTGGCCCACTGGCCCACCAGGTACTCGCCGGTGTCGAAGTAGTTCTGCCATGACCGCACCGGGGAGGGGTCGCCGTAGGGGACCACCATCTCGGCGATCGCGGCGCGGTCCAGGATGGTGCGGCGGCGGCCGGTGTGCGGGTCGTCGAACGCGATGTTCTGCAGCACCAGGCCCTCACGCATGTCGAAGCCGACGTCCAGGCTCCAGCGCTCCCACTCCACGTGGTTGCCGTCGGCCACGGTGAAGGACGGGCCCTCGGGCTGGGTGATCTCGATAGGCTTCTGGGAGGTGCGGACCTCGCCGACCATCTCCGGGTCTGTGTAGTTGCCGTGCTCGGCCGGCACCGGGACCGGACCGAAGTCCAGGACCTGGGTGACCTTCTTCGCGGTGACGTCCACGTAGGCCACCAGTCCGTCGATGGGATGGGCCCAGGCCGAGTCCGTCTCATGCTGCTGGTGGAAGGCCAGCCCGCGGAGGATGCGGTGGCCCACCTCGTCGTCGTACTCGAACACGCCCGCGGACAGCGGGGCCACACGGACCTCGTCGATCGGGATGTCCCGCTTGGCGATCGCCTCGAGCCACTGCGGGTCCTCAGCGAGGATCGCCTCCACGACCTCGAACTCCTCCTCCATCACCGGGAACTCTCCGTCCACGGACGAGTCGAGCTCGCGGTTCGAGAGGAGCTCGCCGCGGGCGGCGGAGACCACCGCGTCCCGCGGGGTGCCGCCGGTGGAGTCCAGGATGAACACGCGGAAACGGCGGTCGTGTGAGACCTCCACGCGCTGTGCACCGCGCGGTGGGTCCAGCAGGCCCAGGTAGGCGATGCGGTGGGTGTCCGTGAACAGGCCCTCCCGGCGGAGCACGGCCATCACGGCCTCGATCTCCTCGGGGGTCTGCTGCCTGAAGTCGCCCGCGGTGGTGGCGGTCTCGGTGCTCATGTGCTCCTCGTCTCCCGGCCCAGGGGGCCGTCGGTGGTCGGATTCTTCTCCGTACGGAGAGG
>NZ_BCSN01000071.1 GCF_001570885.1 Micrococcus lylae NBRC 15355 | reverse complement strand
GTGAGAGCCTGGACATCCGCTCCAGGCTCTCACGCCCCGCCGGGTGTGCGCGGCACCGTGTGACGTACGGCTCCTCTGCCGGCGGCGTGGAGGGGGCCGGCTCAGTCCGCCCAGCCGAGCAGGCGCCAGGACTCCATCCAGCCGGCGAACTGCTTCGCGTTGTACGCGGCGCCCAGCGTGCTCGGATTGGCCACCAGCACCAGGTCAGCGGCCTGGACGGCCTCGTCCTTCGCCAGCAGCTCGGCGACCTCCTCCGGGGTTCCCGCGTAGGTGGGCCCGGAGACGGCGCGGGAGCCGTCCAGGAAGCCGGAGGAGTCGCGGCCGTGACGCTCGTGCCCGAACCTGCGCTCGTCCTGCTCGTCCTGGATCGCCAGGATCGAACGGGTGACGGCGGTGTGCGGGGTGCGCTCGTGCCCGGCGGCGGCGAACGCCTCACGGTAGCGGGCGACCTGGTCGGCCTGCTGCACGTGGAAGGGGCGGCCGTCGTCCTCCAGCAGCAGGGTGGAGGAGACCAGGTCATAGCCGGCCTCGCCGGCGCGGACGGCCGTGGGGGTGGAACCGGCGCCCCACCACAGCCGGTCTGCCAGGCCAGGGGACTGCGGCTCGATCCGCAGCATGCCCGTGGTGTGGGACCAGCCCGACTCCAGGTCCGGCTGCGCCAAGGGCGTGCCGCGCAGCGCGGTGCGGATGCGCTCGCCGCGCTGCCAGGCGACCGAGGCCCAGCTCTCTCCCTCGGCGAGCGTGTACCCGAACTGCTCCTGCCCGTCCCTCGCCGCCTCCGGGGAACCGCGCGAGACGCCGAGCTCGAGTCGGCCGGCGGCGATCAGGTCCGCGGTGGCCGCGGCCTCGGCGAAGTAGAGCGGGTTCTCATAGCGCAGGTCGATCACGCCGGTGCCCAGGTGGATCCGCTCGGTCCGCGCGGCCATGGCGGCCAGCAGCGGGAAGGGGGAGGAGATCATCCGCTGGAAGTGGTGCACGCGGATCCAGGCGTCGTCCAGCCCGGCCGCCTCCGCGTCCACGGCCATCTGCACCGTGTCCTGCAGTGCCGCGGCCGCGTCCGGCCTGCCGGCGGAGTCGCGGTGCCAGTGTCCGAAGGAGAGGAAGCCCAGTCGCTTGTTGTTCATGTTTGAAGCAAACACCGGGGTGGGGTCTTCCATTCCCGACGACGGCCCGCGCCGCCCTGCCCGCCGCGCTCGTCTGGGACGCGTCGCTCGTCTGGGACAATGGGCGGCGATATGACTGCAGCTGCCCAGACCACCTCCGCACCCGCCGTGGACGCGCCAGGCGTGGACCCGAACGCCGCGCTCTACGCCAAGTCCGCCGGCGCCGGCCGCCGCATTGCGGACGACGACCAGCTCCACGAGGGCACCCACGCCGGTCCCACCGCGGATCGGCTCACCCTGCCGCCGCTGACGCTCGGCCCGATCACCGTGGACGTGCCCGTGGTGCTCGCGCCCATGGCCGGCATCACCAACACCGCCTTCCGCCGTCTCTGCCGCGAGTACGGCGGAGGCCTCTACGTGAACGAGATGGTGACCGCGCGCGCCCTGGTGGAACGCAAGCCGGAGTCCATGCGCATCATCCGGCACGACCCGGACGAGGTCCCGCGCTCCGTGCAGCTGTACTCCGTGGACCCGGTGACCACCGCCGGCGCCGTGCGCATGCTGGTGGAGGAGGACCGCTGCGACCACCTCGACCTGAACTTCGGCTGCCCGGTGCCCAAGGTGACCCGCCGCGGCGGCGGCTCGGCCCTGCCGTGGAAGTCGGAGCTGTTCGCCTCGATCGTCAAGGCGGCCGTCACCGAGGCGTCCAAGAAGGACATCCCGGTGACCGTGAAGATGCGCCGCGGCATCGACGAGGACCACCTCACCTTCCTCGACGCCGGGCGAGCCGCCCGTGACCTCGGCGTGGCCGCCGTGGCCCTGCACGGACGCACCACCCGCCAGTTCTACTCCGGCACCGCCGTGTGGGAGGACATCGCCCGCCTGCGCGAGGCCCTGCCGGACATCCCGGTGCTCGGCAACGGGGACATCTGGTCCGCCGAGGACGCCATCGCCATGGTGGAGCAGACCGGCGTGGACGGCGTGGTCATCGGCCGCGGCTGTCAGGGCCGCCCCTGGCTGTTCGGGGACCTGCAGAACGCGTTCGAGGGCAGGGCGGAGCGCTTCCGCCCGAACCTCGGCATGGTCGCGGACACCCTGTACCGGCACGCCGAGCTGCTGGTGGACACCTTCGGCGGCGACGAGGTCAAGGCGCTGCGGGACATCCGCAAGCACGTGGCCTGGTACTTCAAGGGCTACCCCGTCGGCTCGCAGATCCGCACCGCACTGTCCACCGTCCCGGACCTGGCGACCCTGCGTCAGCTCCTCGACGGCATCGACCGGGACATCCCGTATCCGGGCCCGGACGCCGAGGGCCCCCGCGGCCGCGCCGGCGCCCCCAAGCGCCCCCACCTGCCGGACGGCTGGCTCGACTCCCGCGAGCTCAACGCCGAGCAGAAGGCCATGATCGCCGCCGCCGAACTGGACGTGTCCGGTGGCTGAGCGGACAGTCGGAGGCGCCGTGCCGTCGTCGGGAACGAAGAAGGAGACGACGACGGTCTCCCGCGCCCACCAGCCGACCCTCACCTCCCAGCCGGTCCTGTTCGGGCCGGAGGGGCGCCCGCCCTATGCCGGGCGTGCGGTGCAGACGCCCGGCTACACCGGCTGGGACCGCACGCGGTGGCTGCCGGAGCCGTCGAAGAGCACGTACCGCTCCGACTTCGAACGGGACCGGGCGCGTGTGCTGCACTCCTCGGCGCTGCGTCGACTGGGGGCGAAGACCCAGGTGGTGGCCCCGGACGCGGACGACTTCGCCCGCACCCGCCTGACCCACTCGCTGGAGGTGGCGCAGATCGGCCGTGAGCTCGGCCGGTCGCTGGGCTGCGACCCGGACGTGGTGGACACCGCCTGCCTGTCCCACGATCTGGGCCACCCGCCGTTCGGGCACAACGGGGAGAAGGCGCTGGACGCCGTGGCTGAGGACTGCGGCGGCTTCGAGGGCAACGCCCAGACCCTGCGCCTGCTGGCGCGGCTGGAGCAGAAGAAGTCCTTCGAGGACGGGACGTCCGTGGGGCTGAACCTCACCCGGGCCAGCCTGGATGCGGCCTGCAAGTACCCGTGGCTCCGTGAGGACGCCCCGCTGAAGCCCGACGGCAAGCGCTCGAAGAAGTTCGGCGTCTACGAGGACGACCTGCCGGTGTTCGAATGGTTCCGCCATGGGGTGCACGGCACGCGCACCTCCATGGAGGCACAGGTCATGGACCTGGCGGACGACATCTCCTACTCGGTGCACGACGTGGAGGACGGCGTGGTCAACAATGCCTTCCAGCTGCGGTGGCTCGCGCGCGGCGAGCACCGGCAGCGTGTGGTGGAGACCACCCGCGGGTGGTACCTGCCGACCACGGACCCGGCCGAGATCGAGGCGGCGCTGGACCGGCTCGAGGCGACCGACCAGTGGGTGTCGCAGTTCGACGGCTCCCGCCGGGCCCTGGCGGCGATGAAGGACATGACCAGCCAGCTGATCGGACGCTTCTGCACGGCCGCCTTCGACGCGACGCGGGAGGTGTTCGGCAACGAGCCGCTCACCCGCCACAACGCTGACGTGGTGGTCCCGGCGGAGACACAGATCGAGATCGCGGCGATGAAGGGAATCGCCGCGGCCTACGTGATGACCTCCGAGCAGCGGCAGCCGCTCTATGCGAAGCAGCGGGAGGTCCTCACCGAGCTGGTGGACCTGCTGTGGAGCACGGGTGAGCAGTTCCTCGAGCCGATGTTCGCGTTCGACTGGGAACAGGCCCCCGACGACGACGCCCGGCGGCGGGTGGTGATCGACCAGGTGGCGTCCCTGACCGACTCCACCGCGCTCGAGTGGCACCACACCCTGGTGCAGGGCAAGAGCTTCACCCGCGTCTGGATCTGAGCCCCACCCCTTGACGTCTTGGGGATACAACACGGTGTTGAGATGCAATCTCAACGCCGTGTTGGCCCCTCACTTTCCTGGATCTGCCCCTTCCTGGCCCCTCACCTTCCTGACCTTCAGTCGACCAGGGCCGGGAGCACCTGACCGGCGGTGCCGCGCAGGACGTGGGTCACCGCGTCCGTCAGCTCGGTCTGGTCCGGGTTGACCTCCACGACGGGCGCCCCGGCTCCGAGCGCGACCAGGGGCAGGGACGCCGCCGGCTGCACCAGGCCGCTGGTGCCGACCACCACGCAGAGGTCGCAGCGCTCGAGGGCGTCGTAGGCACGGTCCCAGGCCGCCGGCGGAAGCATCTCGCCGAACCACACGATGCCCGGACGCAGTCGGCCCTCGCCGCAGACTTCGCAGCGCGGGGGAGTGTGCAGCCGCTGCGCCTCCAGGTCCTCCTCCGAACCGGCCTCCACGCCCTGGTCCAGCTCGCCGAGGTCCACGTCCGCCGGGGTGCTGCAGAGCACGCAGCGGAACTCGAACAGGGAGCCGTGCAGATGGGACAGCACACGGGTTCCGGCCCGCTCGTGCAGGTCATCCACGTTCTGGGTGGCGACCACCAGGCCCGGTGCGCCGCCGGCCTCGGGTGAGCTGCCGTCGTCGGGAACGGAGTCCAGGCGCTGCTGCCAGCGGGCGACCGCCTCGTGCCCCGGGTTGGGCTGCCGTGCGCGGACCATGCGAGCCCGCCAGCGGTACCAGGACCACACCAGCTTCGGGTCGGCGAGGAACGCCTCCTCGGTGGCGAGCTGCTCGGCGGAGAAGCGCTCCCACAGGCCGGTCTGGGCATCACGGAACGTGGGGATGCCGGACTCGGCGGACATGCCCGCGCCGGACAGGACCACAGGGCGCCGGGCTGCGGCGACGAGCTCGCGGACCTCGGCGAGCAGGCCGGGATCGACGGCGGGCGTGGGGATCTCGCTCATGGGCCCATCCCATCACGCCTCCTGCACACCCGTCCTGTCCCGTCCGGCGGTCGACCTAGGATGGTGGGCATGGCTGGGCTGATCGTGCGGAAGGACATCGACCTCGTCCGTGAGCGCGCCGACCTGAAGGCCATCGTGGAGGAGTACGTGACGCTGCGCTCTGCCGGCGTCGGCTCGTTCAAGGGCCTCTGCCCGTTCCACGACGAGCGGACGCCCTCCTTCCACATCCGCCCCGCCGTCGGCACCTACCACTGCTTCGGCTGCGGCGAGCACGGGGACGTCATCAGCTTCCTCATGGAGCTGGAGCACACCACCTTCACCGAGACCGTGGAGCGCCTGGCCGCCCGCGTGGGCGTGGAACTGCACTACGAGGACGGCGGCACCGGTCCGGACAAGGCCGAGGTGGGCCGCCGGCGCCGGCTGATCGAGGCCAACAAGATCGCCGACGAGCTGTTCGTGAAGGCCCTCGGCTCCGCGGAGGCCCAGACCGCCCGCGACTTCCTCACCGAGCGCGGCTTCACCGCCGAGCACGCCAGGCAGTTCGGCCTCGGCTACGCCCCGCAGGGCTGGTCCCACCTCCTCGACGCCCTGCGCAAGCGCGGCTTCCGGGACGAGGAGCTGCGCGCCACCGGCCTGTTCTCCGAAGGTCAGCGCGGCCTGTACGACCGCTTCCGCGGCCGCCTCGTCTGGCCCATCCGGGACATGACCGGCAACACCATCGGCTTCGGCGCCCGCAAGCTCTACGAGGACGACCCCGGGCCCAAGTACCTCAACACCCCCGAGACCGCGCTCTACAAGAAGTCCCAGGTGCTCTACGGGATCGACTTCGCCAAGCGGACCATCGCCAAGCAGCGCCAGCTCGTGGTGGTGGAGGGCTACACGGACGTGATGGCCGCGCACCTGGCCGGCATCGGCACCGCCGTGGCCACCTGTGGCACCGCCTTCGGCACCGAGCACATCAAGATCGTCCGCCGCCTGATCTCGGACGACGGCACCGGCGGCGAGGTCATCTTCACCTTCGACGGTGACGAGGCCGGGCAGAAGGCCGCCCTCAAGGCGTTCGAGGAGGACCACCGCTTCCTCGCCAAGACCTACGTGGCCGTCGAGCCCTCCGGCATGGACCCCTGCGACCTGCGCCGGCACAAGGGCGACGAGGCCGTCCGGGCCCTGATCAGCTCCCGGCGGCCCCTGTTCGAGTTCGCCATCCGCTCCGGCCTCAAGGACTATGACCTGGACACGGTCGAAGGCCGTGCCGGCGCGCTGCGCCACGCCGCGCCAATCGTGGCCGGCATCAAGGACTCCGTCCTCCGCCCCGGCTACGAGCGCGAGCTCGCCGGCTGGCTCGGCATGGACCCCAACGTGGTCCACCGGGCCGTCGCCCAGGCCTCCCGGCGGCAGGCGCCCGGGCCCGCCCCGCGCCAGGAGAACGCCCCGGGCCGAGGTGAGCCGGCAGGCGGAGGCGAGGGGCCGGCGTCGGGAAACGTTGCACCACGGCCTCAGGTGCAGATCGTCCGCGTGGACCCGCGCGACCCGGTCGCCCGGCGCGAACGCGAGTCCCTCGAGGTGGTCCTGCAGCACCCCACCCTGCTCTCGGCCGAACAGTGGCAGGCGTTCTACGAGGCCCGCTTCACCGTGCCCCAGTACGCCGCCGTGCATCGCGGCATCATGACCGCCGCCACCGGGGGAGCGACCCCGCAGGTGTGGGTCGAGTCCATCAGCGACCACGTCCCGCCCGAGGTCCGCGGCGTGGTCTCCGCGCTCGCCGTGCGGGACATCCCCGCCCGCACGGAGGCCGACGTGGTCCGCTACTGCCGAGACATCATGAACCGCCTGTTCGGCCTGCAGATCCAGCACCGCAAGGCCGAGCTGCTCGGCCAGCTGCAGCGCCTCGGCGCCGGCGGAGACCCCGCCGAGTTCTCCCGCCTCAACACGGAGCTCATGGAGCTCGAGGCGCGCCGCCGCGCCCTCCGCAGCGACGACTGACCCCCGGCCGGCGTTTTCGTTCGGGAAACGGTTGGGTTCGGCGGGCCTTTCGTTCGGGAAGCGGTCGAGTCCCGCGACGCTTTCGTTCGGGCGAGCGTCGGGTTCGCGCCGCTGACGTCACCCAGTCACCCAGAACGACGACGGTCCGGCACCTTCCTGCCGGAAGGCACCGGACCGCGCACAGGCGAACGGCGTCCCGAGGAGGATCAGCCCTTCACGATGTCGCCGGTGACGGCGTCCACGTAGACCTTGTCGGCATCGTTGCCGTCGGCGTCGTCGAAGTCGATCTCCCACACGAGGGTGCCGTCCTCCTCGTCCAGTTCCACATCGTCCACGGTCTGGCCGTCGCGGCCCTCGAGGGCGGTGCTGATGGCGTCGTCGATGGAGACCTCGGCGCGGTTGGCCTTGTCCGCGTCGTCCTTGTCCGTCTTACGCTCGGTCTCGGTGACCTCGCCGTCCTGGGTGACGTCGTACTCCACGGTCTCCTCGCCCTCCACGGCCTCGACGTCCCACATGGTGTCGTCGTCATCGCGGTCCAGGGAGAGCACGATCGCGTCGGCGGCTGTGCCCTTCACAGCGTCGATCGCGTCGAAGGCCGGATCGGTGCCGGCGGCGGAGGAACCGGCGGAGGAACTCGAGGCGGCCGAGGCGGCGGAGGGAGCCGAGGAGGCGTCGTCCTTGTCATCGGCGTTGTCTGAGGCGTCGTCATCGGCGTCGCCCGAGGAGTCGGCCTGGGCAGGAGCCGAGGAGGACTGGTTGTCCTGCAGCTCGATCGAGTCGCCGGCCTCGGAGTCGCCGGAAGCGCCGCAGGCAGAGAGGGCGAGCACGGCCAGGATGCCGGTGCCGGTGAGGGTGAGCTTCTGGGTGAGGGTCTTCTGCATGGTGTGACTCGCTTTCCAATCCGGGGCAGATCGTCCGTCGATCTTGTGTTTCATGAAACGGGACGATCATGAGAACAGTGTGAGCACGTTGCGCTGGGGAACCCGAAGCCCGCGATCACGCCGATTTGGCATGTGCACGGGAGGGCTTGTAAGATAGTCTCCGTTGTCCAGATGACCTGGAGGTCGCCTGGGAGACATTCCCCCGTAGCTCAACGGCAGAGCATTCGACTGTTAATCGAAGGGTTACTGGTTCGAATCCAGTCGGGGGAGCAGAGCAGAAGCTTCCGAAGCCCCTGCACCGACGAGCTCGGTGTGGGGGCTTCGTCGTGCCTGGAGGACGACCGGGCCGCGGGAGCTAGTTGGGCCCGCCACTGTCGCCCGTGTTGGACGCGATCGCGCGGACTTCGAAGTCTCGCGGCAAGGACAACACCTCGGTCTCCGAACAGATCCACGACACCGAGGTGGTCTCGGTCACGGAGCTGCGTCGGCTGCCGTTCGGGTGGGGGATCCTGCTGAACCGCAACGGGCGTCCGATCCTGATGCAGATGACCCGTTGGTGGGACCGCAAGGACGGCAAGCAGATCAAGGAGGCCGCGGGGCGGTACTCGAAGGCGCTGCTGGCCGAGCTGTAGTCCAAGGACCCGGCCCCGTCCACACCGACCGACGCGGACCGGGCCGAGGACTCCGTGGCGGCGTTGGACCCGGTGCCGGAGACGGCCCCGGCGATCCCTGTGCGGTGAGGGCATGGGCAGGTTCGGGCTGCACCGCACCGGCTCGGCCGAGTACAAGCGGTACCTGCGGTCCCAGGCGTGGGGGTACAGGCGGGTGCGGTGGTTCGCGGACTGCCGGCAGGCCGGCCAAGAGCCGGCCTGCCAGGTCTGCGGGATCACGCTGACCCAGGCCGGGACCCTGGACCTACACCACGTCTCGTACAAGGGCGTGGGCCAGGACGAGGAGGGCCGGTGGCAGGCCCGTGAAGCGCACAACGACCTGATGCCGTTGTGCCGGGACCATCACCAGCGGGTGCATCAGATCATGGACGGCAAGAAGGAGTTCTTTGGATGGGACCGCAGGCGGGCGACGGTCGTGATCGTGGCCAGGATGATCCGGCAGAGGCAGGCATGAGCGACGGCGGGGGTGCACGGTGCCATGTCTGCCAGCGGACCGTCTCCACGAGGTGGCACTGCACCGATGGACGATACCTGGACCGCGCCGAGTGTCGTGCCGCCGGCGGGATCGGGGTGTGGTTGTGCGGTACATGCGAGGACGCCGCGCATCGCTACATGCGCTCGACCGGGGCAGGCGGGCGCGAGGCCGTTGAGGAGCTGTTCGCCCGGCTCGAGAGGCTGTTGGGCGGGCCAGCACGCCGGTACACGAGGGAAGGACGGAACTGATGGCATCGCCCTGGGTTGAAGACGACGAGCCCACGGACTGGGAGGGGCCGGCGGCCGCCGATGACGACGGACAGACGGGGACTCCGCTGCCCTACGTCGACCCGGAGGTCGCCGCGGAACTCGCGGGCGAGGGTCCGCCGGTGTGGATGGGCACGCGGTGGCGGGAGATCGAGGCCGAGCACCAGTGGGAGGCGTGGAACACGCTGCGCCGCTGGGTGGACTGGTTCGTGGCCGAGTACCGGCTGGTGACCTCGGTAGTACCGCCCTGCTGGTACAAGCACTCGGACCTCACCGCCGAGCTGTACGCGGCCATGTGCATGGAGTACAAGGTCTGGGAAGAACAGGCTCCGGGGCTGGGGCCGATGATGATGTGGCACCCCCACGTGGAAATGCTCACCGCGCGTCTGCGCCGCATGGTGGACGAGGCAGGCTGCGCGAAGATCGGGATGCACAAGGAACCCGAGGCGTACGGGGACCGTCCGGCGTTCACGTTGGACTACGACGAGGACGACTTCACGGCCTGGGCTGGTACCACCCGAGAACAGGACACTCTCGAACGGCCTGAAGAAGGCGTGCAGTACCTACGCGCCCGTGTGCTCAACGGCGACGGGGACGAGGTGGCCGTGTCGAATCCCGTGGGCCTGGCGGCTCGGCGGACGCCGTCGAAGGTCACCGCTGAGGTGGTGACGACGTCTTCCACTCCGGCAGAGCCGAGCGTGCGGGTGCTCGTGTCGAGCACGGACGCGAGCCTGGAGGTCGAGTGGCAGACCTCCAGGGACTGCGAGGCGTGGGTGTAGGCGCCACGGCACCTACACCCACGTCGCATCAACGCCCGCGCTTGAAAGAGACGTGCGCGTAGCCGATGCTGATGAGCATCAACACCGTCTGCCCGTTGTGGCGGGTTGATTATGACAAGTCATGTGGCAGGCAGACGACGCCCGAAGCGCCGCGCCCGGTGCCTTGCAGGAGTGGTCGCCACAAACGACCGCTATGGCGTGAGGCTTCCTGCCGTTGCTTTAGTCAGGTGAGGCTGGGGGAACCGAGAGGTGCGGCCACGTAGTGTCGAGCACCTGGTGCCGGTAGGGGGCAGTACCTTTAGTGGTCGCTCGTATTACTGATCGGCACATCGATGCGGTCGCGCGCGACCACCACACCCTCCTTCAGTACGAAGCACTCGACAACATGGGCCCCTCGGAAGCGCGTCCTCTCTTTACGGACGTTGGGCTCGCTTGAGTCGATGATCTGTCCGCGGATGTTGTTTCGGCG
>NZ_BCSN01000070.1 GCF_001570885.1 Micrococcus lylae NBRC 15355 | reverse complement strand
CCTGCTGAGCCGGGCCCAGGCGTCGTCCTGCTGGAACTCCTCCAGCTCGCGACGGTGCGGGCGCACCAGCACGTTGTCGAGCGTCAAGCGGCGCACGGCGTCGCGGAGTTCGTCTGCGGCCGCCTTCCGCACCGGGTGGCCTTCCTGCGCGGCATCGTCGCCCGTCTCCGCGCCGGCGCTCCCCTCGTCGAGAGCGACGACGAGCTCGAGGCGGTCCTCGAAGAGCCGTTGGCTGAGGGACTTCTGCGTGGAGCCGGCGGACTCGGGAAGGTCTTGGTTGAAGAACTCGAGGTTCTGGCAGACGTCGAAGACCAGGAAGTCCTCCTTGTCCCGCCCCGGCCCGTAGAGGTCCGGGCGCAGGCGGGTGCCGCGGCCGATCATCTGCCAGAACTTGGTCTTCGAGCGCAGGAGCTTGAAGAACACGAGGTTCACCACGTCGGGTACGTCCACGCCGGTGTCCAGCATGTCCACGCTGATGGCGATGTGCGGCGCCTTGCTCGGCGTCTTGAACTCGTCGATCAGGGTCTCCGCGTAGCGGCTGCCGTGGGTGATGACCTGGGCGTGCGTGCCGCCGAGCTCGGGCCACTGGGCGTCGAAGCGCTCCTTGATGAAGTCCGCGTGGGCCTGGTTCTTGGCGAAGACGATGGTCTTGCCGATCCGCTCGCCGTCGGCCACCTTGTGGCCGTGCTCCATGAGCACGCCGAGGACCTGGTCCACGGTGTCCGCGTTGAAGAGGAAGCGGTTGATCTCCTCGCTGGTCACTTCCTCGGGGATCTCCCCGTCCTCGCCCCAGTCCAGCGCGTCCCAGACCTCCTGCTCCTCGTCCGGGAGGTCGTCGTACCGGATGCCCTCGCGGAGGAAGCCCGTGCCCACGGAGACGCCGTGCGGGGGCACCAGGTACCCGTCCGCCACGGCCTCCTCGAGGCTGTAGGCGTCCGTGGGGACCCCCGCCTCGAGCCCGAAGAGTGCGTAGGTGTTCCGGTCGATCTCGTCCTTGGGCGTGGCCGTGAGGCCGACGAGGAGGGCGTCGAAGTGGCGAAAGATCTCGCCGTACTTCGCGTACACGGAGCGGTGGGCCTCGTCCACGATCACCAGGTCGAAGTAGCCGGGGCCGAAGCGAGCGCCCTCCCGGTTCGACTCCTGGATGAGGTTGAGCATGGTGGGGTACGTAGACGCGTAGACCCGGCCCTCCCCGTGGCGGTTCTTGAGGAGGTTGACGGTGGTCCCCTCGAAGCCGTTCTCCACGAAGGCGTCGGCGGCCTGCTTCACCAGCGTGGTGCGGTCGGCGAGGAACAACACCCGTTTGACCCAGCCGGCGCGGGCGAGCTGGTCGACGAGGGCGACGGCGGTGCGCGTCTTCCCGGTGCCGGTGGCCATGACCAGCAGCGCGGCGCGGCGCTTGTTCTCGAAGGCTTCGCCGATGGCTCGGATGGCCCGCTCCTGGTAGGGGCGCCCGGCGATCTCCGCGTTGACGGGGGTCTGGGCGAGCGGCCGGCGCACGTGGCGTCGGCGGATGAGGGTCTCGAGCTGGCTGCATGTGTAGAAACCGCGCACCTGGCGGGGCGGGTAGCCGGCTGCGTCGTCCCAGAGGTAGTGCTCCACGCCGTTGGTGTAGAAGATCACGGGGCGGCGGCCGAAGCGCGCCTGGAGGGCGTCGGCGTAGCGCGCGGCCTGGTCCTGGCCGAGCTGCACGCTGGCGGTGGTCCGCTTGGCCTCGACGAGGGCAAGGGGAAGGCCGTCGGCGCCCCACAGCACGTAGTCCACGTACCCGTCCCCGGTGGGGGTGGGCATTCCTGTGACGGGGAACTCCCGGTCGCGGGGACTGGAGAGCGGCCAGCCGGCCTCGTTGAGCAGCTGGTCGATGAAGAGGTCGCGGGTCTGGTTCTCGGTGTAGTCGCGTGGGTCGACGGCGGCGGCGGACCGCGCGGCCTTGGCCTCGGCCAGCGCCTGACGGGCGGCGGCGAGCTCGGCCTCGAGGTCCTCGCGGGCCTGTTCGGAAGCGGCGAGTGCCGCTGCGGCCTCGGCGTCCTTCTGCTCGAAGAGGGCATTGAGCCGGACCACCTCGTCCAGGGTGAGCGGGGCAGCCTGAGGTGCGAGGGAGGGGTCAAAGCGGGCCTGCATGTCCAGCGATGCGGCGGCGGTGGAGTGCCGGAAGGCGGCCCATAGGAGCACGTGGTGGAGCTCCTCGAGAACGAAGGCGGCCGTGCGCGGGTCGACCTCCTTGAGCTGGTGCACGGCATCGTTGCCGCGCTGCCGGATCACGTTCAGCTTGCTCACGATCCGCGGCTCCGCCTCGTGCAGGAAGGCGTCCGCGTTGATCCGGGCCGCGAGGTCGGCCTTATAGGGCTCGGGGAGGCCCCGGAGCCGGTAGATGCCCTCGACCACGAGTTCTGCGGTGCGCCGGGCGTAGAAGCAGGCCGAGCGGGGATCCGTGTGCAGGTAGGACTCCGCACGCGAGGCGTTCTCGAAGACCTTCGGCCACACGGTGGCCAGGAAGTCGAAGTTGCTGCTCATGGCCGTGACCCTTTCCCGTTCGTGTCCCGCCTCATCCCAGGCGATGCTCAGTTTCTCAGAGTTCGCCCCGGAAGGCACGGGACTGGAGGGAGGCGAAGAGGCCCCGAGCACGATGTTGCCGAGCTGACCGCCGTACTCGCAGTTCTTCGACCTGCTCACAAAAACGCCGAAATTCACTTTGCTTCTCCGTCGAGATGACCGGTATTCTCAGCCCGCGAATTGCGTCGAAATTCAGCCCATCTTTTGTCTGACCTCGATTCGCACCCCGCATTTGACGCACGCCTTCGGGAGACTCCAGAAACGCTGCGAGGAAGTGCGGGTCAAGTGACCGCGTGCGCAATATCGCCAGGTGCTGACTAATATACCCATCAATGAGTTCATCCCGAACGATCCCAGCTCGCCCGAGATCCGCCGTGATGCTTAGCAAGACATCATCCCGCTGAACACGAACGCGCCTCTCTTCAGCCCCCTCCGGTGGGGTCACTCGAGCCAATCCATCAAGCTCAATCCGCCCCCTGCCGATATTTTGAATACGAATGAAAGGAAATCCATCTGGCGTCGTAAATTTCCCCCACCCGCGCGGACCACTAGTAAGGAAATCCAGCTGATCACCCAGGGCAACGGTGGCAGTAGAGTTGCTGATCAGTGTCCTAAGAGCGGAATCCCGGACGGCACCCTCCGCAACCGCCGACTTGCCCATGGAAGCGATGACCCTCTTGGCAACGTCAAGAATCGCGGCAATGCGGCGTTGCTCGTCAAGCGGCGGGAGAGGGAGTAGCAAACCCGCTACATCTTTGCGATTGACCTGGAGGAACGTGGCTCCTCGCCCCTTGGAACGAAGGTCCGGTTCCACCCATGACATCACATGCCACAGGTATCGCGTGTCGATGGCCTGGGTCGCCCGGATGCCGGCCACACCTCGTCCTAGGCAATACTTGTCATCGGCTACCACTTTCGCCCCGATGGACGCCCTGATACTCAGGACAATGTCCCCCACTCTGGAGATTTTCCCTGGAGCTGACGTGAACTTCGACGGGACAATCTGCCCGCCTTTGAAATCTCCGGCACCAGCGATCAGTCCGAGACCCTCCCCCGATGAGTTGTAGCTCGACCCGGGGGGTGCCTGCCCCATGACGACCTCCGCCACGTCTCCTAAGGCCACCGTCGTCCAGCCGGGCTTCACCGCAACATCTCCTTGAGCTCGGCCAGGCCCGCGCGGATCTCGTCGTCGAGCTGTTCCAGTTCCGCGATGATCTCCAGCGGGTCCCGGTGTTCGACCTCCTCCACCTCGATCTCCTTGTACCGGTTCAGGGAGAGGTCGTAGTCGTTGTCCACGATCTCCTGCTTGGGCACCAGGAAGGACTGGTCCGTGCGGGCCCGGCCCGCTTCCTCGTCGCGGCTCCGCCACCGCCGGAGCACGTCCGGCAGATCGTTGTCCGCCACCGGGTTCCGCTTGTCGTCCAGAGAGAACCCGTCCGCACGGACATCGTAGAACCACACGTCTTCCGTGCCCCCGGTGCCCGTCTTCGTGAAGAAGAGCACTGCCGTCGAGACCCCCGCGTACGGCTTGAACACACCGGAGGGGAGCTTCACCACCGCCTCCAGCAGGTGCTCCTCCACCAGGATCCGCCGGATCTCCTTGTGCGCCTTGGTGGAGCCGAAGAGCACGCCGTCCGGCACGATCACCGCCGCCCGGCCACCGGGCTTGAGCAGCCGCAGGAACAGGGCCATGAACAGCAGCTCGGTCTTCTTGGTCTTCACCACACGCTGAAGGTCCGCCGCCGTGGAGTCATAGTCCAGAGAGCCCGTGAACGGGGGATTCGCCAGGATCAGCGTGTACTTCTCCGAGTCCCCGGCGGCCCCCTCGGAGAGCGAGTCCCGGTAGCGGATGTCGGGGGACTCCACGCCGTGCAGCAGCATGTTCATGGAGCCGATCCGCAGCATCGTGGAGTCGAAGTCGTAGCCGTGGAACATGGAGCGGTGGAAGTGCTCCCGCTGCTGGTCGTCCACCAGCGCCTGCGGATGTGCCTCCCGGATGAACTCGGACGCCTCCACCAGGAAGCCCGCGGTGCCGCACGCCGGATCGCAGATCTCGTCCGCCGGCGTCGGCGCCACCATCCGCACCATCAGGTCGATGATGTGCCGTGGGGTGCGGAACTGGCCGTTCACGCCGGAGGAGGCCAGCTTGGAGAGCAGGTACTCGTAAAGGTCCCCGTTCGTGTCCCGGTCCGCCATGGGAAGCTGGTCCACCAGGTCCACCACCGTGGCCAGCAGGCCCGCGTTGGGGATGGTGAAGCGGGCGTCTTTCATGTGCGCCGAGTACGTGGAGTCCTCCCCGCCCACCTGGCGGCCGTACTCCCGCAGGAACGGGAACACCGCGTCGGACACCGTGAGAAACATGGTGTCCGGGTCCAGCTCCCTGAAGCGAGACCAGCGTAGGTGATCCTGCTCCGGCGTGAACTTCGGGTCCTCGATGGGCCCATTCATAAAGGCGGCGCGCTTCTCCTGGGCGGTATGCAGCTCGTCTAGCCGGCGCAGGAACAGCAGGTAGGTCATCTGCTCGATGACCTCCAGGGGATTCGAAATGCCGCCCGTCCAGAACGTGTTCCAGACGCGGTCCACCTTGGTCTTGAGGTCTCCGGTGATCACCCGAACAGCGTAGGGCACCGGGGTTCCGTGGCCATCCGTGGTGTGCGAGAATCGCACACATGGCTCTCACTACCGCTCAAGCCCTCGGATCACGTCTGCGTGCCGCCCGAGAGCGCCGCGGACTCTCGCAACAGGCGCTGGCCGAGGCTGTAGGACTCGACCGGACCATGGTCAATCGGATCGAGGGCGGCCAGCGCAAGGTCACCGCCCTCGAGCTGGCAGCGATCGCGGACGCGTTGCAGGCCCGGATGCAGTCGTTCTTCACTGACCCTGCCCCGTCGATCGTCTCCCATCGCTCCGCCCAGGGGTTGGACGCCACCGAGTCCGCCGTGGACCACCTGCTGACCGAGCTGGCTGCCGCCGTCGAGTTCCTGCACGGCCTGCGTCCCATCCAGGGCCTCGCCACGCGGGAGCCGTGGGAGCCTCCCACGTCTACGGAGGCCGTGGAGGGCATGGCCGCCCGCGCCCGCGCGGAGGCAGGATACGGTCCGGATGAGCCGGCCAAGAATCTCCAGGATCACCTGGCCACCGCGGGTCTGCTCCTGTTCTCGCAGGACTTCGGAGCTGACGCCGCCGATGCGGGGTCCGTCCTTCTGGAAGAAGGCGGGGTGGCCATCGTGAATTCCGCGCCGAAAGTCGGACGGCGCCGCCTTTCCGCGGTCCACGAATTCGGGCACTACCTCCTCGCGGACGAGTACACCGTGGACTGGCGCACCGCCCACACCGGCCCGGACATCGAGGGGCGCATCGATCGGTTCGCTCGAGCCTTCCTCCTGCCGGCCACCGCCATGGCGTCAGTCTGGCCGCGTGCCGTGACCGCGAACGGCACCCGCACGGCCGCTGTGACGATTGCGGGGTCCTACCTCGTCGACATGTCGACTTTGGCGCGCCGGCTTCAGGACCTCGACCTCGTGGACGCCTCGACGGCGAATGACATCCGCGCCGTGCAGACCACGCAGACGGACATCGTCACGCACGACCTCTACCCCTCCCATGAGCTGGAGGGCCTCACACAGCCCCGGACCTATCAGAAACACGTCCTGGCACTCTTCGAGGCCGAGAAGATCTCGCGCGACCGTGCGCTCGGACTCCTCGGCGGCACTTTCACAGATGCGGACCTCCCCGAGCTTCCCCCGCGCCAAGAGCAGGAGATCTGGGAGTACGTCTCGTGACGGAAGGCCCGGTGACCCACGTGTTCGACACGGGGCCACTGCGTCATTTCACCCTGAACGGGTGGCTCGGCGTGCTCAAGTTCTTGACCGGCGGGCGCATCGTGATCCCGGAGAGCGTGGAGCGGGAGATCAAGGACCAGCAGCATCAGCATGCTGCGCTCCGCCAGATCCTCGACGCCGACTGGATCACGGTGGACCGCAGCGACGACCTGGAATACCTGGCCGCGTTCGCCCGGTACGAGGAGCACCTCGTGGACGGCGGAAGGAATCGGGGCGAATGCGGGGTCCTCGCGCTCGGCCGAACACGTGGACATCGCATCGTGATCGACGACAACGTACCCCGCGTGTTGGCCAAGAACGAGAAGCTTGACTGCACGGGTACCCTCGGGCTCCTTTGCGAGGCGATCCGTGCGGACAAGCTGACCGTCTTCCTGGTCGAGAGCCTCGCCGACGATCTCCTGGCGAGTGAGTACCGACTCCCCTTCGGTCCAGGCGGGTTCCGGCAGTGGGCTGCCGAGAACGGGCTGCTCACGTGATGACGCGCTAGCCCACTTTCCCACCCCCTGTTGTGTTCACGACTCGCCGCGCGCCCGAATGGCAGACGGCGAGTCGTGAGCACAACGCGAGAGACGGGGCTTTCTGCCCCCTCAGTGCCCCTCGGCCTCGGCGCCCGCGGACTCCTCGGCCAGGTCCTGCGGCTCGGCCTCGGCGGACACGCCCGCGAGGGCCTCCGCCACGGCGGCCAGCACGGACCCGTCGCGCAGGGCCTGCTCGGCGGCGGCCAGCTGCGGGGCCATGTACTCATCCGGGCCGGGGCCGGGGACGCCGGCGTCACGGAGCACACGGACGGCGGCGCCGGTCGCGGCGGCCGGCTGCAGCGGGGCGCGCAGCTCGATCGCGCGGGCGGCGGCCACGAGCTCCACGGCGAGCACACGGCGGAAGTTCTCCACGGCTGAGCGCAGCTTGCGGGCGGCGTGCCAGCCCATGGAGACGTGGTCCTCCTGCATCGCCGAGGACGGGATGGAGTCCACGGACGCCGGCACGGCCAGGCGCTTCATATCCGAGACGAGCCCGGCCTGCGTGTACTGGGCGATCATCATGCCGGAGTCCACGCCCGGGTCGTCCACCAGGAACGCGGGCAGCCCGTGCGAGCGGGCCGGGTCCAGCATGCGGTCGGTGCGGCGCTCGGACATGCTCGCCACATCCGCCACCGGGATGGCCAGGAAGTCCAGCACATAGGCCACGGGCGCCCCGTGGAAGTTGCCGTTCGAGCTCACCCGGCCGTCGTCGAGCACCACCGGGTTGTCCACGGTCGCGGCGAGCTCGCGCTCGGCCACGGTGCGCACGTACGCGAGGGTGTCGCGCAGGCCGCCGGCCACCTGCGGGGCGCAGCGCAGCGAGTAGGCGTCCTGCACGCGGGAGTCGCCTTCGCGGTGCGAGGCCACGATCGGCGAACCCGCCAGGATCTTCAGCATCCGGTCCGCGGACCTCGCCTGGCCCGGGTGGGGGCGCAGCGGCAGGTGCAGCTCCGGCACGAACACGCGGTCGGTGCCGAGCAGCGCCTCCACGGACATCGCGGCGGTGAGGTCCACGGTGTCGGCGAGCTCCTCGAGGTCGGCCATCGCCATGATCAGCATGCCGAGCATGCCCTCGGTGCCGTTGACCAGGGCCAGGCCCTCCTTCTCCCGCAGCTCCACCGGCTCGATCCCGGCCTCGGCGAGCGCCTCGCCGGCCGGACGCAGCTCACCGTCCGTCCCGACGACGTCGCCCTCGCCCATCAGCGCCAGGGCCACGTGGGAGAGCGGGGCGAGGTCGCCGGAGCAGCCCAGCGAGCCGAACTCGCGCACGGCGGGGGTGATGCCCGCGTTGAGCATGGCCACGAACGTCTCGACCACCACGGGGCGCACACCCGTGCGCCCGGAGGCCAGCGTGGTGGCGCGCAGGAACATCAGCGCGCGCACGACCTCGCGCTCCACCACCGGGCCCATGCCGGCGGCGTGGGAGCGGATCAGGGACTTCTGCAGCTGCGCGCGGGACTCGAGCGGGATGTGCTTGTCCGCGAGCGCGCCGAAGCCGGTGGAGACGCCGTAGGTGGGGGTCTCGGCCTCGGCCAGCGCTTCGACGTGGCGGCGCACCGCGCCGACGGTCTCGAGCACGTCGTCGGCGAGCACCACGCGGGCATCGTGGCGGGCCACGGCGAGGACGTCGTCCAGGGTGGCGCCGGACGTGCCGAGCGTGACGCTGGCGGCAGTGGTGGTGGTCATGCGGTGCACTCCTCGGGTCAGGGGGTTTCGGAGGGAGAGGCCGGCTCCGGACGGGTGCGTGCGGCCTCGCATGCGGACGGGTGGGTGGCCCCGGCTGTGATCGTACGCGGTGGAGGCTGTCAGGCCACGCGACGGCCCGCGCGCCAGACCGCGTGGGTCAGGGGCATGCCGGGGCGGTAGGCCAGGTGAATGGCGGCGGGCGCGTCCAGCATGTGCAGGTCGGCGCGCTTGCCCACCTCGATGCTCCCGACCCGATCCTGGGCCCGCAGCGCCAGCGCTCCGCCGTAGGTGGCCGCCTCGATGGCCTCGGCCAGGGTCAGGTGCATCTGCAGCACGGCGGTGCCCACGTTGAAGTTCTGGCTGGTGGTGTAGCTGGTGCCCGGGTTGCAGTTGGAGGCCAGGGCGATCGGCACACCGGCGTCCAGCAGCTCTCGGCCCGGCGCCAGCGGGGCACGCGTGGACAGGTCGCAGGCGGGCAGGCACCCGGCCACGGTGCCGGGCTCGCCGGCGCGGGCGGCCGCGTCCCAGCCGGCCCAGGTGGAGGCCAGGGCGGCGACGTCCTCGTCTGTGAGGTGGTTGACGTGGTCCACCGAGGCCGCACCGTACTCCACGGCCACGGCGACGCCGGGCCCGTGTTCGATCTGGTTGCCGTGCAGGCGCAGCCCCAGCCCGGCGGCACGGCCGGCCTCGAACACTCGCCGAGTCTGGTCGCCGTCGAAGGCACCGCGGTCGCAGAACACGTCCACCCAGTCGACGTGCTCCCGCACGGCCTCGAGCATGGGCCCGACGACGTCGTCGAGGTAGTCCTCCGCCTGCCGTCCCGCGGGGACGAGGTGGGCACCGAGGAAGGTCACCTCGTCCACGAGGCCCTCCGCGCGCAGTCCGGCCAGCAGGCGCGCGTGGCGCGCTTCCTCCTCCACGGTGAGCCCGTAGCCGGTCTTGGTCTCCAGGTAGGTGGTTCCTCCGGCCACCGCGTCGGCCACCCGGCCGCGGACCAGCTCGGCCAGGCGCTCGTCCGAGGCGGCACGGGTGGCCTCGGTGGTCACCCCGATGCCGCCGGCGGCGTAGGACTCACCGGCCATGCGGGCCTCGAACTCGGCGGAGCGGTCCCCGTCGAAGACGAGGTGGGTGTGGGGGTCCACCCAGCCGGGCAGCACGGCCCGGCCCTCGGCGCAGGTGCGTCCGTCCGCCTCCGGGGCGTCGGCGGCGGCGCCGATCCAGGCGATCGTGCCGTCCTCCACCACCACGGCGGCGTCGTGCAGCACGCGGGACTCGGCGTCCACGCAGGTGAGCTCGCCGATGTCGGTGATCAGGTGGGAGGTCATGCGGGTCCTTCCGGGTGAGGGGGCAGGGGCGTGCGTCGGTCGGTGTGGCCGGCGGTCAGACCGCGACGGCCGCCACCAGGTGGGCCAGCGGGGTGGCGAGCAGGATCGTGAGGATCACGCGCTCGGCCCAGATGACCACCAGGTGCCACAGCTTGATCGGCAGGTCCGTGGCCAGGATGGCAGGGACCACGGCGGAGAAGAAGATGATCGCGGAGACGCAGACGACGCCGATCACGAAGCGGGCCACGAGGTCGTCGCTGCCGGCCAGCAGGGTGGCCGGGATGAACATCTCGGCGATCGAGGTCGCCGCGGCGGTGGCCATCAGCGACGGATCGGAGAAGCCGAGGATCCAGAAGAACGGCCAGAACACCAGGCCCACCCAGGTGAACACCGGAGTGTAGGTGGCCAGCACCAGCGCGATCAGGCCCACGGACATGATGGACGGCAGGATCTGCATGACCATCACCAGGCCGTCACGGAAGTTGATCCAGATGTTCTTCGGCAGTGACGGTGCCTCGGCCAGGGTCTGCTCGGCGGCGCGGCGGGCCACGGCGAAGCGGTCATGGGTCACCGGCTGCTCCGGGCGTGGCTCCGCTCCGGGGTAGACCTCGTCCGGGATGCGGCTCAGCGGCGGCAGGCGCACCACCAGCGCGGTCACGGCGAACGTCACCACGAGGGTGCCCACGAAGTACCAGAGCCACACGCCCATCAGGTCCAGCGTGCGGGCGACGATCACCATGAAGGTGGCCGAGACCGTGGAGAAGCCCACCGCGATGATGGCGCCCTCCTTGGCCGTGTAGCGGCCCCCGCGGTACATGCGGTTGGTCAGCAGCAGGCCCAGCGCGTAGGAGCCCACGAAGGAGGCGACGGCGTCCACCGCGGAGCGGCCGGGCACCC
>NZ_BCSN01000069.1 GCF_001570885.1 Micrococcus lylae NBRC 15355 | reverse complement strand
CTCCTCCTTGGGCTTGAGGATCTCCTTCTCGCGGGCGTAGCGGTTGATCAGGGAGGTGAGGGCGGCGCGGAAGCCCTCCTCGTGGGTGCCGCCCTCGTGGGTGTTGATCGCGTTGGCGTAGGTGTGGACCGACTCGGAGTAGGCGGTGGTCCACTGCATGGCGATCTCGAGGGCGATCTTGCGGTCGGTGTCCTCGGTCTCGAAGGCGATGACGTCCTCGTGGATGTACTCGACCTTCTTCTTCGAGTTCAGGTGCTCCACGTAGTCGAGCAGGCCGTTCTCGTAGAGGTAGGTGACCTCGCGGCGCTTGGGGGTCGCCTGCTCGTCGACGTCGATGCCGGCCTCGTCCGTGGACGCGTCCTCGGCGGTGCCCTCGGCCACGACCTCGTCCTCGAGGACCTGGTTCTCCTCGATCTCGCGCTCGTCCACCAGGGTGATCTTCAGGCCCTTGTTGAGGAAGGCCATCTGCTGGAACCGGGCACGCAGCGTCTCGTAGTCGAACTCGACCGACTCGAAGATCTCGGGGTCGGCGTAGAACGTCTGGACGGTGCCGGTGGCCTCGGTCTGCTCGCCCTTGACCAGGTCGCCCTGGGGCACGCCGCCGTCGGCGAAGGACATGCGCCAGACATGGCCCTGACGGCGGACCTCCGTGTCCACCCGCTTCGAGAGCGCGTTCACCACGGAGATGCCGACGCCGTGGAGGCCGCCGGAGACGGCGTAGCCGCCGCCGCCGAACTTGCCGCCGGCGTGGAGGATCGTCATGACCACCTCGAGGGTGGGCCTGCCCTCGGTCGGGTGCATGTCCACCGGGATGCCGCGGCCGTCGTCCTCGACGCGGACGCCGCCGTCCTCCTGGAGGGTCACGGTGATCTCGGAGGCGTAGCCGGCCATGGCCTCGTCCACGGAGTTGTCCACGACCTCGTACACGAGGTGGTGCAGACCCCGGGGGCCCGTGGAGCCGATGTACATTCCCGGGCGCTTGCGGACGGCCTCGAGGCCCTCCAGCACGGTGATGGCGGAGGCGCCGTAGTCGCCGGGGACCTTGCGGTCCCTGGTCTCGGCCGGTGCCGTCTGTGGCGGTGCGGCGGCCTCGACGGCCTCCGCGGGGGTCACGTCCTGAGGATCCTCGGCGGGCGCGTCGGAATGTGCGTCGTTCACGGGTGCTCTTGACTCCTCGGTCTCGTCACGTCGTCTGCCGCCGCGGGCGTCGAGTCACAGCCGCGCCCTACGCGTGCGTACGCGCGCGTAGGTTTATCGGCCCGGACACGGGCGGCAACGGCCCTCGGCGCACCGAGGGCGGCATTCTGGTCCATTCTACGGGATTCGGGTGCCGTTCCACGGAATCTGCGCGGGTGGATCGGCTCCGAATGCCCTGCAGCAGGCCGTGGACGCCGCCGTGGAGGTCCTGTCAGCCCTCTGTATGGGGGCCGTATCGCCTCCGGGTCCGATCGGCGCTCAGAGCGCCGCCTGGCACTTCGGCCCTCGGCCCTTCCGGTGCGCGGCGGGTCTGCCGCCCGTCGTCCCGACGACGGCACGCACCTCCGCCGGCCGGCCCCCGGAGACTCGGGCAGGCTCACCCGTAGGTGTCACGCGGCCCACGGCCACGGACGCTGCGGGGACCCTTCTTCCAGCTGGGCGCCTGAGGACCGGCCACGTCGATGCGCGTGACCACGCCGGTGCCGAGCTCCTGGTCGAAGCGGGCCAGCAGCATCGGTCCCATCAGGCGCAGCTGGGTCGCCCAGGCGGTGGAGCTCGTGCGCACCCGCACCACGGAGTTCTCGAAGCTCTCGGGCCGGCAGTGCTGGGCGATGTCCGGGCCGACCAGCTCGGCCCAGCGGGTGAGCACGGAGCCGACGGCCACCGGGGTGGACCAGCCGCGGTCCCGGATGAGGCGGCCGAAGACGTCGCCGACCACGGCAGGGTCCCGGTCGTCGGCCTTCGGGCCGCTGCGCCGGCGCTTGGCCTTCAGCTCCGCCACGCGCTGCTCGGTGCGGCTGCCGGCTGAGCGGCCGGGCCGGCCGGTGAGGCGGGCCTCGCCGCGCTCCATGGCGGCGTCCCGCACCCGGCGCAGCTGGATCATGGCCAGGTCCGGGCGGTCCTCGTCCTGGCCGGGGACGCCCGTGGAGGTCTCCGCCGGCTCGTCAGCCATCGCGAGCGCCCCCTTCTGCGGCAGGCGAGGGGCCGTCGTCGGGAATCTCCGGGTCCATCCGGGCCCGGCGGATGTCCCCCTCCACCGGCAGCGGACGGTCCGCGGTCTCGGCCACGGTCTCGGAGCCGTCCGCGTCCTGGCGGACGAGCACGCGTACGGCATGCAGCTCCTCCGGGATGTCCTCCACCGCGGCGGCGGTGAGCAGCACCTGCTCGGCGCGCGAGACGAGGCCGGCCAGTCGGCCGCGGCGGGCGGCATCGAGCTCGGCGAAGACGTCGTCGAGGATGAGGACGGGCCGGGCGTCGGGGTCCGGGTCGTCGGCGACGAGCACGTCGTAGCTGGCCAGGCGCAGCGCCAGCGCAAGGGACCAGGTCTCGCCGTGGGACGCGAAGCCGCGGGCCGGGGCAGGGCCGAGGAACAGGGCGAGCTCGTCCCGGTGCGGCCCCACCAGGGTGAGGGCGCGGGCACGCTCCTGCTCGTGGGCATCCTCGAGGGCCTGCCGCATGGCGGCGGCGATCTGTTGGACGGACGGCACCTGCTGGTGGGTGCCGGAGACGCCGGGGACGGTGGACTCGTAGGCGAACGTGGCCGGCTTCGAGCCGTTGGTCAGTGCGGCGTACATCTCGCGCAACGGTGCGGCGAGCAGCTGCAGGACGTGGAGCCGGCCGTTGAGCAGGCGGGCGCCGGCCATGGAGAGGTGCTCGTCCCAGACGGCGAGGGTCGCCTCCTCCTCCGGGCCCCAGCGACCCTGCTGCCGGGCGGTCTTGAGCAGGGCGTTGCGCTGACGCAGGACCCGCTCGTAGTCCGCGGCGGCCTCGCCGAGGGCGGGGCGCAGCTGGACCATGAGCTGGTCCAGGAACCGGCGGCGGCCGCCCGGGTCCTGGGTCACGAGCACCAGGTCCTCGGGGGCGAAGACCACGGTGCGCAGGATGCCGAGGCCCTCACGGGCGCGGACGGGGGCGCCGCGGTTGACGGCCACGCGGTTGGAGCGGCCCGGCAGGATCTCCAGCTCCAGCGCCACGGCGCGTGAGCCGCGGTGGATGCGCGCGCCGATCCTGGCGCGGTCCTGGCCGAAGCGGACCAGCGGGGCGTCCTGGCTGACGCGGTGCGAGGTGTGCGAGCCGAGGTAGCCGACGGCCTCCACGAGGTTCGTCTTGCCGACGCCGTTGGCGCCGACCAGCACGGTGGCGCCGGGGGACAGGGTCAGGTGAGCGGACCGGTACGAGCGGAAGTCCGCGACCGTCAGCTGCGAGAGGTACACGTGAGGCGGTGTCCGGTCCCGGTCAGGTCAGACGGACCGGCATCACCAGGTACCGGTAGTCGGAGACGGCGCCGTCCTTCTCGGCCACGCCGGTGAGCAGCGCGGGCTTCGGGGTGGTGGTGAAGGAGAACCGCACCTGCGGCTGGTCCACCACGGACAGCCCCTCGGACAGGTAGGACGGGTTGAAGGCGACCGTGATCTCCTCGCCGTCCAGGGTGCAGGGCAGCTCCTCGTTGGCGGAGGCGTCGTCCCCGGTGCCGGCGTCCAGGGTGACGGAGCCGGCGCTGAAGACCATGCGCAGCGCGGAGTTGCGCTCGGCCACGAGGGCCACGCGGCGGGAGGCCTCGACCAGGGCCGCGGTGTCCACGGTGGCGTGGATCGGGCTGGACTCCGGGAACAGGGAGCGGATCTTCGGGTACTCGCCGTCGACCAGCACGGAGGTGGTGCGGCGGCCGGCGGAGGCGAAGCCGACCAGGTCCACGCCCTCGGCGAAGCGCAGTTCGAGGCTGCCGGCGCCGCCGAGCGACTTGGCGACCTCGGTGAGGGTGCGGGCCTTGACCAGCAGGGAGGTGGACACCGACGGGTCGGCCGGGGTCCAGGTGATCTCCTTCATGGCCAGGCGGTAGCGGTCGGTGGCCAGGAAGGTCATCGTGTCGCCCTCGATCTCGACCTTCACGGCCGTGAGGATCGGGAGAGTGTCGTCCTTCGAGGCGGCCACGGTGACCTGGTGCACGGCGTGGGCGAAGGCGGCGCCGTCCACGGTGCCGGCGACCTCCGGCAGCTCCGGGAGGGCCGGGTACTCGCCGACCGGCATGGTGGCCAGGGAGAAGCGGGAGGACTTGCAGGTGACGAGCACCTTGCCGCCGTCCAGCTCGAGCGTCACCGGAGCGGCTGGGAGCGAGCGGACGATGTCGTTGAGCAGGCGGCCGGAGACGAGGACCTGTCCCTCGGTCTCGATGTCCGCCTCGATGTCCAGGCGTGCCGAGGTCTCGTAGTCGAAGCTCGCGATGGAGACGAGGCCGGCCTCGGCGGTGATGAGCAGGCCGGAGAGCACCGGCACCGGCGGGCGGGGGGAGAGGGAGCGGGCGGTCCAGGAGACGGCATCCGTGAGGATGTCGCGTTCGACGGTGAACTTCACGAGCTCTGCACTGCCTCTCTGGCCTCTCGGTCAGGCCGGTGTACACACGGGGGCGAATCCGCAGCGGCCGTGAGGAAGCCGGGATTCTACGTCCGAACGGTGCGCACACGGGTCAACGGCGCGCGGGTGGGAAGACGCGTTGATCAGCATAGGGGGTGCGTGCGCTCGCTGTCAGGTCAGGGATGGGGCTGTGCGGGGAGGAAGGGCACATGTGGTGTCCGGCCGGTGTGCAGGGGCCTGGATGTTGCTCGACGGAGAGATTTCCCAGGGGTGAGTAGGAGTGTCAGCACGTGTGGATTCTGTGGAGAACCCGTCCTCGCCCAGGATCCGTGCCGATCCTCCTGTGGGGTCGGCGGTGGATCCTCTCCGTTCGGGGTGTGGGCGTCCCGTGGATTCCCGACGACGGCCCCCGACCCCTTCTGCACAGCCTCGCCCGGACTTGTCCAGAGTCCGATGTCATTTGTCCCGACCGTGTCCACATTCTTCTCCACAGGTGTGATCTACGTCCGCATGATTCCGCGGTTTTCGGCTCCTGAAGCCTGTGGAAATGTGTGGACGAGTGTGGAGATTCGAATGACATCCGTGTCATTCCCCAGTGCCGTGGAGCGCCGGTTCCCCACCCTGCGGATCATCCTCTCAGCGGCCTGGGCGGGCCGATTCCATGCCCTCGCGGCTGTCCACATGCAGACCCCTTCTCCACAGAGTTCTCCACAGGGGTGGACAATGTGGACGATCCTTCGACCGCCGGTTCAGGGTTCTCGGACATGCGTCGGGCCCCGCCGAACGACGTCGACGGGGCCCGGAGCGCGGCGGCCGGCCGGTCAGTGGCCGCGCTGCTTGCGCTTGATCTCGTTGGTCAGCTCGGTGACCTGGTTGTAGATCGTGCGGCGCTCGGCCATGAGCTCGCGGATCTTGCGGTCGGCGTGGATCACGGTGGTGTGGTCGCGGCCACCCAGCTCCTGGCCGATCTTCGGCAGGGACATCTCGGTCAGCTCGCGCAGCAGGTACATCGCGATCTGGCGGGCGGTGACCAGCGTGCGGGTGCGGGACTTGCTGGTCAGTTCGTCCATGGTCAGGTCGAAGTACTCCGCGGTGGCATGGAGGATCAGCTCCGGCGTGATCTCGTGGACGTCGTCGTCCGTGATGAGGTCCTTGAGCACGTGCTCGGCCAGCTGGATGTCCACGTCCTGGCGGTTCAGGGACGCGAACGCGGTGACGCGGATGAGGGCGCCCTCGAGCTCACGGATGTTCGTGGAGATCCGGGAGGCGATGTACTCGAGCACCTCCGGCGGGGCGAAGAGGCCCTCGGCCTCCGCCTTCTTGCGGAGGATGGCGATGCGGGTCTCGAGGTCCGGCGGCTGGATGTCCGTGATCAGGCCCCACTCGAAGCGCGAGCGCAGGCGCTCCTCGAACCCGGAGAGCTGCTTCGGCGGCAGGTCGGAGGTGATCACGACCTGCTTGTTGTTGTTGTAGAGCGTGTTGAAGGTGTGGAAGAACTCCTCGACCGTCGCCTCCTTGTCCGCCAGGAACTGGATGTCGTCGATCAGCAGGATGTCCACGTTGCGGTATACCTGCTTGAACGAGGCGCCCTCGTCGTGGCGGATGGAGTTGATGAAGTCGTTGGTGAACTCCTCCGAGTTCACGTACCGCACCCGCAGGCCCGGGTAGAGGCGCCGGGCGTAGTGCCCGATCGCGTGCAGCAGGTGGGTCTTGCCCAGGCCGGACTCGCCGTAGATGAACAGCGGGTTGTACGCCTTCGCCGGCGCCTCGGCCACCGCGTTGGCGGCTGCGTGGGCGAAGCGGTTGGACGAGCCGATCACGAACGAGTCGAAGTGGTACCGCTCGTTGAGCCGGCTGGTCTCGGTGGACGTGGACGGCGGGCCGGGGGTCGGCGCGCCCGCACCGGCGACCGGCCGGCTGTCCGGGCGGTCCTGGCGGTGCTCGTCGCGTCCGCGGTCGGACGACGACGGCCCGGTCGCCTCGGAGCGCTTTTCACCCTGGCCGTGGGCGGACGGGGAGGAGGGCTCGTGGTGGCGGGTGCGCTCGGAGGCCGGACGACGGGCGTCCACGTCCAGGTCCTCGGCAGGCAGCTGGGCGCGCGAGGACGCGGCGTCCGCCGAACGCGGCGGGGTGGGGGCGTTCAGGGAGGAGTCGATCGAGATCGCCAGCAGCACCTCGTGGCCGAACACCGCTGTCAACGCGTCGGTCAGCGCGCCGGAGACCTGCGGTCCCTGCAGCGTCTCGCGCGTGGTCTCGTTCGGCACCGCCAGCAGGAGGGTGTTGCCGATCAGGCCCTGCGGGCTGGCCAGGTACACGTGCCCCATCTGGCGCGGCGTGACGCGGGAGTCCTCCTCCAGGGCGGAGGTGACCTGGGACCAGGAGTCGGAGACGGCGGGATCAGACACCGGAGGAGTCCTTTCAGTGCACCGGACGGGCGCCGGGGCGGAAGGCGGAAGCAACAGGCATGCCGGCCGGACGAAGGCCCTGCCGGCATGCACGTTCCGCTCGAGTCTAGTCGTTGTCCACAGGCTTGTGCACAGATGGTGGACAACTCGGGGAGGTGCTGTGGACAGACGGAGGCGAGGGGCCGCCGTCGTGCGCCTGTGCCCTGTGGGAACTGTGGACCGGGCGTGTCTGCGGCAGGCCGGCGCGCGGAGCCGGACGGCCCGGGAGAAGGACGGTGCTGGGCACCGACGTCCGCTTGACCGGGGCAGAAGGCGTGACTAGAGTAGCCAGGTCCCCCGGGACGGCTGTGCCGTGCCCGCCGGGGATTTCATGTCAAAGCCCCGCCCGGACTTCCCTCCTGCATGCAGCGTCGCAGGTCAACGGTCGGCGCCAACACAACACGTGGAGAGATCACAGTGACCAAGCGCACTTTCCAGCCCAACAACCGTCGTCGCGCCCGCAAGCACGGCTTCCGCGCCCGCATGCGCACCCGTGCCGGCCGCGCCATCCTGTCTGCCCGCCGCGGCAAGGGTCGCGCCGCGCTGTCCGCCTGAGCGCGGCGCAGCCGCTCCGGCGAGCGTCGTGCTGCCTCGTGACCGACGGGTCCGGACGGCGGCAGACTTCCAGCACATCCGGCGGACCGGCGCCCGCGCAGGGCGCCGGAGCCTGGTCGTCACCGCGACGGCCGACCCGAACGACACCCGGTCCGGGGGTCCGAGCACACCTCGGCACCCACGGGCCGGGTTCGTCGTGTCCAAAGCGGTCGGAGTCGCGGTGGTGCGCAACCGGGTGAAGCGCCGTCTGCGCGCGATCATGGCCGAGCAGATGCGGCGTCCCCCTCTGGAGGGACAGCCCCTGCTCATCCAGGTGCGCGCACTGCCGGCGGCCGCCGAGGCGGACTACGCCACGCTGGAGAAGGACCTCGCCGGCGCCCTGCGCCAGGCCGTCCGCAAGTGCACCGCGGACGGAGCCGCATGAGCGGGGCCCGCACGCTGTCGCCCTACGTGGTGCTCGAGCCGGCCCGTGAATGGGGGTGGCTGCGCGCACTGCCCTCGACCGTGCTCGGCTGGCTGCTCAAGGCGTACCGGCTGCTGATCTCGCCCCTGTACGGGGACGTCTGCCGCTTCTTCCCGAGCTGCTCGGCCTACGGACTCGAGTCCGTGACCGTGCACGGCGCGGTGAAGGGGACCTGGCTGACGGCCCGCAGGCTCGCACGCTGCCATCCCTGGAACGACGGCGGCATCGACCCCGTGCCTCCCGGGCACCGATGCTGGGCGGAGGAAGACCTTCCGCGCATCATCCACCTGAACCACCCTCCCCTCCCACCAGATCCCCCGCAGGAGGACTGACACCATGGGCTTCTTCGAAGCGATCCTTCTCCCGTTCCGCTGGCTGATGTCGTGGATCCTGGGCGCCTTCCACACCGTCCTGGGGTTCATCGGCATGCCGTCGGACTCGGGCTGGACCTGGGCATTGTCCATCCTGCTTCTCGTGATCCTGATCCGCACCCTGCTGATCCCGATCTTCGTGAAGCAGATCAAGGCCCAGCGCGCCATGCAGGCCATGCAGCCGGAGCTGCAGAAGCTGCAGGCCAAGTACAAGGGCAAGAAGGACCAGCTGTCCCGCCAGGCCATGGCGATGGAACAGCAGGCCCTCATGAAGGAGCACAAGGCGAACCCGTTCGCCGCGTGCCTGCCGCTGCTGGTGCAGATGCCGTTCTTCTTCGCCCTCTACCAGGTGCTCATCGGTGCCCGCGGTGCGGCCGAGTCCGGCGAGGGCATGCACGCCCTGTCCGCGGACCAGATCCGCTCCTTCGAGTCCTCCGAGATCTTCGGCGCCCAGATGTCGGACACCTTCCTGGGCTCGACCGGTTCCCATTTCAACCTGAACGTCATCGTCGTCGCGATCTTCCTGATCCTGCTGATGTCCGGCCTCATGTTCTACATGCAGAAGATGCTGATGACGAAGAACATGACCGACAGCCAGCTGTCCGGTCCGATGGCTCAGACCCAGCAGATCATGCTGTACGGCATGCCCCTGATCTTCGGCATCGGCGGCATCAACTTCCCGATCGGCGTGCTCCTGTACTGGACCTACTCGAACATGTGGGCTGTGGGTCAGCAGTGGTGGATCATCCGCAACAACCCGACCCCGGGCTCCCTGGCCGAGCGTGAGCTCAACGAGCGTCGCGCCGCCAAGGGGCTGCCGCCGGTGGGCAAGGCACTGCAGGAGCAGAAGGCCCGTGAGGAGGCGGAGGCCCAGCGTGTGGAGCGTGCCGGCCAGCGCCGTCAGCCCCAGCGTAAGAACCGCAGGAAGAAGTGAGCATGAGCGAGCAGAACACCCCTGACGTTCAGAACGTCGAGCAGCAGGGCGAGCAGGCCGACGTCGCCGTGGAGCAGACGTCCGAGCAGGCCGACGTCGCCGTGGAGCAGACGTCCGAGCAGGCCGACGCCCGCCCGCGTGCCACCGCCGCCGAGCGCCTCGAGGAGGAGGGCGACGTCGCGGCCGACTACGTGGAGGAGCTGCTGGACATCGCCGACCTCGACGGCGACATCGACATCGAGGTCCGTGACGGCCGCACCTACGTGTCCGTCATCGCCGACGAGGGTGACGAGGCGCTGCAGGACCTGGTCGGCCGCAACGGCAAGACCCTCGAGTCCCTGCAGGAGCTCGTCCGCCTGGCCGTGCTCGCCTCCACAGGCCACCGCTCCCGCCTGATCCTCGATGTGGCCGGGTACCGCACCCGCCGTGGCGCCGAGCTGCGCACGATCGCCGACAGGGCCGTGGCCGAGGTCAAGGACGGCAAGGGCCCGGTGCATCTGGAGCCCATGGGTGCCTATGAGCGCAAGATCGTCCACGACGTGGTGGCCGACGCCGGCCTCGTCTCGGAGTCCGAGGGCGAGGGCCCGCACCGTCACGTGGTGATCTCCGCCGATGACTGACCCGCGTCCAGGCACCCCGGAGGCACAGGTCGGCAAGGCCCCGGCTCCGGAGGCCGTCGCCCAGCCCGCTCCCCCGCTGCCTGCAGAGCTGGGCGCCGCCGCGGACCAGATCTTCGGCGACGCCCTGCCGTTGGCCGAGCGCTACGTGGAGCACCTGTCCTCCACAGGCATCGAGTGGGGGCTCATCGGTCCCCGTGAGGTCCCACGGCTGTGGGAACGCCACGTGATGAACTGTGCGATCGTGGCGGACCTGTTGCCGGAGGGCGCCCTCGTGGCCGACGTGGGCTCCGGGGCCGGCCTGCCGGGCCTGTGCCTGGCCCTGGCCCGACCCGACTGCCAGTTCCTGCTCATCGAGCCGCTCGAGCGGCGGGTGGACTGGCTGGACATGGTCGTGGAGGACCTGGGGTTGGAGAACGTGGACATCATCCGCGGCCGTTCCGAGCAGGTTGCCGGGAACCTCGATGTGGACATCGTGACCGCGCGTGCCGTGTCCGCACTGAAGTCCCTGCTGCCGCTGACCATGCCGCTGCTGAAGGGCGGGGGCGAGCTGCTGGCCATCAAGGGCCGCAGCGCGGCGAACGAGATCACCGCTGCCGCCAAGGCGCTGCGCAAGTACAGTTGTGGAGAACCGGAGATCCTCACCGTCGGCGGCGACGTGCTCCCGGAGCCGACCACCGTGGTGCGCGTCGTGCCGCGGCGCGCTCGCCGCTGAGCCGGCCGGCCGCCGTCGGGAGGACCGAAGACCAGAAGTCCAGGGCGGTGCGGCCGCCCGGGGAGGATGAACCGCATGGCCCAGGAGAACGAGGAGCGCTCCGGCGCATTCAAGGCGTTGCGTGAGCGCTGGTCCGGCAAGGGCGGGAAGAAGGGCGCCGCCGCGTCCGGGAATCGCCTGCAGCGTCAGCGGCTCAGCCGTCCGGACCGCACCCGCGTGTTCACGACGTCCAATCAGAAGGGCGGCGTCGGCAAGACCACCACCACCGTCAACCTGGCCGCCGCGATGGCGCGGGCAGGCATGCG
>NZ_BCSN01000068.1 GCF_001570885.1 Micrococcus lylae NBRC 15355 | reverse complement strand
GGTGGCCCACCTCCTCCAGGAGGTGGGCCACCGCCGTCGTGAAGCGTGTGGGCGTGGCCCCGTGGGCGCCTCCGCCCGTCAGCGCACCGCGGGCTCCCGGCGTTCCGTGCGGACGGGGCCGCGACCGGCAGGCGGGAGCAGGAAGCGGTCCGGGTGGTCGGCGAAGACGCCGTCGCCCGGGTCCGCGTAGCGGCCGTCCCCGGCGTCCGGGGCGAGCCCGGCACGCACCGGGTCTCGCTCGGGGTCGAGGATGTCCTTGACCACGGTCACGCAGATCCAGATGACCGCGGCCATGTGCAGGACGATGCCGGAGCCGTACCAGAGCGGGATCCACAGCGCGTCCTGGCCGAAGGCGCCGGAGGAGGTGATGCGGGCCGACTCCATCCAGACGCCGCCCCAGTGGTAGACCTCGATCGCCTGCCAGACCCAGAAGGTCTTCCAGCGCGGGCTGGCGAGCACGACGAGCGGGATCAGCCACATCACGAACTGCGGCGAGTACACCTTGCCGAGCAGGATGAACGAGGCCACGATCAGCAGGCACAGCTGGGCCATCCGCGGACGGTGGCGGCTGGACAGGCCCAGGTAGGCCACGCCGGCGCAGCAGAGGGCGAACAGGCCGTTGGAGATCAGGGAGAAGGTCTCGCCGGACCAGCCGGTCCAGGTGAAGGCGAGCCACAGGGAGGAGAACGAGACGGGCCGGTCGCCGGAGAACGTGTAGAAGCGGGACCACTGGTCGAAGGCGGTGAGCATGAACGGGACGTTCACGGCCAGCCAGGTGAGCACGCCCACGGCGAGGGTGGTGAAGAACCTCCCGAGCTTCAGGGTGCGGATCGCCAGGACGAGGATCGCGCCGAGGAAGAACAGCGGGTAGAGCTTCATCGCCGCGCCGAGGCCCAGCAGCACGCCGGAGAGCACGGTGCGGCCGTTCGACCAGGTCCACAGGGCCAGGGCGGCGAGCATGACCGCCCAGAGGTCCCAGTTGAGCATCGAGGTCAGCACGATGCCCGGGGCGAGGGCCACCAGGAGGGCGTCCTTGGAGCGGTGGCCTGCGGTGAAGGCCGTGGCGACCACGACGACGATCCAGCACAGCACCACCCCGAGCGCGTTGACGTCGAAGTAGGTGACCGTGCGCTCGGCCACGGAGCCGTCTGCCGGCACGAGCCAGCTCGTCACCCCCGCGACGACCGCCAGCAGCGCCGGGTACTCCATCCACTGGTCCTCAGGCAGCGGCGTGTAGAACGGGAAGTAGCCGTCGGCGAGGCCGCGCGTGGGGTACAGCTGAGCGAAGTCCGAGTAGCACATGTGCAGGTGCACATCCGGCACGCCCCAGCCGTTCAGGCGGCACCACTGTTTGGACAGGAACGCCGCGACGGCGGCCAGCAGCGTGAGACCGACCAGCATGGCGATCCACTTCGACCGCGGGGCGGTCTGTCCGGCGACGGAATGGCTCACTGGGGACTCCTGGGGAGGGGACGGGAAGCGGGACCGGAGTCGGTCCGGTTCGAGGCTATCGCGGGGGCGAGGCGGACGACGTCGGCGGCGCGGTGCGCCGGGGTGGGCTCTGCCTCGGGTTCGATCAGCTCGGCCTGCCGGCGGCGGCCCGGGAAGAGCCGTCGCGTGTGCGGGTCGAGCCAGACCAGCCACACGATCATGGCCAGGCAGAGCACCGCCGTACAGAGGCGCACCACGGTCAGCGGCACCCAGTTCGCCACAGCGAGCTGGTCCACCGCCCCCACGGCGGTGAGGGCGAGGACCAGGGCGATGTTCACCCAGCCGAGCCAGCGCGGGTGGTTGTTGCGTCCCGGCAGCGCGCAGGCCGCCAGGGGCAGCACCCAGAGCAGGTACCAGGGCTGGACGATCGGGGCCAGCACGATGGCCACGAGCAGCACCGAGGCGGAGGTGGCGATGGGGTCGGCGGCGCGGGGACGCAGGGCACACCAGGCCGTGTAGGCCAGCGTCGCCGCCGTTCCTGCGGTGTAGAACCAGCCGGCGGCCTGCCGGGCGGGCACGGCGGTGACCACGTCCACGAGCGCGCCGAAGCCGAGGCCGAGCAGTCCGAAGGGCGCATACGGGAAGGCGGCGTCGCCGCTGGTGAGCATCGCCTGGACCCACCCGAAGCCCAGGCCGGTGGCCGCGCCGATCGTCGCGAGGACGGCCAGGGCGGCGGCACCGGTGGTGAGCCAGGGGCCGATGCGGCGGCGCAGGCTCAGGCCGGTTCCGTCCCGGAAAGGCCTCCAGCCGGCCGGCAGCAGCAGGGCCGCGAAGGGCAGCACGAGCGCCGTGAGCGGCTTGATGGCGACGGACAGCACGATGAGCAGGATCCCTGCGAGGGCGGGGAGACGGCGGCGGGGCTCGCGCACCAGCAGCACGAATCCGGCGAGCATGAGGCCGATCATCAGGGCGTCGTTGTGGACGCCGGCGACCATGTACAGCAGGAAGAGGGGGTTGGCCACCACGAGCCACACCGCCCAGTCCGGGTTCCGTCCGGCCGCCTCGGCCAGGCGCGGCACGGCCCAGAGGCACAGTGCCAGCCCGGCCACGGCGATGGTGCGGTACAGGAGGACCGCGACCTCCGGGATGCCGGCGCTGAGGCGCCAGATGGCCTCGGCCATGCCGAGGAACAGCGGCCCGTAGGGGCTCGGCGACTCCGCCCAGATGGAGTCCGCGCCGTACATGAACCAGCCGGGCAGCTGGGAGACGCCCTCGGTGTACGGGTCCAGCCCCGCGGAGACCATCCGACCCTGCTGGATGTAGGAGAACACGTCCCGCGAGAAGATCGGCACGCAGACCAGCAGCGGGACCGTCCACCACCAGACCGCCCGGCGGACGGCGATCCCGTGGGTGGCCCAGCACCCTGACACCTGCTGGCCCAGCCGCAGCCAGGACCGCACGAGCAGCAGACAGCCCACGGCGAGGACCAGGGCGAACGGCAGCGCCGTGGACAGGTCCAGCCGGACGAGCTGGAAGGAGCGCACCCGGGCGAGGAACGACGCGGGCACGGAGGGCATCCATCCCACGCCGAGGGAGCCGATCACCACGAGCACCGAGGCGAGCACGCCCTGACGCAGCGCGGCGTAGGGGTCACGGTCGTGGGACGGCAGGAACCAGCCCACCACCGCCAGCCGGCAGAGGCGGCGACGCAGCCGGTGCAACGTCCTGCCGAGCCCTCCGGCCGGGGGCTCGTGCGCGGGTGCCTGCCGGCCGCCGGCCCGCGGGGACGTGCCGACCGGGCCGGGGTGCTGCGCAGAGGTCATCGTTCGTCGCCCGAACGACCCTGCACCTCGTGCGGCTCGGCGGATCGGCTGCCGAACAGGGCCGCCAGCGCCGGGCGCACGTGCCAGTCGTCCTTCACGAAGCGTGACGTCTTGCGGTCGACCACGAGGATCCACCCCAGGCAGATCACCGAGACCAGCAGGGAGAGGTGCTCGACGTCCTGGGCGATGTCCAGGAACTGCCAGGTGAACAGCTGGTCCGAGGCGCCGAAGGCCAGGAAGTAGCCCACGGTGAAGACGACCCACTTGATCTGCCAGTTGTCCCTCAGGCCGATCACGGCGAAGAACGGGAGCAGCCAGAGCAGGTACCAGGGCTGGATGATGGGCGAGAACACCACCAGGGCGGTGAAGGCCCACGTCATGCGCTCCATGGCCCGGTCCTGCCGGCCGACGAACATGAGGATCACAACGACGATCACCGAGATGATGCGGCCCACCCGCTTGTAGGTGTCCTCCACACCGGAGGTGTCCCAGTCCATCAGGCCGAACACGCCCTGGGTGATGTCGTTGAGGATGCCGATCGGCGACCACGGGACGGTGCCCGTGCCGGTGCCGAGCATGACCTCGAGCCACCCGAAGCCGAAGCCGTTCAGCCGGCCGACGACGACCATGATGCCGAAGGCCAGGGCCGCGGTGATGCCCCACATCACGAAGCGCCGTATCCAGCCGGCCGCCGGACCGGCCCAGAGCAGGGCGATGAACGGCAGGAGCACCATGGTGATCGGCTTGATGCCGATCGACAGTGTGGTCAGCACGACGGCCCCGACTCCCCAGGCGGCCGAGATGACCGGCCCCTCGGCGGGCCGCGGCCTACCGGCGCGCAGCGCACAGTAGGTTCCGGCCAGGGCCAGGCCCACCATCAGGGCGTCGTTGTGGCCGGAGGCGACGAAGGAGATCGTGAACAGCGGATTGGCCGCCGTGATCCATACGGCCCAGGCCCCGTTGACCTGACGCTCTCGGCACAGCAGGGGGACGAAGACGAGGATCAGCACCACACCGGCGACGGCGGCGAGGCGGAAGAGGAAGATCGCCAGGTCCGGGTTGTCCGGGCCGGTCGCGGCCACGACCGCCTCCTCGATCCAGAGGAACACGGGACCGTAGGGGGTGCCGTCGTTGGCCCAGGTGGCGTCCGTGCCCAGCTGGAACCAGTTGGAGAGGGAGGAGATGCCGTCGGTGTAGGGGTCCTGGCCGGCGACCATGAGCCGCCCCTGCCCCACATAGGCGAAGATGTCACGGCTGAAGATCGGCAGCGCCAGCAGCTGCGGCAGGCACCACAGGACCGTGGCGACGTTCACCGTCCTGAGCGCTCCGTGGCCGAACGGCCGGGTCACCTGGCCCAGCCGCAGCCAGGCCCAGAACATCACCCAGCAGCCGAGGGTGAGCAGGACGGTGCCGAGCATGACCCCGCTCTCCTGCGTGCGGTACGGGATGAGCCACTGCCAGCGGTTGATCGGGGAGGTGGAGGCGAGCCAGCCGACGGAGAACGACCCCAGCACCAGCAGCAGGGAGCCGAGCGTGCCCGCGACGAGCGGGGTCGCGGTCCAGCCGCCCACCTTCGGATCGACGCGGAACCCGCCGATGCCCACATACTCCGGCGCGTTCGCGTCGCGCGCGGGCGGCGTCGGCACGTTCATGTGGCGGCTCCTCCTCCGGGGCACCCCTGCGGCGGGGCTCACGTGGGTCCCGTTCCCACCGGCAGTCCGGGTCGGGCGTCTACGGGGCACGAATCTACCATCGAGGCCCCCTCGAGCACGCTGGACTCCCACGGAGACGGTGGCGGCAAGAGTAGGGTGTGAGCCGTGACCGAGACGACGAAGAACGCCTACGCCCACGCCCCGCTGGTCTGGATCGACTGCGAGATGACCGGCCTGGATCCGGTGGTCGACGACCTCGTGGAGGTCGCGGTGCTGATCACGGACTCCGAGCTGAACATCCTGGACGAGGGGATCGACCTCGTGATCCGACCCTCGGCCGAGGCCTTGGCGCAGATGGACCCGTTCGTGCGAGACATGCACACCACCTCGGGGCTCATCCGCGAGTTCGACTCCGGCCTCGCCCTCGAGGACGCCGCGGCGCAGGTGCTGGAGTACATCACCGCCCGCGTGCCGGAGCCGCGCAAGGCCCTGCTCGCCGGCAACTCGGTGGGCCAGGACAAGCTGTTCCTCTCCGCCTCCATGCCGAAGGTCGTGGAGCACCTGCACTACCGGATCGTGGACGTCTCCACCGTCAAGGAGCTGGCCCGCCGCTGGTACCCCCGCGCCTACTACCAGGCTCCGGCGAAGACCGGCGGCCACCGTGCCCTCGGGGACATCCGCGACTCCATCCAGGAGCTGCGCTACTACCGCCGCGCCGTGATGGCCGCCCCGCCCGGGCCGAGCACCGACGAGGCCCACCGGATCTCCCGCGAGGTCACCCGGGAAGGCCAGGCCGGCACCTGACCGGAGACGGCGGCCCCGCACCTGGCGCCGCATCGATGCGTGAGCGGTGTCACCCGCGGAATGGTCATGACCGGCTGCCGAGTGTGTGTATAGTTGAACGCGCTGCTCCGAGCGCTCCACCGCTCGGGGACGCATGGTGGGCGTAGCTCAGTCGGCAGAGCGTCTGGTTGTGGTCCAGAAGGTCGCGGGTTCAATCCCCGTCGCTCACCCCATGCGGAAGGCCCCGGAATCCTGCGGATTCCGGGGCCTTCCTCGTCTGCCCGAGCGGGCTGCGGTGCCCCTGCGCGCCGTCGGGTGATCGTGGGGCCGGCCCGGTCCCGCGTGGCCGGGCATCGAGGCGGCCGGTGACGGAGCGCTGGCGGGACGGGCGCCTGCCCGCCGCTCACGCCGCCGAGCGGGGCGGCCGCCCGGCGCCGGTCGCCACGGGCGCCGACCTGCTCAAGGTCGAGGTCGTGGACCTGGGCTGATCACGGCGCCGCAGCAGGCGCATCGCGTTCACGATGACCAGCAGCACGGACGCCTCGTGCACGAGCATGCCGACGGCCATCGTGACGCCGCCGGCGAAGACGCCGGCCAGCAGGGCCGCGACGGTCACGAGGGAGATCGCGATGTTCTGCCGCATCACCCGCACCGTGCGCCGAGCCAGATTGAGGGCCTGCGGCAGCCGCTCGAGCCGGTCGCCCATCAGGGCGATGTCCGCGGTCTCGATGGCCACACCGGAGCCGGCCGCGCCCATGGCCACGCCGATGTCCGCCGTCGCCAGGGCCGGGGCGTCGTTGACGCCGTCACCGACCATCGCGACGACGCGGCCCTCGGCCTGCAGGGCCTCGATCGCCTCGAGCTTGTCCTGGGGCAGCAGGCCCGCCCGCACGTGGTCGACGCCCACCTGCCGGGCCACGGCCTGCGCGACGCCGGGCTGGTCGCCGGTCAGCATCACGACCTCGCGGACGCCGATGCCGTGCAGCGCCCGGATCATGCCCACGGCTTCGGGCCGGACGGTGTCTGCGACGCCGAGGACGCCGAGCGGGACACCGTCGACGACGACCGCCGCCGGGGTCCGGCCCGCCTCCGCCAGCTCGGCCGCGACGGTCTCGACCCGGTCGGTCGCGGCCGGATCCACGCCGCGCTCGCGCAGCAGCGCCACGTTGCCCACGGCGACGACGCGGCCGTCCACCTCTCCGGTGAGCCCGCGGCCGAGGACGACGTCCACATCGGTGGCCAGCGAGCCGTCCAGCAGGCCGCGGTCCCGGCCCGCCGCGACGACCGGCGCGGCCAGCGGGTGGTCCGAGGCCGCCTCGAGCCGTGCGGCCCAGCGCAGCACCTCGTCCTCGGCCCCGGGCTCGAACGCGACGACGTCTGTCAGCTCGGGGGTGCCCGAGGTGAGGGTGCCGGTCTTGTCGACGGCGACGGCGTCGACCTTCGCGGAGCGCTCGAGGAACTCCCCTCCCTTGATGAGCACGCCGTCCTTGGCGCCGCGGCCGATCCCCGCCACAATCGCGACCGGGATGGAGATCACGAGGGCGCCCGGGCAGCCGATGACCAGCAGGGTCAGGGCCAGGGGGACGTCCCGCGTGATCAGACCGGTCGCGAAGGCCAGCACCATGATCGCCGGGGTGTACCAGCGGGAGAAGCGGTCCATGAACCGCTGGGTCCGAGCGCGGGCCTCCTGGGCCGCCTCGACGCGGTGGATGATGCGCGCCAGCGTGGTGTCGGCGCCCACGCCCCGCGCCTCCACCTGCAGCAGGCCTGCCGTGGCCACGGTGCCCGCGTACACGGCGTCGCCGTCGGTCTTCTCCGCCGGGATGGACTCGCCCGTGATGGATGCCTCGTCCACGGCGCCGGCCCCGGTGAGCACCACGCCGTCCACGGGCACCCGGGCGCCGGCCTTGACGAGGACGGTCGCGCCGGGGGCCACCTCGTGGGCGGGCACGGTGCGCTGCGTCCCGTCTGCGTCCACGACGACGGCGTTCTCGGGCGCCGTGGACACGAGGTCCGCGAGCGCCGAGCGAGTCTGAGACAGGGTCGCGTCCTCGAGGCCGTGGCCGAGGGCGAAGAGGAAGGTCACGGCGGCGGCCTCCCAGAAATTGCCGAGCAGAGACGCGCCGATCGCGGCGGTGGCGACGAGCAGGTCGATGCCGACGGTCTTCACCCGCAGGGCGGCGATCGCGTCGCGCGCGATCGGCAGGCCGGCCACGACGGCGGCGGCGAGCATCAGGCCCGCCGCCACGAGCTGTCCGGTCCCGTGGGCCAGCTGCTCGGGCGCCAGCACGAGCGAGACGGCGATCAGCAGGCCGGCCACCACGGGACGCCGCCAGCGGCGGGGCAGAGCGAGCCGGGCACGGGTGCGGCCCGGTCGCGTGGGGGCGGAGATGGACATGGCGGACTCCGTTCGTCGGGGGCGGGGCGGTGTCAGAAGGCCGACGGCCGGGCGGTGTAGCCGACCTTGGCGACGGCCTCGACGAGGTCCTGGGCAGTGGTGGTCTGCGGGTCGTGGTCGACCTCGATGCGCTGGGTCTCGAAGTGGACCTGCGCGCCGGTCACGCCGGGCAGGGCGTCGAGGGCCTTCTCGATCTTCCGGACGCACGAGGGGCAGCTGAAGCCCTCGGCGCGGAGCAGGGTGTGCGTGGTGGGGGTCATGGTCACTCCAGTCGGTCGTCACCGGCGCGGCCGTCGGTGAGGCTGAACGGACCGGGCGGGTGCCGGGTCCGGGTCCCCGTTCCTTCCGGGGATGTCACTGACGCTACGAAGGGGACGGCGGGCTTGCCTTGACCACGGTCAAGGCACCGTGTGGGAGGCTGATGGCGTGCGTATCGACCTTCCCCTCGCCCCCGTGGGTGAACCGGAGCCGTGCGCGGCACGGGTCCCGCTGTTCGCCGGGCTGGACCTGGAACAGCTGCGCCGGGTCTCGGACCTGGCGCGGCCGGTCGTGCTCGAGGCCGGCGAAGCCCTGCACCTCGCCGGCGACCGCACCGACCGCCTGTGCGTCGTGCACAGCGGCCGCCTGGCGCTGACCCTCGGCTCAGCGACCGGCCGGGAACGCGTGGTGCGGATGGTCGAGCCCGGCGACTCCGTGGGCGAGCACGAGTTCCTCACGGGCGAGCCGGCCCGACACGGGGCACGCGCCGTGGTCGCAACGCGCCTGTGCACCTTCTCCCATGCCGAGGTCACCCGACTTCTGGCCGAGTATCCGAGCATCGGCGCACGGGTGATGCGGACGCTGGCCGTTCGCCTGGCCGAGGCCGAACAACGTCTGGCCCGGGAGCGTCAGCCGGTCACCGCGCGGATCGCCGGGCATCTGCTCGGCCTGCCCGCCTCCCGGAACAAGGCCGAGCTCGTCGTGGTGCTGGCCGCGCCGAAGAAGGACGTCGCATCGTTGCTGGGCACCACCCCAGAGGCGTTCAGCCGCGGGCTGCGCCGACTCGCCGACGACGGACTGATCGCCCTCGAGGGCCCGCGGGTGACGCTGCTGGATCCGGATGCGCTGGAGGCCCTCGCCGCGGAATGACCGCCGTGGTGGTGTCCCCGGCGGTAGGCTGGGGACTCCCCCCTCTCCGACCCACGCAGGCCCGTACCCCGGGCCGGGAAGCGCAGCACCATGCCCTCCATCCGTCCCATCACCGTCTACGGCGAGCCCGTCCTGCACGAGCGCGCCGCCGAGGTCGAGGTCATCGACGACGAGATCCGCACGCTGATCGAGGACATGTACGTCACCCAGGAGGCGGCCCGCGGCGTCGGCCTGGCCGCCCCGCAGGTCGGCGTGGGGCTGCGCATCTTCACCTGGACCTTCCACGACACCGGCGACGCCCCGAACGTCGGGCACGTGATCAACCCGGTGCTCACCTATCTGTCCAAGGCCTCGCAGGAGGAGCCTGACCGCCACGAGGACTCCGAGGGCTGCCTCTCCGTGCCGGGCCTGTCCTACCCGCTGAAGCGCTCTGACCACGTGCGCCTGACCGGTCAGACGGTGGACGGCGAGCCGATCGACTTCGAGGCCCGCGGCTGGTTCGCGCGCATCATGCAGCACGAGTACGACCACCTCAACGGCACGCTCTACGTCAACCGACTCGGGGGCCGGTGGGCCCGGAAGTGGAAGCGCACCCAGCGCGCCGAGAAGATGAACGTCCCGGGCGTGACCTGGCTGCCCGGCGAGGACCGCGACCCCTTCGGCCACGACGACGTGGACGCAGACGAGGTGACCGGACAGGCGGACTGAGCCGACCGTCGTCGGCCCCTCCCCCGACGACGGCGCCGGCCTCCTCCAGGCCGCCCTCCGCCGGTGACGACTCACCGCAGACAGACGAAGGCCCCGCCCGGGACGACGGGCGGGGCCTTCGCGTCAGCCGTTCAGGCGCTCAGGCGTCAGGCCTTCGGGAAGGACGGCACGTCCTGGCCGGCCATCTTCTCGACGACGCGGACCACCTGGTGCGAGTAGCCGTACTCGTTGTCGTACCAGACGTAGAGGATGGCGTTCTTGCCCTCGTTGTTCACGAGGGTGGCGAGGCCGTCCACCACACCGGCGCGGTCCGAGCCGACGAAGTCGGTGGACACGACCTCCGGGGAGTCCACGTAGCCGATCTGGCCGCGCAGCTCACCGGTGAGGGACTCCCGCTGCAGGCGGGAGTTCAGCTCCTCCACCGAGGTCGGCCTGTCCAGGGCCAGGTTGATGATGGCCATGGACACGTCCGGAGTGGGGACGCGGATGGCGTTGCCGGAGAGCTTGCCGGCCAGCTCCGGCAGGGCCTTGGCCACGGCCTTGGCGGCTCCGGTCTCGGTGATCACCATGTTCATGCCGGCGGCCCGGCCTCGGCGGGCACCCTTGTGGAAGTTGTCCACGAGGTTCTGGTCGTTGGTGTAGGCGTGCACGGTCTCCACGTGGCCGTGGTCGATGCCGTACTCGTCGTTGACGACCTTGAGCACCGGGGTGATCCCGTTGGTGGTGCAGGAGGCGGCGGACACGATGGTGTCGGCGTCCTCGATGGTGTCCGAGTTCACGCCGAACACGATGTTCTTCATGTCGCCCTTGCCCGGGGCGGTGAGCAGGACCTTCTTGGTGCCGGTGGCCTGCAGGTGCTGGGACAGCCCCTCGACGTCGCGCCAGCGGCCGGTGTTGTCGACGACCAGGGCGTCCTTGATGCCGTACACGGTGTAGTCGACCGTGGTCGGGTCGGACGAGTAGATGACCTGGATCTCGGTGCCGTTGGCGGTGATGACGTTGCGGTCCTCGTCCACCACGATGGTGCCGTCGAACGGGCCGTGGATGGAGTCGCGGCGCAGCAGGGAGGCGCGCTTGATCAGGTCGTCGTCCGAGTTCTTGCGGACCACGATGGCGCGCAGGCGCAGCTTGGAGCCGCCGCCGGCATGGGACAGGAGGATGCGGGCCAGCAGTCGTCCGATGCGGCCGAAGCCGTAGAGCACCACGTCCTGGGTCTCGCCGAGGCCCTCGCCAGCCTTGCCCTTGACGTCGGCGAACTCGGCGTCGAGGAAGGACTGGACGTCCTGGCCGGACTCCTTCTGCTTGCGGGCAAGCTTGGCGAGGTCCACGGTGGCCGCGCCCAGGTCCATGGCGGCCATGGCCTCGACCAGCGGGTAGGTGGCCTCGACGGACAGCGGCTCGTTCTCCACGCGGCGGGCGTAGCGGTGGGCCTTGATGATGTCGATGACGCCGCGGTGGACGAGGGAGCGGCCGTAGATGCTGGTCACCACGTTGTTGTCGCGGTACAGGGTGCCGAGCAGCGGCACCATCTTCTCGGCGAGCTGCTCCTGGGTGTTCCACTCGGGAGTCTGGGTCGAGGCGTTGTCTGCCACGGTGGTCCTTCCTTGGATGCCGGTGCGGGCAAGCGCGGGCGCTTGGACCCGATCCACGTCGTCGTTGACTGCGGACGGGCCTCATTCTAGGGGGTGCGGACGCCCTCGGGCAGGGGACGGCCGCGTGGGCGGGGGTGATGCTCCGCACGCGGGTAGACTCTCGGCTCGGGACGGACCGGTGGACGGCCGCGGCCCGCACCGTCCACGGTGCGGGGTGAGGAACGTCCGGGCACCACAGGGCTGGATGGTGGGCAACACCCACTCGGGGCGACCCGCAGGCCAGTGCCACAGAGAGAAGACCGCCTCCGCTGCTCGCAGCGGGGGTAAGGGTGAAAGGGTGGTGTAAGAGACCACCAGCGGCCCCGGTGACGGGGCCGGCTCGGTAAACCCCATCCGGTGCAAGGCCGAACAGGACGCGTCACGAGGGCTGCCCGCCCCAGCGTCCGGGTTGGCCGCTCGAGCCCGTCGGCGACGGCGGGCCTAGACAGATGGCCGTCGCTGCGTTCCAGGGCAACCGACGCGCAGAA
>NZ_BCSN01000067.1 GCF_001570885.1 Micrococcus lylae NBRC 15355 | reverse complement strand
CCCTGAGCAGCGGCTCGTGCTGGACGCGATGTTCGGCATGGACTCGCACGGGAAGTCCACGGCATTCGAGACCGCGGTGATCGCGCCGCGGCAGAACATGAAGACCGGCGTGCTGAAGATGGCCGTGCTCGGCTGGCTGTTCATCACCGATCAGCAGCTGGTGATCTGGTCCGCGCACGAGTTCCCGACGGCGCAGGAGGCGTTCCGGGACCTGGAGATCCTCATCGGCGGGTCCTCGTTCCTGTCGAAGCGCGTGAAGAAGGTCCACCGGGCCAACGGTGACGAGGCGATCGAGCTGAAGTCCGGGGCGCGTCTGAAGTTCCGGGCGCGCACGAAGGCTGGCGGCCGTGGCCTCTCCGGGGACAAGGTCGTGCTCGACGAGGCGTTCGCGCTGCAGCCGGACCACATGGGCGCGCTGCTGCCGACCCTGACGACCCGCCCGGACCCGCAGGTCGTGTACGGGTCGTCCGCGGGCACGGCGCACTCGGATGTGCTGCGCGGCATCCGCGACCGTGGCCGCGCCGGCGCCTCGGCGCGCATGGCCTACTTCGAGTGGGCGTCCGCGCGTCGCGCGTGCGCATCCGAGAAGTGCGACCACGAGCCAGGGAAGTGGGACGGCTGCCAGCTCGACGACGTCGAGAACTTGAAGGCCGCAAACCCCCTGCTCGGCCGCGTCCGCCCAAACGGCACCGGCCTGACCGTCGAGTACCTGCGTGCCGAGCGCGCAGCCCTGCCGCCGGCCGAGTTCGGACGCGAGCGGATGGGCTGGTGGGACGACCCCTCCACCTCGGACATCTTCGGCCCCGGCAAGTGGGAGCAGGGCGCCCGTGACGACGTCGAGCGCCCCACCGACATGACCATGACCGGCCTGGCGATCGCCGTGGCCATGGACCTGAAGACCGCAGCGCTCGTCGGTGCCGGCGTCGACGACACCGGGGCGGTCTGGCCGCGCGTGCTCCAGCACGGGCCGGGCACCGCCTGGACCGTGGACCGCGCCAAGGAGCTGCAGGCCCGCTTCGAGCTGCCCGTCGTGATCGACGGCAAGGGCCCCGGCGCCATGCTCATCCCCACCCTCGAGCGCGAGGGCGTGAACCTGCACGTGGCCACCACGACCGACGTCCTCGACGCGTTCGCGAACCTGCGCTCGCGGGTCGCGGACGGGGTGCTGCTGCACACGCCGGCGCCCGAGCTCGACGCCGCGGTGGCCGGCGCGGCCCTGCGCCCGGTGGGTGACCGGTTCGCGATCGGGCGGAAGGCGTCCACCGCGGACGTGTCCCCGCTCGAGGCCGCGTCCCTGGCCTGCTGGCAGGCCACCATCGGCCCGTCGCAGGGACGGTCGGCGTACGACGACGACTCCTACGACGACGAGTTCATGTACGTCTGACCCGAAGGAGCCCCGCGTGGCCGTGTATGCGCTCATCCTGTCGATCCTGGCCGCCGCGGCCGCACTCGGTGCCGTGTGGTTCTCCCCCGCTCGGCGGGCGGCGCCGCCCGCCGACGAGTGGGCGCCGCTGCTGGCCCGCCGCGCCGTCGTGAACATGCACGACGGCACCGCGGTGGACGGTGTCCTCGTGCGCCGCGACGGCGCGCTCCTGGTCCTGCGCGAGGCCGTCATCCACGACGGCGTCTCCGACAACCCGCCCCGGGCTGACGGGGAGGTCGTCATCGACCGCATGCAGGTCGCGTACCTGCAGTTCCCCACGACCTGAGAGGCGGTGACGCATGGCGTTCGTCGTGAGCCACGGTGAGGTGCGCGGGCTCGCGCGCCCGACGACCTCCGTGCCCCGCTCCCTGCAGATCGCCCCCGGCTACACGTCGGACTACGCCGCGATCTGGCGCACCCACGGGTCCGTCCGCACAGTCACGGACTTCCTGGCCCGCAACATCGCCTCCCTCGGCCTGCACCTGTTCGAGCGCGCCGGGGACGCCGACCGCCGCCGCGTGACCGACCACCCGCTCGCGCAGCTGATCGGCCGGCCCATGCCCGGCCAGTACCGGTACGCGTTCGTCGAGGCACTCGTCCAGGACATCGCGATCTTCGACCGCTACCTCGCGGTCAAGATGAAGGGCACCGACTCGGACGCCCCGCACGCCCTCGTGCGGATCCCGCCGATGATCTGGGAGCCCGCCGGCGACGACTGGACCGGCCCCACCGAGTTCCTCGTGCGCGGCAACCGCGGCACCCGCACCTTCACGCGCGACCAGGTCGTCTACATCGGCGGCTACTCCCCGGCCGGTGAGCTCGGCGGCGTCCCCGCGATCGAGTCCCTGCGCTCCGTTCTCGCCGAGGAACACGAGGCCGCGCTCATGCGCGCCCAGACCTTCCGCAACGGGGCCCGCGCCTCCGGCTACATCGAGCGCCCCGCCGGCGCCCCGCCCTGGTCCGCGGCCACGCATGCCCGCTTCAAGGCGGCCTGGCGCGCCCAGTACACCGGCTCCGGCGCGGACGTCGGCGGCACGCCGATCCTCGAGGACGGCATGAAGTTCACCGCCGCCCAGCAGTCCGCCAAGGACCTGCAGTACATCGAGTCGCGCAAGCTGACCCGCCAGGAAGTCGCCGCGGCCTACCACATCCCCCCGCCCATGATCGGGCTGATGGAGACGGCCACGTTCGCCAGCCTGAAGGAGCAGCACAAGAGCCTCTACACGGACACGCTCGGCCCCTGGCTGCAGCGCATCCAGCAGGCGCTCGCGGCCAACCTCCTGGACGACTTCGGCCCGGAGGCCGCTGACATGTACCTCGAGTTCAACATCGAGGAGAAGCTGCGCGGCGCGTTCGAGGACCAGGCCGCCCAGCTGCAGACCTCCACCGGCGCCCCGTGGCTGACGCGCAACGAGGCCCGCGCGATGCGGAACTTGCCGGCCGTCGAGGGCGGCGACGAGCTCGTGGTGCCCCTGAACGTCCTCACCGGCGGGCAGGCATCCCCCACGGACTCCGGCACGCAGAACCAGCGCGCCAGCCACACCCCGCGGGTGAAGGCCGTGGGCCCCATCGAGTACGAGCTGAAGGCCCCGGCCGGGGACACCATCCCGGCCGAGGAGACCGACCCGCTCGTCAAGGTGTTCCGCGCGCACTTCAAGCGCCAGCGCGCCGCCATCACCTCGGCCACCGGCGCGAAGTCCCCCACCTGGTGGGACGGGAAACGGTGGGACGCCGAGCTCGCCGAGGACCTCCTCGACGCCGGCTCGGACCTCGCCACCACCGCCGCCCGTGACGTCCTCACCGGCATGGGCCTCGACCCCGACCAGTACGACACCCCCCGCACCGAGGCATTCCTGGCCAAGGTCGCCGAGCGCATCGCCTCCCAGGTCAACGCCGCCACCCTCCGCCAGATCGAAGCCGCGCTCGCGGACGACGACGAGGACGACGAGGACGACGTCGACCCGGTGGGGCACGTGTTCGACGTGGCCGAGGAGTCGCGCGCCGACCAGGCGGCCATGACCGCGGCCGCCACGTTCGTGGGCTTCGGCATGGCTGAGGCCCCGAGGCAGGTGGCGCCGAAGGCCACGAAGCGGTGGGTCGTGAACTCGTGGAACCCCCGCGCCTCCCACGCCGCACTGGACGGCGAGGAGGTCGGGATCGAGGAGGACTTCTCCAACGGCATGCCCTGGCCGGGCAGCTTCACCGGCGACCCCGAGGACGTGGCCAACTGCCAGTGCTCGCTCGTCATCATCCGCTGACCGAGGAGGTCAACATGCGCATCAAGACCGTCCCCGTGGGCGAGGTGAAGGCCGGCCCCGACGACGGGCTGGCCGAGGGCGAGTTCATCGTCTACCCGTCCACCTTCACCCGTGAGCCCGACTCGTACGGCGACGTCGTCGCAAAGGGCGCCTTCCTGGACACGATCCAGCAGTGGAAGGACTCGGGCAACTCCCTGCCGGGCCTGTTCGGGCACCGTATGGACGACCCTGACTTCTACGTCGCCTACGCCATCGACATGGACGAGGACGAGCACGGGTGGCGGGTCCACGGCGCGTTCGACATGGAGTCCCCGAAGGGCCCCCACGTCTACCGGCTCGTCAAGGGCCGCCGCCTGAACCAGCTCTCCTTCGCCTTCGACACCCTCGAGGAGGGCGCCGTCGAGCTTGAGGACGGCAGCAAGGCGAACGAGCTGCGCAAGCTCCGCGTCCACGAGTTCTCGTTCGTGCCCATCGGCGCGAACCAGGACACCTCTGTCGTGGCCGTCAAGGGGATCGTGGACGGCCTCAAGGCCGGCCGCGTCCTCTCCAAGGCCAACGAGACCTCGCTCCGCGAGGCCCGCGACGCCATCGACTCCGTCCTGTCCTCCCTGCCCGACGAGGGCGCCCAGGAGAACGGCGACGGCACCAGCGACCAGGACCAGGCCAGCGGCACCGGGAAGGCCAACGACGAGGGCGCCCAGCGCGTCAAGTCGGAGGAGCCCACCGGCGCGCCGTCCGCTCGCGCCCTGGCAGCACAGGCCCTGGACCTCGAGGTCCTGGGCTGACCACCCCCTGAACCGCGCCCCACGGGGCGCACCCATGCCAAGGAGGCACACATGTCGAAGCTCAAGCAGCTTCAGGAGGCGGCTCAGGCGGCGGCGAAGGCTGCCCGCGAGACCGCCGAGAAGGCCGACCGCGAGGGCCGCGCCCTCACCGACGCCGAGCGCACCGAGTACGACCAGCACATGGCCAAGGGCCGTGACCTGCTCGAGCAGATCAAGGTCGCCAAGCGCGACGCCGAGGTCCTCGACCAGGCCAAGTCCCTGGCCCAGGAGATCGGCGGCTACGCCGTCGACGACGTCGAAGGGCAGAAGGGCGCCGGCACCCCCACCCAGCGCGTGAAGAACCTCGGACTCGAGGTCGTCTCGAGCCCGCAGTTCAAGTCCATGATGAAGGGCTTCACCAACTCCGACGGCACGGTCCGCATCCCGGACCGCACCCAGGTGAAGTCCGACCCCATCCGCGTGAAGTCCCTCTTCACCGGCGCCTCCGGCACCTCCGCCGGCGCGTTCGTCACCCCGGAGCAGACCGGCATCATCGAGATGCTCGGCCGCCGCCCCCTGACGATCCGCGACCTCATCTCCGTCCGCCGCACCGGCTCGGACACCCTCGAGTACGTCCGCCAGACCGCGCACACCAACGCGGCCGCGCCCGTGCCCGAGGCCCAGTCCGCCGCCGCCATCGACGGCACCACCGTCACCAACGTGATCGGCGGCCTCAAGCCCGAGGGCTCCTGGGCCTTCGAGCGCGTCTCCACCTCCGTGAAGACCATCGCCGAGTGGGTGCCCGTCACCAAGCGGGCGCTCGCGGACGCGGCGCAGCTGGAGGACCTGATCCGCGATGAGCTGTCCAAGGACATCGCGGAGGCTGAGGAGGCGCAGATCCTCACCGGTGACGGCGTCGGGGAGAACCTGACCGGCATCCTCTCGACCTCGGGCATCCAGTCCCAGGACTTCGACACCGACGTGTTCGTCTCGGTCCGCAAGGCGATCACGAAGGCCCGCACCGTGGGCCGTGTGGTCCCGAACGCGGTCCTGATGAACCCGCTGGACGTCGAGACCGTGGACCTGGCCCGCGAGACCGGCGGCCGTTTCTACGGCGCCGGCCCGTTCACGATGGGCCCGCGCACCCTGTGGTCCCTGCCGATCGTGGAGTCCGAGACGATCACCGCGGGCACCGCGGTGGTCGGCGACTTCTCCAAGGCCGTGCTCTGGGACCGCGAGGACACCACCGTGACCTTCTCGGACTCGCACGCGGACTTCTTCGTCCGAAACCTCGTGGCCGTCCTGGCCGAGGAGCGCGTCGCGTTCGGCGTGACCCGCCCGGCCGCGTTCGTGAAGACCACGGTCACCGGCTGACCGGTGGCCCCCTGACAGCCCGCCCCGCACCCGCGGGGCGGGCCACCCACGACCACGACCCCGAGGAAGTCACCATGGCTGGTCTGAAGCCCTACGAGATCACCAACGAGAACGGGTTCGCCACGACGTTGCTGCTCTCCGAGCATGACGCCAAGCGCCGCGGCCTCACCGAGGCTGACCAGCAGGAGGCCCCGAAGCCCGCCCGCCGGCGCCGCTCCGCCCCGAAGCCGGCGAACAAGCAGGGCCCTGCTCCGCAGGACAAGGCCCCCGCCGGGGCCGACGCTGACGGCAAGGCTGACGGCACCGGCTTCGAGGCGTTCGAGACCACCGCCGACTGACCTGGGAGGAGGCGCACGTGAACCGCGCGAGCAACGACATGATCGAGGCGTCTGACCTGCTCGGCTTCGCGGGCGCCCCCTACCAACAGAAGGCGGTGGACGCCGCCGTCGGCTCCATCCGGGCCGAGTGCGAGTGGCACATCGCCCCGCAGCGCGAGGACACGTGGACGCTCCGCACCGGCGGCTCGGACACCCTCGTGCTGCGCACCCTGCGCGTCGTCCAGGTCAAGGCCATCGCCTCCCCGCACCGCCAGGACCTCACCCCGGCCGACGTCTACGACCTCGGCGACGGCGTGCTCCTCATGCCCGGAGGCTGGCCCGACGTCGTCACGATCACCGTCCAGCACGGCTTCGACGAGTGCCCGGACGAGCTCCTCGCTCTGATCGCCGACCGCGCCCGCGCCACCGTCGGTGGCGGGCGTGTGAAGAGCGAGTCCATCGGCGGCCGCTCCGTCACCCTCGAGGGCGGCATCGACCCGGCCACGGACACCGTCCTGTCCCGGTACATGCTCGGCGGAAGGGTCTGACCATGCAGCTGATGACCGAGACGTGTGAGCTCCTGCTGCGCGGCGAGTCGACCGAGTACGACGAGTACGGCGTGCCGGTGCCGGCGGAGCCGCGGCGCGAGACCTGGGCGTGCTGGTACGAGCCGCGGGGCTCGTCCGAGGCTGTGGTCGCGCAGGAGCAGCAGATCGACGGCCTGTGGATCTACCTGCCGCTTGACGCCCCTCTGGGCGCGGCGGACGCCGTGATCGTGGCCGGGATCCGGTACGAGGTCGAGGGTGAGCCTGGCCGCCAGCCTGGCGGCTTCATCACCCCGGGCTTCGTGAAGGCAGCACTCGGGAGGGTCCGTGGCTGAGGTCCGCATCGGCCCCGAGCTCATGGCCAAGGCATGGGCCCACCCTGGGATCCTGCCTGCCCTGCAGGCCAAGGCCAACGGCATCGCGGCCCGCGCACAGGCGCTCGCCGCAGCCGAGGACGTGGACATGCAGGTGACCACGGTGGCTGGCACCCGCCCGGGAGGCCGCCAGTACGTCAACGTCGTCGGCGACAACGTCGAGCAGGAGTGGGGCTCGTCCCGCACCGGGCGCCGCCGCATCCTCGGCCGCGCTGCCAAAGGAGGGTGACCCGCATGTGGCCCGACGTCGAGAAGGCCCTCGTCGCCCACCTCGCCCAGACCCTCGGCGTCCGCGTGTCCGTCAAGGCGCCACCCGACCTGGAACACCTGCCCGGCTTCATCCGTGTCACCCGCGGCCCCGGAGTGGATGACGGCCTCACGGACGCCCCGACCGTCGACGTGGAGTCGTTCGCCCCATCCCGTGGCGCGGCCCGTGAGCTCGCGGAGCGGGCCCGGCAGGCCATGCACGAGCTGCAGGGCCGCCGCGCCGGCGGGTTGCTCTTCGACTCCGTCCGCACCGCGACGGCTCCGTCGTGGGTGGACTGGGGCAACCCGGCCGTCCACCGCTTCGTGGCGGTCTACACCGTCCAGTTCCGCCCCTACTAACCCCCAACCAATCCACCCGCCCGCCCCCGCAATGGGGGCGCACCTACCGCCTAGGAGGCACCCATGGCCGGAGCGAGCTTCGAGACCATCAAGGGGCACAACCCGAAGAACATCCGCAAGATCCTCGAGATGGCGATCTTCGTCAAGCGCTACGACGACGCCGATGAGGAGATCACGTCGATCTGGGACGGCAGTGGGCTGGCGCTGCCCCCGGGCTACGAGTCCGTGGGTCTGACGACGAAGTCCGACGGGGCGACGTGGACCCGCGACCAGGAGGTCTCGGACGTCACCTCCCACGGCTACGCCGAGCCGACCCGCCGGGACGTCCTGTCCGACCAGACCGGTCTGCAGTTCACCGCGCAGGAGGCCAAGCGCACCACCCTCGAGTTGGACAAGGGCGTGGACCTGTCCACCCTGTCCTCGGATGCGAACGGCAACGTGATCATCGACAAGCCGTCTCGTCCGCAGCCGCTGTACTGGCGTGTCCTGGCCATCGGCAAGGACGGCGACGGCCCTGATGCGATCTACGTCGTCCGCTGGCTGCCGCGAGCGCAGGTCACCGAGAACGCCGAGCAGAAGTGGTCTGAGGAGGACGAGCTGAAGTTCCCGGCCACCCTCTCGGCCTACAACGACCCGAAGGTCGGCACCTCCATGCGTGAGATTTGGGCCGGCCCCGGCCTCGACCACGAGGCCATGGGCTTCCCGTCCCCGACCGCCGGCTGATCCGTCCCCTACTGACCGGCGGCGCGGGTTTCTTGGTGGGCCGCCCGCGCCGCCTTTCCCCTAGCCCACCAGACAGGAGGCCACCGATGGCTGAGCAGAAGACCGAGACCCTCGTGCACCCCGACGGCCGCGAGTGGACCACCTCGAGCGCCACCGAGCGGACGAACCTCATCGCCCGCGGCTGGATGCCGAAGAACACCAAGAAGGCCGCCCCGGCCGCCAAGAAGTCCTGACACGACCACGAGAAAGGCCCACCACCATGGCCAAGAACACCACCTTCAAGACCTGGGACCAGTACGTCGCCGAGGCCGAGCACGCCCCGTTCGAACTGCCGGTCTCGGCCGAGGAAACCATCAAGATCGAGGCGCCCACCGGTGCCGCCCTGATGCAGTGGGCACGCGCCTACCGCACCGGGGATATGCAGGCCATGCTCATCACGCTCTGCGGTGAGCAGTGGTCCCGTGTGGAGCCGCTGCTGGCCAAGGCCGGGTACAAGGCCATGGAGAACCTCATCACTGACATGATGCTGTTCTTCGATCTGGTCGAGGACGTGGAGCTGATCGGCCCCGGTGGCGGGAAGATCCTCGAGAAGGACCCCCGCAAGATCCGTGCCCTGATCAAGCAGGGGTACCGGCCGGCGGGGGAAGCCGACTCCCGTACCTGATCACGCTGATCGACAGGTACGGGGAGAGCATCGAGTGTGACCTGCTCGACGTCTACGGTGTGGACCTCCTGGACTTCTTCCGGGGGGTCCATACCTGGCGTCGGCTGCAGGTCCTCCTCAACGGTCTACCCCCGCGCTCACGTCTGGCGATCGCCCAGGCCCAGGATGACGAGCTCGCCGAGCAGTATCTGCGAGTCCATGGGGAACCCCAACCGTCCCGCGCCCCACACCTCGCCGAGTACGGGCCAGAGGCACAGCGTCTGGACCGGCTGATCAACGGCGTGGAAGCCCTGTTCAAGCGCGTCTCCGACGCGGTCGGCGCGAAGACGACTCTGCCCCCGCCTCCGACTGTGCCCGTCACGGCCATCGAGCGGGCACGTGAGCGTCGGTCCATGGAACGACTTTCTGCCCTGACCGACGAAGCCTACGCCGCCATGCAGCGCAGCACCTGACCGGCCCCCCGCGGGGCCAGGAAGCGAGGCCCCCATGCCCCAGGCAAACGAGGCAGTCTGGCTCCCGGTCCTCCCGTCCTTCAAGGACTTCGGGCCGGCCCTGATCAAGGGAGCCGGTAAGGACGCCGACGGGGCTGGCAAAAAGGTGGGCAAGCGCTTCGGCACTGCGATTGTGGCTGGCGTCGCGGCCATCGGGGTGGCAGGGGTCGCAGCCGGGACCGCTCTGTACAAGGTCGGCGAGGTCTTCGACGACGTCACCGATACCATCCGCGTCGGCACCGGCGCTTCCGGTGAGGCCCTTGACGGGCTGGTGGACTCCGCCAAGCGCGTCGGCCAGAACGTCCCGGCCTCCTTCGACCAGGTCGGCACCACTGTCGCTGACATCAACACCCGCATGGGCCTCACCGGGGACACCCTTGAGACCGTCGCCTCCCAGTACCTGGAGGCCGGACGCATCCTCGGCGAGGACGTGGACATCGCCAAGACATCCGCCGCTTTCAACGCGTTCGGGATCGAGGGTGAGGCCGTCGTCGGGGCCATGGACCACCTATTCCAGGTGTCCCAGGCCACCGGCGTCGGCATGAATGACCTGGCCACCGTGGTCGGCGTGAACGCTCCGGCCATGAAGCAGCTCGGCTTCAGCTTCGAGGAGACGGCCGTCTTGGCCGGCGAGCTCGACAAGGCTGGCCTGGACTCGAATAAGATGATGGCCGCCATGTCTAAGGGCATGGTGACCCTCGCCAAGGACGGTGAGGCCCCGCAGGAGGCGTTCAAGCGCGTCGTCGGGGAGATCCAGGGCTTCATCGCCTCCGGGGACGAGGCAGCCGCGCTCGAGCTCGCCGGCAAGGTGTTCGGCACGAAGGGCGCCCCGCAGTTCATCGACGCGCTCGCCTCGGGCCGGGTGAACCTGGACGACCTCACGAAGGCGGCCGGGCAGACGTCCGACTCGATCCTCGATGTCGGCAAGGAGACGATGGACTTCGCCGAGGCGTGGCAGCTGTTCAAGAACAACGTTCTCGTCTGGCTCGAACCCCTCGGCGCCACCGTCTTCGGCGCCCTCGGCACCTGGATGGGTGTGGCCGTGGACGCGGTCGGCGCGTTCACGGACGCCTGGAACCGCGCAGACGGCTCCATCACCCAGGGCGGCCTCCTGGGCTTCATGGAGGCCCTGGCCGGCAAGGTGCGTGAGGTCTACGACTGGTTCCAGCTCAGCCTGATCCCGGCCCTGCAGACGTTCGGGGGATGGGTGCAGCAGAACAGCTCCTGGGTGGGGCTGCTGGCCGTCACCCTGGGCACCGCGGGCGCCGCGGTCGGCGTCCTCGTGGGCGCGTTCAAGGGGTGGGCGGCGGTGACGGGTGCGGTGACGGCTGCGAAGGCGGCTCTGACCGGCGGCATGGCTGCGCTGAATGCGGTCATGCGCGCGAACCCGATCGGTGTGGTCATCACCGTGCTGACCGCCCTGGTGGCTGCCGCGATCTACGCGTACACGCAGTTCGACTGGTTCCGGCAGGTCGTGGACGGGGCGTGGAACGGCATCAAGGTCGCCGCGGCGGCCGCCTGGGAGGGCGTGATCCGCCCCGTGTTCGAGGCGATCGGCGGCTGGATCACTGGCACCCTCGTGCCCGCGTTCATGCACTTCTGGCAGGGCGCTGTGGTGCCGGCCTGGAACGGGATCGTCGCCGCGATTGCCGGTGCCTGGAACAGCTACATCCTCCCCGTGCTGACGGCCCTGTGGGGATTCATACGTGATGTGCTCGCCCCAGCCATGGTGCGGCTGTGGCAGGGCGTCTTCGTCCCGGTGTGGAACGGCATCGTGGCCGCCGTGCAGGCTGCCGCGGGCCTCATCTCCACGATCTGGAATGGCATCGTCGGCTTCGTGCAGACCGGGTTCGGCCCCGTCATGACGTGGCTGCGCGACGCTGTCTTCGTCCCGGTGTGGAACGGGATCGTGGCCACGGTGCAGACCGCTGGCACGGTCCTGCAAGGCATCTGGACGGCCCTGGTCGGGGCCCTGCAGACCTATCTCGCGCCCGTGTTCACCTGGCTGCGCGACGCCGTCTTCATCCCCGTGTGGAACGGGATCGTGGCCGCCGTGCAGACCGCTGGCACGGTCCTGCAGGGGATCTGGACGTCCCTGGTCAGCGTCGTGCAGACCTACCTCGCGCCCGTGTTCACCTGGCTGTGGCAGAACGTGTTCGTCCCGGTGTGGAACGGGATCTCCGGTGTGGTCCAGTTCGCCTGGGGCATGCTGAAGGCGATCTTCGATCTCCTCGTCGCGGTCGTCCGCAACGTGCTCGCCCCGGCCTTCCTTGAGCTGTGGCAGACGTGGGTCGTCCCTGCCTGGAACGGCATCGTGGCCGCCGTGCAGACTGCCTGGGCGGCCATCTCCGGGATCTTCACCGCGGTCGTCGCCACACTCCGGCAGGTCCTCGGCCCCGCCTTCACCTGGCTGCGGGATTCGGTTGTACTCCCGGTCTGGAACGCGATCAGCACGGCCATATCCACGGCGTGGTCCGCCGTCCGCGCCGTCTGGGACTCACTGGTCGGGTTCATCCGAGGCGCCCTCTCCTCGGCCTTCACCTGGCTGCGAGATTCAGTCGTGAAGCCGGTCTGGGAGGGGATCAGGACAGCGATCACCACGGCGTGGGATGGAGCGAAGGCCACCCTGGACGCAGCCGTGACCTTCATCCGGGGTGGGTTCGCGAACGCGTTCACCTGGCTGCGAGATTCACTCGTGCGCCC
>NZ_BCSN01000066.1 GCF_001570885.1 Micrococcus lylae NBRC 15355 | reverse complement strand
GGTTCTGGCCATCATGGCGACGCCGTCGATGCGCAGGTGGGATTCCCCGCACAGGCGCAGGATGCGAGGATGCATGTGTGATGTTCTGTGCGGGGAGGAGAAGCGGTCGGAATGGGTGACCTGCTGATCAGCGATGTGCGTCCCTGGGGCGGCGATCCCGTGGACGTGCGCGTGTCCGACGGCGTCATCACGTCGGTCGAGCCGCACGGCGGTGCGGGCTCAGGCGACCGCACCGTGCAGTCTGAGCACGTGGACGGTGCCGGACGCCTGCTGCTGCCCTCGTTCACCGATGTCCACGTCCATCTCGATTCCACCCGAGTAGGACTTCCGTTCGAGCCGAACGAGGTGGAGCGCCGCAATCTCTGGTCCTTCATCCAGAATGACCGCGACAACTGGCGGAACGCCGGGAAGTCCGTGGCGGAGCGCGCGACGCACACACTGGGCAGCGCGATCGCGCACGGCATGACGCGCGCCCGCAGCTACGCCAGATCGATGCGGACTGCAGACTGGAGCGGCTCGAGGGCGTCCTCGCAGCGAAGGAAGCACACGCGCACCGCGCCAGCGTCGAGGTCGTCGCCTTCCCACAGGCCGGCCTCCTGCTGGAACCCGGGGTCCCTGCGCTCCTCGAGGAAGGTCTGCGGAACGGGGTCGACCTGGTGGGCGGCATCGATCCCTGCGCCCTGGACGTGGATCCCCGTCAGCACCTCGACATCGTCTTCGACCTGGCCGAGCGCCATGGGGTCGGGATCGACATCCACCTGCACGAGCCGGCAGAGCTGGGCCTCTTCAGCGCGCAGCAGATCATCGAGCGCGTCCGTGCTCTCGACATGCGGGGTCGCGTGACGATCGCGCACGCGTTCTTCCTCGCGGGGATCTCCGAGAGCCAGCGCGCGCAGGTGCTGGCCGACCTCGCGGACCTCGACATCGCCCTCGCGACGGTGGCGCCCAGCGGACGGGGGACGCTGCCGCTGCTCGAGATCCTGGACGCGGGCGTGCGGATCGGCCTGGGACAGGACGGGCAGCGCGACTACTGGTCGCCCTACGGCAACACGGACATGCTGGACCGCACCTGGCAGCTGGCCTTCACGAACGGACTGCGGCGTGATTCGGACATCGAGCGTGCGCTGGAGACCGCGACACTCGAAGGAGCGCGGGTGATCGATCCGACCCGGAGCCGATCCGAGTCGCGTGGCGTGGGTGTGGGGGAGACGGCCGACCTCGTCCTTCTCCCGGGCGAATACCCGGCGTCGGCGGTCATGGACCGGCCAGGCAATCGCACGGTGGTGCGTGCCGGCCGGGTCGTGGCCCGGGACGGTGAGCTCGTCTGACACGGACCTGATCGTCCCCCTCCGCTCGCCCACGACGGTGAATCGCGCCGGGGTCGATGAAGGCTCGCACGTGCCGGCCCGGACAGGGCGGCCAGAGGCGATGCCGGCGACCCACAGCTGCTGCGGCGCCGTCGTCGGAGGCGAGGGGGAGACCTGTACGCCAGGTGGGGCTACTCTCGGGGCATGGGCAAGGACCTCTTCGAGAACGAGCAGAAGCAGACCATGACCAGGGAGCAGGCCGCGGCCCGGCTCCGGGAGCTCGCGGACCAGCTGGCGGACCAGAACGAGGTGCGGGTGGAGCACGGCGGCCGGGACGTCGTCGTCTCCGTGGCGGACCAGGTGGAGTTCGAGGTGGAGCTCGAGGTGGAACAGGGCGGACAGAGCGAGCTGGAGATCACGCTGAGCTGGTGAGCCCCGCGGGCCCCGGCTCACACATCCGGACGGAATCTGGTTCCATGTTCCGGTGACTACCACCACCGAACCCACAGACAGGCCCGCCTCTGGGCAGGGCACCCCGGAATATGCCGAGGTGCCCCACAGCCACTACGACCTGTTCGTCGGCATCTTCGTCGGCCTGCTGCTCCTGTCCGGAGTGACCGCGGCGAAGCTGTTCTACGGACCCACCATCCCCGTCTTCAGCGACCTCTTCTACGGCGGCGGCCCCCTCATCTTCGACGGCGGCGCGTTCCTGTTCCCGCTGGCCTACATCGTCGGCGACATCCTCGCCGAGGTCTACGGCTACCGCCGGGCCCGCCGGGCGATCTTCATCGGCTTCCTGATGCTGATCGTCGCGGCCCTGACCTACCAGGTCGTCGCGCTGACCACGCCCGTGGAGGGCTTCGAGGCCTGGAACGACGCCCTCGCCCCCACCCTGCGCCTGACGCTCGCCGGCCTGGCCGGGTTCTTCGTCGGCAGCCTGGTCAACGCCAAGATCGTCTCCCGGATGAAGGAGCGGATGAAGGAGCGCAGCGTCGCCCTCCGCCTGATCCTCTCCACGCTCGTCGGTGAGTTCCTGGACACCCTCGTGTTCTGCCTCGTCGCGTTCGCCGGCACGATCTCCCTGGCCGAGCTCGCCAACTACACGGTCACCGGCTACATCTACAAGTGCCTCGTGGAGATCCTGATCGTCCCGCTGACGCTCCTGATCATCCGCTGGCTGAAGCGCCACGAGCCCACCTACCGCTACGAGGAGCCCACTGAGCGCTCCACCGCCACAGCGGCCGCCTGAGCGAAGGCCGAGAACACCGCACTGGGGTCGTTGCCCGTGACGCGTCGTGCGTTCGGGCGGCGGCCCCAGATGTGTCTGTCGTCGTGGACGGTGGTGCCGCGCAGCAGGTCCGAGTCCGCCTCCACGTCGACCACGGTCGTGGCCGTGCTGTAGTCGGCCACCCCGGCCGCGGCCTGGGCGGCGAAGAGGTCGTGCAGGTGGGCCACGTAGCCCTGGTCGTAGTCGTGGTGGAACTCGAAGTAGAACCGGAGCGCGTCCGCCAGCACGTCCAGCACGGGCAGGCCCGTGTCCGCCACGGGGCCGTCCTGCCGTGGGCGGTCCACGGACCACCACACGGGCCGACCTCCCGCGTCCTCCAGGAGCCCGTCCAGCAGGGCCGGCGTGTACTCGATCCGCTCGGTGGTCTCCAGGGAGCACACCAGCGGCAGACGGTCCTCCGGCAGCCCTTCGAAGGCCGCGTAGACCTGCTTCGCGGCGTCCGGGTCCACCCACGTGTTCCACTCGGCCGTGGGCGTCGTGTTGCCCGGATAGTAGAAGGAGCCGCCCATGATCACGATCCCCGCCGCGAGCTCCGGCAGCTGCGGTTCGGCGCGCAGGGCCAGGGCGAGGTTGGTCAGGGGCGCGGTGCAGAGGATCGTCGTCTCGCCGGGGTGGGCGCGCAGCTCCTCCACCCAGACCTCCACGGCCGAACGCCCCGAGAGCCGCTCGGGCAGGTGGGGCACGCGCGCGTAGCCGATCCCTCCCTCTCCGTGGGTCTCCGGCGTGGTCTCCGGTGGCCGGCGCAGCGGCGCCTCCGCCCCGACGGCCACCTCCACGTGCCCCAGCCCCAGCAGCTCGAGCATGCCGAGGGTGTTCAGCGCGCACTCCCGGGCGGTCGCGTTGCCGCCGGTGGTGGTCACGGCGGCCAGCTCGGCGTCGCAGCCGGCCAGCTGTATCAGCGCGCAGGCGTCGTCGATGCCGGTGTCCACGTCCGCCAGGATCCGTCTGCTCACGACCAGCACCCTATCGGCCCTGCGTCGAGCCAGAGGCAGTGGCCCCTTCCGGGCGCTGTGACGTGTCCGTTTCTTCTGGTTCGGCGGGTCAGGGGGAGGGCACGACGACGGTGACGTGCCTCTTCCGAGGCGACCGAGCCGTCGTCGCCGGTCACCCTCCGGCCCTCCGGCCGGCAAAGGCCGGCCGAGGAATCCGGGCCCGGGCGTTCACAGTCGGTGCGGGTCGCCGCGGCCGCAGCGGAGGTACTCGGTGCCGTCGGGCACGAGGTTCGGCATCATGCCGTCCACCACGGAGCGTCCTTCGGGGGAGAGGATCGCGTCGTGGATCGGCACGGCTTGGCGCGGGGCCACGGCGCGGACGTACTCGACGGCCTCGGAGATCTTCATCCAGGGGGCGCTGACCGGCAGCAGGAGGGTGTCCACCTCCACGCCGTCCGGCAGGGCGGGGAACGAGTCGCCGGGGTGCAGCAGGGCGCCGTCCACCAGGTAGGCGGCGTTGTCCGGGCGGGGGACGTCCTCGTGGATCAGGGCGTGCTGTCCGCCGAGGACGCGCACCTCGAAGCCGCCCGCGGAGAAGGACTCCCCGGGCACGGCGGTGTGCAGGACGTCCTCCGGGACGCCCGCCTCCGCCAGCTGCGGCACCAGGTCCTCGGGTGCCCACACGTCCTGTGCTCCGGCGGCCACGGCCCGCACCACGCGCTCCGGGACCACGTGATCCGGGTGCAGGTGGGTGATCAGCACCGCCTCGACGTCCTCGAGGGCGGCCTCGTCGCTGAACGCGCCGGGGTCGAAGCCGATCCGGCGGCCGTCGCGCTCCAGTCGCACGGCGGACTGTCCCCACAGGGTGAGCTCGGCGGTCATGGGTCCTCCTGACTCTCGGCGGCGCACGGGGAGGCGTGCTGGGCCCGATTCTGCCGGTTCCCGCGGCGCCGAACCAGAGGAAACGGTCGCTTCGGGGCACCCCGAAGGGGCCACATTTTCTGGTTCGGCGCGAGGGCGGCGTTGGGGGCGGCGGCCGCCCGCCCTGGCGGAGGGTGGACGCGGCCGCCCGCCCTGGCGGAGGATGGAGACCTGCGTCACATCCGCCGCGCGGAGTCGTACCGGACCGCTCCGGCACGCACCCGCGCCCGTTTCGTGCAAAGGGGAACCATGGCACGCTTCCACACCACCGACCCGACCACCGGCGAGCTCGTCGAGGCGTTCGAGGGCCTCACGGACGAGCAGATCGAGCCGCTGCTGGACCGCGCACACACCGGCTACCTCGCCTGGCGTCGCACGGACGTCGCCGAGCGGGCCGCCGTCCTGCACCGCATCGCCGACCTCTACGACGAGCGCGCCGAGCAGCTCGCCCAGGACGTCACCCGGGAGATGGGCAAACCGATCACGGCCGCCCGCGGCGAGATGAAGACCTGTGCCGGGATCTTCCGCTACTACGCGGAGCAGGGCCCGGAGATGATCGCCCGTGAGCAGATCGAGCCGGCCACCGGGGGCACCGCCTACGTGCGTCGCGACCCGATCGGCGTGCTGCTGATGATCATGCCGTGGAACTTCCCGCACTATCAGATCGCCCGCGTGGCCGCGCCGAACCTGCTGCTGGGCAACACCATGATCCTCAAGCACGCCGGCAACTGTGCCCGCTCCGCCCTGAACGTGGAGCAGCTGTTCCAGGACGCCGGTGTCCCCGCCGACGCCTTCGTCAACGCCTTCGTGGGTCATGAGCACGTGGGCACGATGATCGCCGACGAGCGGATCGCAGGCGTCACCCTGACCGGCTCGGACCGGGCCGGCAGGATCGTCGGCGAGCAGGCCGGCCGTGAGGTGAAGAAGGCCGTCCTCGAGCTCGGCGGCTCGGACCCGTTCGTGGTGGCCCCGGACGCGGACCTCGAGGTGACGGCGAAGGACGCGGTGATCGGCCGCTGCGTGAACTCGGGCCAGACCTGCACGTCCTCGAAGCGGTTCATCGTGGTGGACGAGCTCTACGACGCGTTCCTGGAGAAGTTCGTGGCCGGCATGTCCTCCGTGCCGTTCGGCGACCCGCAGGACGAGGCCACGGTGGTCGGCCCGCTGTCCTCGGAGCAGGCGCGCATGGACGTGCACGACCTCGTGGAGGATGCCGTGTCCCACGGGGCGAAGGTCCTCACCGGCGGGCAGCCGCAGGACGGCCCCGGGTTCTTCTACCCGCCCACGGTGCTCGTGGACGTCCCCGAGACCGCCCGTGCGTACCGGGAGGAGATCTTCGGGCCCGTCGCGGTGGTGCACCGGGTGGCGGACCTGGACGCGGCGATCGAGCTGGCCAACGACTCCCCGTACGGCCTCTCCAGCTCCGTCTACACCACCAGCGCGGAGGTGGCCGAGGACGTCGCCGCCCGCCTGGAGGTGGGCATGGTCTGGATCAACTCGACCTCCAAGTCCTCCGCGGAGCTGCCCTTCGGCGGTGTGAAGCGCTCCGGCGTGGGCCGGGAACTCGGCCGTCTGGGCATCGAGGAGTTCGCCAACCACAAGCTCGTCCGCTCGCCCGGCGGCCTGTGAGCCGCTGACGGCACCACGACGACGGCCCCGCACTTCGACGACCTCGGTCGCCTCGGGGCGGGGCCGGCATGCGAGAGCCCCCGACGGCACTGCCGTCGGGGGCTCTCGTCGGGTCAGCGCTGCGTCGAGGGCGTCACCGCGGGGTCTCGTCTGCTCAGCGGGAGACGCCCGGGTTCGTGGAGGTCGGGCCGCCGGTGTCGACGGTGTCGACCTGGGCGTCGCCGCCGGCCTGTGCCACGCCGTCACGGGCGGCCTGGGCTTCGGCGATGGCGGCGCGCTGCTTGGCGTACGGGTCGGTGGAGCCGTGGGCGTCCACCACCGGGATGTTGGCGGTCACCGGGCCCGGGGCCGGGGCCTTCCACGGATCCTGGACCGGGTTGGTCAGCTTCCAGATCGCGTAGGCGGCACCGGCGGCGGCCACGGCCATGCCGGAGATGATCCAGCCCTTGCCGGAACGGGACTGACGCTTGGACTGCTTGGCCTGCTTCTTCAAGCCCTTCTCGGCGGTGGAGGCGTAGCCCTCGGCGGCCTTGCGGAGCTTCTTCACGATCTTCTTGTCCCCGGTCACGCGGACGAGGGTGTCCTCCACAGAGGCCGGGACCTTGTAGTCGTGCACGGACTTGCCGGCCTTGCCCGCGGCGTCCGCCAGGCGGGCGGCGGCCACCGGGACGTACTGGTCGCGGCGGTCCTGGGCGTACTTGGTGGCGTCGGCGACGCGGCGCTGCACCTCGGGGGACAGCTTCTGCTGGCCGGACTGGAGGGCGGCGAGGCCCGCGGCGACGGCGGCCTGGACGTCCTTGCCGCCCTGGGCCGCGCCCTTCTTGGCGGCCTTGCCCTGCTTCTGCAGGTCCTTCTTGAGGCCCTGGGCCTTCGCGGCGACGGCCTTGCGGTTCTTGGCGTTCTGCTTCTTCAGCGTCTTGCCCTTCTTTTCGGCGGTCTTCTTCATGTCCTTGCCCGCGGCCTCGGCCTGGCCCTGGAGGTCCGCGAGGAACCCCTGGACGGGGGACAGGACGCCGGCGAGGGCCGGGGACACGGCGGCGAGGCCGGCCGCGACCTGCGGGGCGTACTTCTTGTACTGGTCCGACACGGCCGGGGCCAGTCGGGCGTACTGCTGGGCGACGACGGCGTTGGCGCGCTCGGCGCCCGCGGCCAGCTGCGGGCCGTACTGGGTCTTCGCGTCCTGCAGCTGGGCCTTGGCGTCGTCGGCGAGCCGGCGGCCCTCCTTGCCGGCGATCTGGGCGCGGTAGGTCGAGTCGGCCAGGCCGTACTCGCCCCAGGCGCGGGCGGCCTCCACCTTCGGGGCGGCCCAGTGGCGGGCGTCCTCGCGGCGGCGGCCCAGGAATGCGCCGAGCTTGGTGTCGCGGAAGTCGGTCGTCTCGTCAATCGAATCGGAGGTCTTGAAGCCCATACGATCTCCTCGGAGCTGGGTTGGCCGCGGACGGGGTTCCTGTCCGCGCGTGGTGTTGCACCCCAGCCTAGTCGGCGGGACGGACGACAGCACGGTCCCCGGCGCGCGATGACGGCACGAGGGCTAAGCCCTGCGCGTAAGTGTGGCGCCGAGCATGCCGACCACCTGCACGCGGGCAGACGTCGATGGAACAATGAGGCCCATGACCAATGCCACGCACATCGCGACCATCCACACCAACCAGGGCGACATCGTCGTGGAGCTCTACGGCGACCACGCCCCGAAGACCGTGAAGAACTTCGTGGGCCTGGCCACCGGCGAGCAGGAGTGGACCCACCCGCAGACCGGCGAGAAGAAGACCGGCACCCCGCTGTACTCGGGCACCGTCTTCCACCGCATCATCAAGGACTTCATGATCCAGGGCGGCGACCCGCTCGGCATGGGCATCGGCGGCCCGGGCTACCAGTTCGGCGACGAGATCCACCCGGAGCTCCAGTTCGACCGTCCGTACCTGCTGGCCATGGCGAACGCCGGCCCGGGCACCAACGGCTCCCAGTTCTTCATCACCTCCGTGCCGACCGGCTGGCTGAACGGCAAGCACACCATCTTCGGCGAGGTGAAGGACGAGGCCTCCCAGAAGGTCGTGGACCAGCTGAACTCGGTCGCCACCGACCCGCGCGACCGTCCGCTGGAGGACGTCGTCATCGAGTCCGTCGAGATCGCCGAGGCCTGAACCGCACACCGGACAGACCCCTGACGTGGACGATCGGACCGATCCTCGCCAGAGACACGGCCCGGACGCCGGCGGCGCTCGACTTCCCGAGTGCCCGCGGCATCCGGGCCGTGTGGCGTACATGGCGTGCGTCGACTGCCGCCGCCCCGCCTGCCTGGAGTGTCAGGCCGGGACCACCGCCTCCGGCCACGTCGTGTGCCGTGAGTGCGCCGCCCGCCGCGCGCACGACCGGGCCGCGGGCGTCCCTCGGCGGCGCAGCGTGCTGCGGGACACCCCGTCGCTGATCTGGGGGCTGCTCGGCCTCAACGTGCTCGTCTACGTCGGCCAGTGGCTGACCCTGGACGGGCCCGCCGACCTCACCGCCCTCGGATGGTACGCGCCGGGGCAGACCTCCACGGTCATCATGGAGCCCTACCGGATGCTCTCGAACGCGTTCCTGCATTCGCTGCAGAACCCCGGGCACCTGCTCCTGAACATGCTCGCGCTGTGGATGCTCGGCCGCGCGCTCGTCCGTCCCCTCGGCCCGGTGCGCTTCCTCACCCTGTACGTGCTCTCGGCGTTGGGCGGCTCGGTGGCCGTCCTCTGGCTCTCGGACCCGCTCACGCCGGTGCTCGGCGCCTCCGGGGCGATCTACGGCCTCTTCGCCGCCGTCTTCGTCCTGGCCCGGGCCCGTGGGGGCAACATCCGGTCGCTCACCGTCCTGCTGGTGGTGAACCTCGTCTTCAGCCTCACCGTGCCGGGGATCTCCTGGCAGGGCCACGTCGGGGGACTGGTCGCCGGCGCGCTGACGGCCGGCTGCTACGAGCTGCTCGGCCCGGGCAGCCGCCTGGGGAAGAGGGCACCGTGGGTGCAGTGGGCCGGTGTCGTCGCGGTGCTTGCTCTGCTGGTGGTGCTGGCCGCCTTCGGCGCCGCCCGGATCACGCCCGCCGTGCTCTGGGGCTGACCCGCCCTGGGGCTGATCACCCCGTCCCCCGGCAAGGGAGAAGGCGGACGTTGTCCGTCCACGCCACGTCCCCGCGTCTCCACAGTGTTGTCCACACCGTGTCGCGGCGTTGTCCCCAGAGTTTTCCACAGGTGTGGATATGAATGACACTGATGTGTTTTGGCACTCCGCGGCTGGAGTTATCCACAGGGATATCCCCACTGTGGAGAATCACACCGATGTCATTTCCCAGGGCGTCGAGGTCCCGGCATCCTGGAGAATCCGCGGAGAACCGGCGGGTCGAGAGGCGCTGACCTCACTCCTCGGACCAGCGGGACATCATCAGAAAGCCCACCATGGCGATGCCGAAGCCGACGATGATGTTCCAGCCGCCGATGCCCGGGATCGGGAACGCGGTCTGGGTCAGGTAGAACACACAGATCCACAGCAGGCCCACGATCATCAGGCCGAACATCGTCGCCTTGTACCAGCGCGGCAGCGGCTTCGGACCGGCCTGCTCGGCCCGGGTGGCGCGGCGCTCCTGCCTGGCACGCCGGGCGGCCTCGCGGGCTTCGCGGCGCTCGTCGTTCTTGGCCTGCCGCTCGGCGCGCTTCACGTCCTGCTCGCTCGGTGCGGGGGCCCCCATGTCCGGGGTCTCGTTCTCGGCCACGGCGTGATCCTCACTGTGGGTCGTCTGTCTGAACTCGGCGGTCTGCGCCGCGGTACCCTGTTCCCATCCGCACCCCGCTCCGTCCGGTCGGTGCCGGCGGTGCGTCAGTGCGTCCAGCGGTCCGGGACGCAGCGTGACCCGGACCAGTCTATGTGCCCCACCGCACGTCGGCGGGGAGCCAGCGAAGGGAGCCGCCGATGGGCAGCGCCGCAGTCTCGGTCCTCGTGATCGACAACTACGACAGCTTCGTCTACACCCTCGTCGGGTACCTCGAGGAGCTCGGCGCCACCACCACGGTGGTCCGCAACGACGCCCTCTCCCCGGAGGAGGCGGTCGCGCTGGCCTGTCAGCACACCGCGATCCTCATCTCGCCCGGCCCCGGCGCCCCGGCAGACGCCGGAGTCTCCGAGCACCTCATCCGTCACGCCGCCACGGCCGGCCAGCCGCTGTTCGGCGTCTGCCTGGGCCACCAGGCGATCGCCGAGGTCTTCGGCGCCACGGTCACCCACGCCGAGTCCCTCATGCACGGCAAGACCTCGCTCGTGGAGCACCGGGGCCACCCGACGTTCGTGGGCCTGCCCAGCCCCTTCACCGCCACCCGCTACCACTCGCTGGCGGCCGTGCGGGAGACCGTGGACGAGTCCGTGCTGGAGATCACCGCGGAGACCGCCGACGGCGTCGTCATGGGCCTGGCCCACCGCACCGCGCCGCTGTGGGGCGTCCAGTTCCACCCGGAGTCCGTGCTCACCGAGGGCGGCTACCGCATGCTCGGCAACTGGCTCGAGTCCGCCGGCCTCCTCGGCGCCGCGGACCTCGGCGGGGCGCTCGCGCCCATCATGGGTGCCGGGGCCCGCTGACCGCCCCGCCCCCGCGTCCCGACGACGGAACGGCCCCTCACGAAGGTGAGGGGCCGCCGTCGTGGTGGAGGGGCTCCGGCCCTCCGGCCGGCGGGCGCCCGGCCTGCGCCGCGACGACAGCGCGGGCGGATCGGTCAGTCGCGCGGTGCAGGGCCGTTGGACGGGACGTCCGACGGCGGTCCGGGCTTGGTGGGGCGTCCCTCCGGAGAACTGGGGCTGCCGGACCCGGTCGGCGAGGGGCTCTCGGACGGGGTCGGGGAGTTCGTCGGGTCAGGGCTCTGCGACGGGGACGGCGACGGGTCGGGCGACTCGGTCGGGTCCTCGGACGGGGGCGGGGAATCCGACGGCTCTGGAGACTCCGTGGGGTCCTCGGAAGGGGACGGTGATTCGCTGGGCTCGGGGTCGTCGCTCGGCGAGGGGGACTCGGACGGTTCCGGTGAGTCCGTCGGGTCAGGGCTCTGCGACGGGGACGGCGACTCGGTCGGGTCCTCGGACGGGGACGGGCTCGGCGACGGCGTGGGGCTCTCGGACGGCGTCGGGCTCTGCGACGGTGACGGTTCGGGGTCCTCGCTCGGAGAGGGCGTCTCGGACGGCTCCGGGGCGGCCTTCGCGACGGTCAGCGTGACGGCGCCCTCGTTGTCCACCTCGCGGTCCGCGGGCGGGTCCTGACGCATGACGTACCCCGGGGTGGCGGCGGCGGACTCGCGCTCCTGCACCCGCACGATCACGTTCGGGGCGGCCTCCTGCAGGGCGGTGCGGGCCGACTCCTCGGACAGGCCGACCACGTTCGGCAGCGTCGTCCGGCCGGTGGACAGCTGCAGGTCCACGGAGGACCCGGGCGGCACCGCGCTGCCGAGCTCGGGGCTGGTGGAGACCAGGCGGTCACGCGGCACATCGGCGGAGTTCGTCGAGGAGACGGAGGAGACGGTCAGGCCCAGGCGGCTGAGCTCGTCGCGGACGGTGGCCTCGGAGGCGCCGCGCAGGCTCTCCGGCAGGGTCACCGAGGACGGCCCCTGGGAGACCTTCAGCCGGACCTCGGAGCCGGAGTCCACCCGGTCGCCGGCGCCGGGGTCCGTGGACACCACGGAGCCCTCGGGGACCTCGTCGTCATAGACCTCGGAGGTGCGGGTCTCCAGGCCGGCCTCGGTCAGCGTGGTCTCGGCCTGCTCGACGGGGACGCCCACGACGTCCGGGACCTCCACCTGGGAGTCGCGCCCGCCGAGCAGCAGGGGCAGTGCCACGGCGGCGGCCACCGCCAGCAGCAGAAGGGCGATCAGGCCGAATAGCAGGCCGCGGCGGCGGGGGGAGCGTTCCTCCTCGGCGTCTCCCACCGCTGTGGAACCGGTGTTCGGCAGGTCTGCGCGCACGGGCAGGTGACGGTTCGTGTCCACCGTGGAGAGCGAGCGGGGGGTCAGTGGGGGCCGGTGTCCTCCGGAGTCGACGGACGCGCCTGCCGCCCCGGCGGCGGTCGAACCGACGGCGGCGGCACCGGCCGCGGCACCGGCGGCGCCCGAACCGGCGGCGGCGCCGGCCGCGCCCGCTCCGGTGGCGGCGCCGGCCGCCGGCAGGGCGGGGGTGGAGTCCTCGGAGGGGGTGGGGCCGGCGGGGGG
>NZ_BCSN01000065.1 GCF_001570885.1 Micrococcus lylae NBRC 15355 | reverse complement strand
CCTAGGCGGCACAATGAGGGACATGGACACCCCTGAGACCTGCGCCGAGGCCAAGGCGCGGCTGCGCACCCAGGTGCGCAGCCGTCGTCGGGAACGGGACGCCGCCGAGCGCGCCCGACTGTCCGAGGCGGCGGTGGCACACCTGTGGTCCTGGCTCGGCCCGCGGATCGCCGAGCGTGCCGCGGCCGGCGCGGACACCACGGTCGCGACCGTCCTGCCGATGCCCACGGAGCCGGACACCGCGTCCCTGCGCACCCGCCTCCACGCCGCCGACGCCCGGGTCCTCGTCCCCGTCACGGCCGAGGGGAGGCGGATGGACTGGACGGTGTGGACACCCGGCGTGGCCACAGCCCGGTCCGCCCACGCCCCGGTGGAGGAGCCGGTCGGCGAGCGCCTGCCGGCGTCGGCGCTGCACACGGCCGCGGCGCTGATCATGCCCGGTCTCGCGGTGGACTCGGCGGGCATGCGGCTGGGCCAGGGCGGCGGCTACTACGACCGTGCCCTCGCCGCGCTGCCGGACCGGCTGCCCCGGGTCGCGCTCCTGTTCCCGGACGAGGTGCTGCCGGCCGGTCAGGTTCCGGCCGAGGCCACGGACCGGCCCGTGCACGGCGTCGCCACCGCGGACGGACTCGTGTGGTTCGGCCCGCCTTTCGCCGACGCGGACCCCACCGGCGCAGGCCGTGCCGGGGAGCGGGACTAGGATTCTGCATCGAGCCGGGCCCGCACGGGCGCCGCCGGCACCGACGCACCGCTCCCCCACGGAGGAACCCATGCCCACCTATGCCTACCGCTGCAAGGACTGCGACCACGCCTTCGACATCGTCCAGTCCTTCACCGACGACTCCCTCACCGAGTGCCCCGAGTGCGGCGGCACGCTGCGCAAGCAGTTCGGCTCCGTGGGTGTGACGTTCAAGGGCGGCGGGTTCTACCGGACCGACTCGCGGAGCTCGGGCGGGTCCTCCTCCTCGGAGTCCTCGCGCTCGGGCGCGGGTTCGGGCTCCTCGTCGTCGTCTTCTTCCTCGCACTCGGGTTCAGGCTCGAGCTCCTCGTCCTCGGCCTCGTCGTCGGCCTCGTCGTCGTCGGGCTGAGCCGAGGCATCCGGAAGCCCTCGTTCCGATCTAGAGCATGCCTCTCATGCTCCGGATCGGAACGAGGGCTTCGTCGTCGGGTGCCGACGCCCGGTCCGGCGCCCCGTTCAGCCCCAGCGGTGCCCCGTTCAGCCCCAGCGTCGCCCCGTTCAGCCCCAGTGGGGCGGGCGCTGGTCGAGGATCCACCGTCCGCGCGCATCGGTCGCGGCAGGCCTGCCCGCCCCCGGGACGACGGCGTCGCTCGGCTCCGCGTTGAGCCCCACGATGCGCGGCTCGGCACCGTCCGCTCCCGCCGGTCCTGTGCCGGGCACCGAGGCGCGGCGCGGGCCACGGCGACGGCGAGGCTCGGCCGGCTGCGTCGCCGCAGGCCAGCGGTCCGCACCGGTCATCGCACTGTCCCTCTCAGCGCCGACCGACCCCGACCGCTCCGGCCCCTCCGGCGCCGGGTCCCCGCTCACTGCTGTGCGTCCCCGTCCTCACCGGTCCAGCCCAGGTGCGCGGCGTCGGCGTCCACGCCGAGACGGTCGGCATATCGGTCCGCCAGCGCCTCCGGGTCCGCGAACACGTCGATGGTCCACTGGGTGACCGGGTCCCAGCCACGGGCCTCGAGGGCCTCCGGCAGCAGGCGGGACCGCTCGCGCACGGTCAGCGCCGTGTAGGTGTCCGCGCCGTCCGAGGCAAGTGCCAGCGGCGCGGACTCGCCCTGCGGGTCCCACACGGCCATGTCCATGACGGACCCGAACAGCGGCCACACCTTCGCCCCGTGCTCGCCGAGGCGGCGGATGAGGTCCTGGTTGAGCGGGTTCGGCACGCCGGCGCCCGGTGCCTGCTGCTCGTCGCCGAAGTAGGCCTGGAGGATCCGGTAGAAGTCCAGGGCGCCGCCGGAGAGGCGGTCCTCCTCGAGGTCCTCGGCGCGCAGGGCGGAGACCAGGTGCATGCGCTCCCGGGCGCGGGTGAAGGCGAGGGCCACCATGCGGGCGCCGTCCGGGTCGGAGAAGGCGCCGAAGTGGTGGACCACGCGGCCGTGCGGGGTGCGGCCGTAGCCGTGGGAGAACACGACCTCGTCGCGGACGATGCCTGCGGCGCGCACGACCGGGGCGATCACGAACGGCTCGCGGGCGTCGTCGTCTCCGCGGCCGCGGGACAGGAAGTCCAGGGCCCACTGGTTCTTCGCGGCGGTGGCGCGCACCGCGGCGGCGACCTTCCGGGCGTGCTGCTCGGAGACCGTGATGACGGCCAGGGACTTCTCCGGGCGGGTGCGGATGTGCTCGAACACCAGCTCGACGGTGCGGGTCACGTCCGCGACGGTGGACACGACGGCGTCGCCGCCGGTCAGCGGGATGCCGGTGCCGTCCTCGAGGTAGTGGGCCACCACGGGGCGGTCGCGGCCGGTGAGCTCGCCGGCGTGCGGGACGGCGTCCAGGGCGCCCTCATAGTCCGCGGCGGACAGGATGCGCACGAGAGTGCGCTCGAGGCCGCGGTGCATGGTGCGCAGCGGCACGCTCGGCAGGACCTGTTCGAGAGCGCTGTGCGCGGAGGTGAGCGGACGCAGCGGGCCGGCGGTGGCCGTGGGGTCCACGGAGACCTGGAACGGCTGCGGGCGGCCGAGCACCGGGTCTCCGAAGGCGATGACCTGCTTCGCACGGGTCAGGGCGCCCATGGCGGAGGCCAGCGAGGTCGACGCGGACTCGAGCAGGATCACCGCGTCAGCCTCCCACTCGTCGCCGAACTCCGTGAGGGCCATCGGCGAGGTGGTGACCACCGGCACCAGCGGCTGAAGCAGCTCGGGGGCGAGGGTGGTCAGTCCGGAGACGGTGACGCTGCCCTGCTTGAGCATGGTGCGCAGCACGGAGGCGTCGGCGCGGTAGCGGCCGAGGGCCTCCTTCCACTGCGTGCCGAGGTGGTGGCGCAGGCGTGCGGCGCCGGAGTCCAGGTGGGCCCGGTCCAGCTCGCGGTAACGGCGCTCGACGCCGGTGAGGGCCGGGCCGTCCATCATGGCCAGGAAGTCGTCGCCGGAGATCATCGCCTCGAGGGCGGACTGCCACCAGGCGAGCTCGAGCTCGCTGGTGAGGCCGGCGGTCGGCACCTCGCGACGGTGCAGGTCCTGGAGCAGCTCGTCCAGGCCGTGGTCCCGGAGCTGGTCCAGCACGAGGGTGCGCTCCGGCAGGGAGGCGAGGGTGTCGCGGTCTGCGACGAGGCCGTCCACCAGCGCGGCGAGCTCGTCCACGTCCCGGTCCACGAGCTGCACGTCCTCGGTCTGCTCGGGGGCGAGGACCTCCTGCAGGCGGTCGAGACGGTCCACGACGTCCGCGACGGCGTCCAGGGCGCGGTCGGTGATGCCCGGAGCGGTGGGGGTGGACGGACCTCCGGCGAAGCGGGTCCAGACGGCCTGCTGCTCCTCGACCTGGACGAGGGCGGCGTGCAGGTCCTCCGGGTGGACGCCCGGACGCACGACGTCCTTGGCGGCGCGGCGCAGGCGGGCGCGGGTCACCGAGGACATCTCCACCATGTGGCCGCGGCGCCACGAGCTCGAGGCGGTGGCGGCCACCATGGCGGGCACATCCTGCGCGTAGACCTCCGGGGTGAAGGTCTGCAGGGACCGGCGGACGGCGTGGTAGAGCTCGACCTGCTCGGCCCAGCCGGCCACGGTGTCCGCCGGGCGCAGGCCGGCCTCGCCGGCGGCGGACTCGACGGCGCGGCGGGCGATCGCCAGGCGCGCGGCCAGCTCCTCCGCCAGCTCGGTGGCCGCCTCGGTCTCCTGGACGTTGCGCACGCGCGCACCGAACCAGCGGGACTGCGTGGAGGCGGCGGAGAACGCGCCGAGCTCGCCGGCGCGGACCAGCTGTTCGGCCACGGCCTGGCGGTTCACGGTGGAGTCCAGCACGGAGCGGTTCAGGCGCACCGTGGTGGACGGGGAGGTCGGCAGGGAGGTCAGCGCGGCGAGGGCCTGCATGGCCTGGTACGGCGAGCAGCCCCACCGCGGACGCACGTGGTGCAGCGAGGAGACGTGCTCGGACAGGCGGGCATGGTGCGCGGCGAGCTCCTGCTGGAGCGGGCCGGTCTCCGGGTCCGGCGCCCGCTCGGCCCGCAGCACGGCCTGGACGAGCTGCCGACGCAGCGGCTCGGCCTCCGGGTGGGCCGGCACGTCCAGCACGATGTCCCGCAGTCCCACGGAGTCCAGGCGGTCCTGGAAGTCCTCGAGGGCCGCGGAGCGCTCGGCCACCACGAGCACGCGCTTGCCGTCCCACGCCAGCTGGGCGGCCAGGTTCGCGGCGGTCTGGGTCTGGCCGGTGCCGGGGGCGGCCTGGACGAGGAACGACTCCCCCGCGAGCGCATGGTCCAGCACGCGCTGCTGGGACGGGTCCGCATCCAGCACGTGGCGCTCGTCCGCGGCGCGGCGCTGGGCCACCGGGAGCAGGCCGGTGTCCTCGAGGCTCCGGCGGCGCGGGACCATGCCGGTGCCGGCGTCGTACAGTGCCTGCACCACGGGGCGGTGCTCCAGGGACTCGGGCACACGGGCCGTGTCCCCCAGGTCCGCGAACGTGGAGATGAGCAGGCGGTGCTCGACGTGGAAGTCCGTGAGGTGGCCGGCCTTCTCCTGCAGCAGGTGCAGCGCCGGGGCCGGCTCGAGGCGGGCCATGGCGTAGGCGGCGTGCCGGAACTGCTCCGGGTCCAGCTCGATGCCGTGGTGGCGGCGCAGATTGCGCACGAGCGCCGGGTTGAGCTCGGCGTGCTCGATGATCTGCACCTCCATCTCGTCCCGGCCACGAGCACCACGGCGCATGGCGGTGGCCACGCGGGCGAGCAGCACGGGGGCGGAGCGTCGCTCCCGGCGACCGTCCTCCACCGCGGTCCAGGACGCGAGGCCCACGGCGAGGGCACCGACGTCGATGCCGCGCTCCTCGGACAGCTCCCGGACCTTGGCGCGCAGGGCCAGGGAGACGCTGCGGGCCTGCTCGCGCTCCTCCTCGGACCGCAGCAGCGTGGACAGGCGGGTGCGGCGGCCGAGCATCAGCTGGGACAGGCCGGAGCTGTTGCCCTGCGTGACGTCGATGCTGTTCTGCGCCGACGGGGCGAACCGCAGCATCGTGTCGTTCTCGGCCCCGGAGCCCAGCGAGGAGACCCAGGTGGCCGGGTCCGGGCGCTGCTCGTCGCCCGCGGTCTCGCCGGAGGCGGCGGCGCGGGCCCGGTTCAGGCGCGGGAACTGGTGCTCGGTCACGGTCGGTGCGGTCCTTCCTGGTCCACGCGGGGACGGTGCGCGGGATGCGAGGTCGTCGGGCGGTGTCGGACGGGGCGGGAACGGCGGTGCGACCGCCGCGGGCAAGGACCCTCTGGGCCCGAGTCCACGGCGGTCGCCCCTGCCGCTCACTCCCACTCGATGGTGCCCGGCGGCTTGCTGGTGATGTCGAGGACCACGCGGTTGACCCCGTCGACCTCGTTGGTGATGCGGTTGGAGATCCGGGCGAGCACGTCCTCGGGGATGCGCGCCCAGTCCGCGGTCATGGCGTCCTCGGAGGTGACCGGGCGCAGCACGATCGGGTGGCCGTAGGTGCGGCCGTCGCCCTGGACGCCCACGGACCGGACGTCCGCCAGGAGCACCACCGGGCACTGCCAGATGTGACGGTCCAGGCCGGCGGCGGTCATCTCGGCGCGCACGATCGCATCGGCGGCGCGCAGCAGGTCCAGGCGCTCGGCGGTGACCTCGCCGATGATGCGGATGCCCAGGCCCGGGCCCGGGAACGGCTGGCGCCAGACGATCTCGTCCGGCAGGCCCAGCTCGGAGCCGACGGCACGGACCTCGTCCTTGAACAGGGCGCGCAGCGGTTCGCAGAGCTCGAACTCGATGTCATCCGGCAGGCCGCCCACGTTGTGGTGCGACTTGATGTTCGCCGTGCCGTCGCCGCCGCCGGACTCGACGACGTCCGGGTACAGGGTGCCCTGCACCAGGAACTTCACGTCCGGGGCGTGCGGGTCGTCCGCGGACTCCCGGACGATGTCCGCCTGGGCCTTCTCGAAGGTGCGGATGAACCGCTCGCCGATGATCTTGCGCTTCTGCTCGGGATCCGTGACGCCGGCGAGGGCGCTCAGGAAGTCCTCGCGGGCGTCGACCATGATCAGGCGGGCGCCGCCGGTGGACTCGCCGAAGGCCTTCTCGATCTGTGCGGACTCGTCCTGTCGCATGAGGCCGTGGTCCACGTAGACACAGGTCAGGCGGTCGCCGATGGCGCGCTGCACCAGGGCGGCGGCCACGGCGGAGTCCACGCCGCCGGAGAGGGCGCAGATCGCGCGGGCGTCGCCGATCTGCTCCTGGATCAGGGCGACCTGCTCGTCGATCACGTTCGTGGCGGTCCAGTCCGAGCCCAGGCCGGCGCCCTCGTGCAGGAAGCGGGAGATGACCTCCTGGCCGCGCGAGGAGTGGCCGACCTCCGGGTGCCACTGCACGCCGAAGATGCGGCGCTCGCGGTCCTCGAACGCCGCGACCGGCGCACCGGAGGTGGTGGCGGTGACGGCGAAGCCCTCCGGGGCCGCGGTGACGGCGTCGCCGTGGGACATCCAGACCACCTGGTCGTCGTCCTGGCCGGCGAAGAGCACGGAGTCGGACTCCACGGTCTCCAGGCGCGTCGAGCCGTACTCGCGGGTGCCGGTCTTCGCCACGGTGCCGCCCAGCGCATGCGCGATGGACTGGAAGCCGTAGCAGAGGCCGAGCACGGGCACGCCGGCCTCCAGCAGCGCCGGATCGAGCTGGGGGGCGCCCTCCTCGTAGACCGAGGACGGGCCGCCCGAGAGCACCAGAGCCGCAGGCTTGCGGGCCAGGATCTGCTCGGCGGGGGTCGAGGCCGGGACGACCTCGGAGTAGACGTTGGCCTCGCGTACGCGGCGGGCGATCAGCTGTGCGTACTGTGCGCCGAAGTCCAGCACCAGGACGGTCGGCATCACCTCGGCCAGCTCGGTGGCGTTCTCCTCAAGGGGTGCGTTCTCAGTCACCCGTCCAGGATAGTCGAGCCACCGGAGGCGGGGGGACGACGACGGCCGCGCGCCCGGCTCTGGTGAGCCGACGCCGTCGTGGGCAAGTCTCGGGCGCCCCGCCGGGGCGCCGGGGGCGGGTCAGTAGCGGAGGGCGGCGTCCGGGAAGCGGTGCAGCTCGGCCTCGACGTCCCGGTCGATCTTCTTCTCCACGATGAAGGACAGGAACGGGACCACGCCGCCGCCGGCCATGAGGAACAGCCGCAGCGGGTTCCAGCGCATGAAGTTCCACACGCGGAAGCCGGCGAACAGGTAGACCACGTACATCCAGCCGTGGGCGATGAGGATGGCGCTGGAGAGGTTCACTCCCCCGGTGACCGAGTCCTCCGGGTGGAAGCCGACGGTGTTCTCCACGCCGTCCGCGGTGACCCCGCCGGCGAAGATCTCGTTGCCGAAGCCGTACTTCGCGATCATCTCCGCCACGAGCAGCAGCAGCATGACGCCGGTGATCCACGCACAGACCTTGTAGAAGGTCTTGGCCCCACGGATCTGCTGGCGGGTGCCGGCGAAGCGGCGGCGCGTCTGGGGGCGGGCGGGGGCGGGGCCGAGGTCGTCCTCGGTGATGTCCTCCGGGTCCGGCAGGGTGTCCGGGTCGACCGGCTCGTGGCGGGGGTCCGGGGTCGGGTGGTCCTGGCTCATGCTCACTCCTGGGGTGCGTCGGGGCGTCCGGCCCCGGGGCTGCGGTCTGCGGGGGTCTGGTCTGCGGGGATCGCCGCGTCGAGGCCGTGGTAGGCGGCGTAGGCGCGGCGGGCCTCCTCCTTGGCCCGGGCCGCCTCGGCACGGCGTCGCTCGAGCTCCTCGGCGCGCCAGGTCCGTTCCCACTCGGCGTCGAGCTCGGCCTCGCGCAGTTCGCGGGCGTGGTCGTCACGGACGAAGCGCCACCACAGGTACAGGGCGAAGCCGGCGAAGATGATCCACTCGACGGCGTAGAAGACGTTGAGCCACACGATGGTGGTCTCGTCCGGCTGCGGCGCGACCCACACCGGCTCCAGGCCGCCCTCGGCGGCGCCGACGCCCACGTCCGCGCCGGCGGCGTCCACGACCTCGAAGGCCGCGACGAACGCGGCGTAGGAGGGCACGTCCCAGAAGTTCGTCAGCTGGGCCGCCGAGAGGCTGTCCACGAGGATGCGGCCGCCGGTGTCCGGCCCGTCCTTCACCCGCGGCAGCGGCCCCTCGGGCGGCAGCAGGCGGCCGGTGACGGTCACCTCGCCCTCCGGGGCGGGGTCGGCCGCGGCGGCGTCCGCGGACCAGCCGCGCACGACCGGCATGACGATGCCCTCGGGGGCGCCCTCCGGCGCCTCGTCCGGGCGGAAGGCGGAGACCACCCAGTAGCCGTCCTCTCCCCGCAGGAGGCGGTTGTCCACCACGACGTCCGTGTCCGGCAGGAAGGTGCCGGAGAACTCGAGCACCTGGTCCGCCTGGGAGGCCAGCAGCGGCTCGGCGGGGTTGATGTGGCCCACGAGCGGGACCGCGTTCTCCGTCTGCTCGCGCGGGGGCGGCGCAGCGGTCTCGGCGCTCTCGAACTGCCACTTGGACAGGTAGACGAACACGCCGGACACCACGATCGTCAGCACGAGCATCAGCAGCCAGAACGGCTTCAGGGCGGTGCGCAGCACGCGGTTCAGCTCCGAAGGGGGTCGGGGACGGTGGCGGGTGCCGGAGGGGCGGCTCCGGAGGCCCCTGCCGGGCAGGGGCCGGTGCGGGGCTCAGGCGCCGACGGCCGGGTTCACGATGACCTCGACCTTCTGGAAGTCCTTGAGCTCGGTGTAGCCGGAGGTCGCCATGGCCGCCTTGAGGGCGCCCATGAGGTTCGTGGTGCCGTCGGTCTGGCGCCCCGGGCCCCAGAGCAGCTCCTCGAGCGGAGCCGCCTGGCCGACGCGGGTGCGGTGGCCGCGCGGAAGCACCGGGTGGGCGGCCTCGCCGCCCCAGTGCCATCCGCCGCCCGGGGCGTCCGTAGCGCGGGCCAGGGTGGCGCCGAGCATGACGGCGTCGGCGCCCATGGCGATCGCCTTGACGATGTCGCCGGAGGTGCCCAGACCGCCGTCGGCGATCACGTGCACGTAGCGGCCGCCGGACTCGTCCATGTAGTCGCGGCGGGCCTCGGCGATGTCCGAGACGGCGGTGGCCATCGGCACGCGGATGCCCAGTGCGCGGCGGGTCGTGGAGGACGCGCCGCCGCCGAAGCCGACGAGCACGCCGGCCGCGCCGGTGCGCATCAGGTGCAGCGCCGGTGTGTAGCCGGCCGCGCCGCCGACGATCACCGGGACGTCGAGCTCGTAGATGAACTTCTTCAGATCCAGCGGCTCCTTGGCGGTCGAGACGTGCTCGGCCGAGACGGTGGTACCGCGGATGACGAACAGGTCGACGCCGGCCTCGACGACCGTGCGGTAGAACTCCTGCGTGCGCTGCGGGGTGAGCGAGCCGGCTACGACGACGCCGGACTCGCGGATCCGGTTCAGACGCTCGGTGATCAGCTCGGCACGGATCGGCGCGGAGTAGATCTCCTGGAGGCGGCGGGTGACCTCAGGGCTGCCCGGCTCGTCCGGCAGGGAGGCGATCTCCTCCAGCAGGGAGGTCGGGTCCTCGTGACGGGTCCACAGCCCCTCGAGGTTGAGGACGCCGAGGCCGCCGAGCCGGCCCAGGGCGATGGCCGTGTCCGGGGACATCACGGAGTCCATCGGGGCGCCGATCACCGGCATGTCGAACGTGAAGGCGTCGATCTGCCAGGACAGGTTCACGTCCTCGGGGTCACGCGTGCGACGCGCCGGGACCACCGACACGTCGTCCAGGGAGAAGGCCCGACGGCCACGCTTGCCACGTCCGATCTCGATCTCGTTGCTCACCCCTCCAGGGTAGTCGAGAGCCGCGCCGGTGCAGACATGCGACGAGGGGCGGGACCGGTGCGGTCCCACCCCTCGCGGCGGCGCTTTCGGCCGGTGCGGCCGGCCGGTGTCAGTGGCCTCGGTAGTTCGGCGCCTCGACGGTCATCATGATGTCGTGCGGGTGGGACTCCTTCAGCCCCGCCGCGGTGATGCGCACGAAGCGGCCCTGCTCCTTGAGCTGGGGCACGGTCTCCGAGCCGGTGTAGAACATGGTCTGGCGCAGGCCGCCCACCAGCTGGTGGACCACGGCGCCCACCGGGCCGCGGTAGGGAACCTGGCCCTCGATGCCCTCGGGGATCAGCTTGTCCTCGCTCGGCACGTCGGCCTGGAAGTAGCGGTCCTTGGAGAAGGAGCGCTGGCCGTTGCGGGTCTGCATGGCGCCCAGGGAGCCCATGCCGCGGTAGGCCTTGAACTGCTTGCCCTGGTAGAAGACCAGGTCGCCCGGGGACTCTGCGGTGCCGGCGAGCAGGGAGCCGAGCATCACGGAGTCGGCGCCGGCCACGAGGGCCTTGCCGATGTCCCCGGAGTGCTGCAGGCCGCCGTCGGCGATCAGCGGCACGCCGGCCGGGATCGCGGCCTTGGCGGCCTCGTAGATGGCGGTGATCTGCGGGACGCCGACGCCGGCGACCACGCGGGTGGTGCAGATGGAGCCCGGGCCCACGCCGACCTTCACGGCGTCCGCCCCGGCGTCCACGATGGCCTTGGCCCCGGCGTAGGTCGCGGCCTGGCCGCCGATGACGTCCACGTGCCGGGCGGACTTCTCCTTCTTCAGGCGGGCGATCATGTCCAGCACACCGTGGGTGTGGCCGTTCGCGGTGTCCACCACGAGCACGTCCACGCCCGCCTCGACGAGCGCCATGGCCCGCTCCCAGCCGTCGCCGAAGAAGCCGACGGCGCCGCCGACGCGCAGGCGGCCCTCCTCGTCCTTCGCGGCGTCCGGGTACTTCAATGCCTTGTCGAAGTCCTTGATGGTGATCAGGCCGGTGAGGCGGTCCTTGCGGTCCACCAGCGGCAGCTTCTCCACCCGGTTGTGCGAGAAGAGCTCGAGCACCTCCTCGCGGGAGATGCCCTCACGGGCCGTGACCAGCGGCATGCGGGTCATGGCGGTCTCGACCGTGCGGGTCTGCCACTCTTCCTGCGGGATGAAGCGGGTGTCCCGGTTGGTGATGATGCCCAGCAGGGTGCGGTCCTCGGCCACCACCGGCAGGCCGGAGACGCGGTACCGGGCGCACAGCTCGTCCAGCTCGGCGAGGGAGGCGTCCGGGCCGATGGTCACCGGGTCGGTGATCATGCCGGACTCGGAGCGCTTCACGCGGTCCACGTGGGAGGCCTGGTCCTCGATGGACAGGTTGCGGTGGATGATGCCCATGCCGCCCTGGCGGGCCATGGCGATGGCCAGCGGCGCCTCGGTCACGGTGTCCATCGCCGCAGAGATGATGGGGATGTTGAGGCTGATCCGCCGGGTCAGGCGCGTCGAGGTGTCGGCGTCGGCCGGGATGACGTCCGTGGCGTTCGGCAGCAGCAGGACGTCGTCGTAGGTGAGGCCGAAGAACCCGAACGGGTCGGCGGCGGTGGCGACGGGATCCGGCGACGGACCAGAGGACGTGACGTTCACGGGCGCAGAACCTTTCGAGCGGGAGACGGCAACAGGCACCGGCGCGCAGCACCGGTGCCTGACAGTCTACGACCGCGCACACACGGGGCGGCCGTGGGGTGGGGAAGCTCACCTGCCGCCGTCGGCCCGCCCGACGGCCCGAGCACGTCGCCTGGTGTCCACGATCACGACTGTTGCCCTGGATGACCCCCCGGCCGCTCCCTGCCCCGCACCCGGCCTATCGTCGCCCGATGACTTCGCAGAACGCCTCCCCCACGCCCCCGCGCTCGGACGCCCCCGAGCAGGCGGCCGCGCGTGCCTCCGACCGCCCCCGACCCTCCGCGTGGTACACGCGCTTCGGCCCGCAGATCCTCATCGCCTTGGTGGTGGGCCTGGCCCTGGGCCTGCTCGCCCGCGCCACCGGCCACACCGAGGACACCCCCACGTGGCTGGGCGAGGGCCTGGCCACCCTGGGCTCGTCCTACATCTCCCTGCTGCGCGCCACCGTGGTGCCGCTCGTGTTCTTCGCGGTGGTCGCCTCGATCGCCAACCTGGCGCAGGTGACCAACGCCGCCCGCCTGGCGGCGAAGACCCTGCTCTGGTTCGCCCTGACCTCGCTGGTCTCCGTGCTGATCGGCGTCGCCGTCGGCGCCGTGGTGCAGCCGGGCGTCGGCACCGGACAGCAGGCCCCCACCGACTACACCGCCCGCGAGGTCGGCTGGCTCGACTTCCTCAAGGGCCTGATCCCGGCGAACTTCCTCGGCCTGGAGGCCTCCGCGTCCGTGGCCGAGTCCGGTGCCGTCTCCGTCTCGCCGGACTTCAACGTGCTGCAGGTGCTGGTCGTCTCCATCGCCGTCGGCGTGGCAGCGCTCAAGGTCGGCGCGAAGGCCGAGCCGTTCCTGTCCTTCTCCCGCTCCGTGCTGGCCGTGATCCAGAAGGTCCTGTGGTGGATCATCCGTCTGGCCCCGTTGGGGACCGTGGGCCTGCTCGGCAACGCGGTGGCCTCCTACGGCTGGACCACCATGGGCACGCTGGTGAAGTTCGTGGTCGCGATCTACCTCGGCCTCGCCCTGGTGCTCTTCGTGCTCTACCCGGCCCTGGCGAAGCTGCACGGCCTCTCGGTGCGCCAGTACTTCTCCGGCGTGTGGCCCGCGGTGCAGCTCGGGTTCGTGTCCCGCTCCTCCATCGGCACCCTGCCGGTGACCCAGCGCGTGGCCGAGCGGAACTTCGGCGTCCCCACCGGCTACGCCTCCTTCGCCGTGCCGCTGGGCGCCACCACCAAGATGGACGGCTGCGCCTCGATCTACCCGGCGATCGCCGCCCTGTTCGTGGCGCAGTTCTTCGGCATCGACCTCTCGCTGGGCCAGTACGCGCTGATCGTCCTGGTCTCCGTCCTGGGCTCGGCCGCCACCGCGGGCACCACCGGCGCCACCGTGATGCTCACGCTGACCCTGTCCACCGCGGGGCTGCCGCTCGAGGGCATGGCCCTGCTGCTGGCCGTGGACCCGATCGTGGACATGGGCCGCACCGCCACCAACGTGGCCGGCCAGGCGCTCATCCCGGCACTCGTGGCCAAGCAGGAGCACATCCTCGACCTGGACCGCTACAACGCCGAGCGCGCGGACATCATGGAGGACGAGGAGGAGATCGTGGACGCCCGCCGCC
>NZ_BCSN01000064.1 GCF_001570885.1 Micrococcus lylae NBRC 15355 | reverse complement strand
CTGGGGCCCGTGTTCAGCCGCAAGAAGACCTCCGAGAAGTCCAGCACTGCCCCGACGCACGGCACCGAGCCGGCCGGCGTCACGGACGAGTCACCCGCCCGTCGCGACCGTTCCAAGCCCAAGGGTGTGCCGACCCCGCGTCGCAAGGACCAGGAGGCGGCCCGCCGTCGACCGCTGGTGCCTCAGGACCGGAAGGCCGCGAAGAGGGCGGACCGGGAGGCGATGGCCGCCGAGCGCGCGAAGATGCGCCAGGCGCTGGAGACCGGCGACGAGCGGCACCTGCCCGTGAGGGACCGTGGCGCGCAGAAGCGCTACGTGCGCGACTACGTGGACGCCCGCTGGTCGATCGGCGAGTTCCTGCTGCCGGTGGTGTTCCTCTACATCCTGCTGATGTTCATCCCGGGGCGTGAGTTCCAGCTGGTGCTGATGTACTCGCTGTACGCCCTGGTGGCGCTGGTGATCGTGGACTCGATCATCCTCGGCTCCAAGGTCCGCAAGGCGCTGGAGGCGAAGTTCGGCACGGCCGAGCCGGGCACCAAGATGTACGCGATCATGCGTGCGCTGCAGTTCCGTCGTCTGCGGCTGCCGAAGCCGCAGGTCACGCGCGGCCACTACCCGGCCTGATCCCTCCCGGCCGACGCCGCAGACCCAGGGGCGGTCCCGAGAGAACGGGCCGCCCCTGGGTCTGTCTCTGCCGGCTTCCCGACGACGGCCGCTCCCCCTTCCGGGGCTGCTCTCCGTGGGTGCCGGACCAGCAGGACCGGCCCTCCGCTCCCGGGCGGTGAGGCTCAGCCGCGCAGGCGCCGTCCCAGGCCGGCGTTGATGCGGCCGGCCCAGAACGGCCCCTCGTAGAGGAAGGCCGTATAGCCCTGCACCAGGTCGGCGCCGAGCTCGAGGCGCTGGGCCACGTCGTCAGCGGTGGTGACCCCGCCGACGCTGACCAGGGCGACGTCCTTCGGCAGCTGGGTCCGGAGCAGGCGGAGCACCTGAAGGGACCGCTGCTTCAGCGGCGCGCCGGACAGCCCGCCGGCACCGAGTCTCTCGACCTCGGCGGCATCGGTTGTCAGACCCTCCCGGCCGATGGTCGTGTTGGTGGCGATGACGCCGTCCAGCGGCAGCTGACGGGCCATGTCCGCGACGGCCACGATGTCCTCGTCGGCGAGGTCCGGGGCGATCTTCACCAGCAGCGGCAGGTGGCGGTCGGTGACGGCGGCGTCGGCCTCCTGGCGGACGGCGCGCAGCAGCGGCTCGAGGGTGGCGATCTCCTGCAGCTGGCGCAGGCCTGGGGTGTTCGGGGAGGAGACGTTCACGGCGAGGTAGTCCGCGTGCGGGGAGAGCAGGCGGGCGGAGATGCGGTAGTCCGCGGCGGCGTCGGAGAGCCCGACCAGCTTGGTCTTGCCGATGTTCGCACCCAGGACCGGGCGGATCTGGCCGAAGCGCCGCTGAAGGGTGGCGCGGGAGGCGGCCAGGCGCGGGGCGACCGCGGCGGCGCCCTCGTTGTTGAAGCCCATGCGGTTGACCACCGCCCGGTCCTGCACCAGGCGGAACAGGCGGGGCTTGTCGTTGCCGGGCTGGGCCTGGGCGGTGACGGTGCCGACTTCGATGTGACCGAAGCCGAGGTCTGCCAGGGCCGTGGTGCACAGGCCGTGCTTGTCGAATCCTGCGGCGAGGCCGAACGGGGACGGGAAGCGCAGGCCCATCACGGTGCGGGCGAGCCACGGGTCCGGTCGGAAGGCGGAGCGGAGCACGGCTGAGGCGCCGGTGCGCTCGGCGGCGCGGATGCCGATCACGCCCTTCTCGTGGGCCTGCTCGGCGTCCATGCCGGAGAAGACGGCGTTGAAGAAGGGCGGGTACGCACGCGGCAGGCTCGAGGTCAGCAGGGTCTCGATCCCGGTCTTCACGGAAGGCATCTGCATGTGTGCATCATCCCACGACCTGCCCCGGGCCGCGGCGGCGTGCCGCACCTAGGCTGGATCCCATGACCCTTCCCGACGACGACCGCCGCCCCGACTCCTCCTCCACCCCGACTGCGGTGCCGGCCTCCGCCGATCCGCGCGAATCGGATGCCGGCGCGCCGGAGCTGCCGGCCCTGCTCACCACGGAGCCGGGCGGCGACTGGGAGCCGGACGTCATCGACGGCTTCGAGGCGAAGACCTTCGCGGTGTCCGAGGACGACCAGGGTACGAACCTCGTCACGATCGTCCGTCCTGTGGCTGATGAACGGGACCGCTCGCGAACCCCGGTGCTGCTCATCCACGGGTGGGCGGACTACTTCTACAACGAGCCGGCCGCGAAGGCCTTCGAGGACGCCGGCTACGCGTTCCACGCCATGGACCTTCACCGCTACGGACGCTCCCTGCGCGAGGGGCAGACCCCCGGGTGGACCGACTCCCTGCTGAACTATGACGCGGACATCGAGACCGCGCTCGGCGAGATCGGCCGGACCTACGAGAACAAGCCGATCATCGTGGCGCACTCGACCGGCGGGCTGGTCGCCTCGCTGTGGGCCGAGCGCAACCCCGGGCGCATCCGGGCGCTGGTGCTGAACAGCCCGTGGCTGGAGATGCAGGGCTCCACGTGGGTGCGGCATCTGGCCAAGACGATCGTGGACCCGGTGGCGAGTCGTCAGCCCTACGCCATGCTCAAGCTGCCGAAGATCGACTTCTACTGGCGCACGCTGTCCTCGGAGGCGGAGGGTGAGTGGGACCTGCACCCGCTGTGGCGGCCGAAGACCTCCTTCGAGGTGCCCGCCGCCTGGCTGGGAGCGGTGCTGGTGGGCCACGCGCAGGTGAAGGCCGGGCTGGACATCCAGGAGCCGGTGCTGACCCTGGTGTCCGAGCGCGGCTTCCGCGGCGCGAAGTTCTCCGAGGAGATGAAGACCGCGGACATCGTGCTGGAGCCTGAGACCATGGCAGAACGCGCCCTGCGCCTGGGCCGCCGAGTGACGATCAACCGCTACCCGGACGCCCTGCATGACGTCTTCGCCTCCCCCGAGGTCATCCGCAACCAGGCTTTTGCGGATGTCCTGCAGTGGTTGCGGGCCTACGGGGGCTGACGGTCACGTCCCGGACTTGTCCACGGCGCCGCCGTAGCGGCGGTCACGGCGGGCATAGAGCTCGACGGCCTCGTAGAGGGTGCGGCGATCCACGTCCGGCCAGAGGATGTCCATGAACAGCAGCTCGGCGTAGGCAGACTCCCAGAGCAGGTAGTTGGAGAGGCGCTGCTCGCCGGAGGTGCGCAGGAACAGGTCCACGTCCGGGGTCGGCCGGCTCCCCCGCACCCCTGCGCGGATGTCCTTGTCCAGGTAGCGGGTGAGTGTCTCCTCGCGGATGCCCTCGGGTGTGAGGTCGCCGGCAGCCACCTGCTCGGCGATCGCCCTGACCGCGTCGGTGATGGCGGCGCGGCCGCCGTAGTTCACGCACATGTGCAGGGTGGTGCCGGTGTTGTGCCTCGTCAGCTCCTCGGCGGTCCGCAGCTCCTTGATCACGGACTTCCACAGCCGCGGGGTGCGGCCGTTCCAGCGGATGCGCACGTTCCAAGAGTGCAGGGTGTCCCGCTGACGGCGGAGCACGTCCCGGGAGAAGCCCATGAGGAAGCGGACCTCCTCCGGGGAGCGCTTCCAGTTCTCCGTGGAGAAGGCGTAGGCGGAGACGTGGCCGATGCCCAGCTCCACGGCGCCGGCCACCACATCCAGCAGGGCGGCCTCACCCGCCCGGTGGCCTTCGGTCCTCGGAAGGCCGCGCTCGTTGGCCCAGCGGCCGTTGCCGTCCATCACGATCGCCACGTGCTGCGGCACGAACCTCCGGTCCAGTGCCGGCGGCCGCGCTCCGGAGGGGTGCGCCGGAGGAGTCACGATGGCCCGCTCCCGTCCGGCGGGGCTGGAGACGGTGGGGTCGGGGCGGACGGGGCTCATCGGTGCTGGTCCTTCATCGAGGCGGTGCAGGTGGTGCGGCCTGAGCCATCTGCTCGAGCACGGTGAGGGACACCAGCCGGCGCTCGACGTGGAACTGCAGGTACGCGCCCACGATACCGGCGGCCTCCCGCACGGCGAGGTCCGACGCGGCGTCCGCGACGCCCCAGTCCCCCACCTGGAGCGCCGCCAGCAGCCCGACGGTCTCGGGGGCCGGCCGGGACGAGCCGGACGGCCGGCAGTCCTCGCAGACCATGCCGCCCAGGGCGATGGCCAGCGAGCGGTGCGGGCCCGGCGCCCCGCAGCGGGCGCAGTCGGTGAAGGACGGTGCCCAGCCCGCTGCGCTCAGCGTGCGCAGCAGGAAGCTGGACAGGATCAGGGAAGGCGTGTGCCGTCGTCGGGACAGGGCAGCCAGGGCGCCGTGGAACAGACGGAACTGGGCCTGTGCGCCGTCGGCGTCCACCGCCGTGACGCGCTCCACCGTCTCGGCCATGGCCGCGGCGAGGGAGAACAGCTCATAGTCCGCGGCCAACCAGGTGGCGTAGGGCGTGATCAGCTGGGCCTGGGAGACGGTGTGGAGGTCCTTGCGGCCACGGGCGATCTGCAGGGTGGAGTGCATGAACGGCTCCACCACGGATCCGAAGCGGGAGGTGGAGCGCCGCACCCCCTTCGCGACGGCACGGACGATGCCGTGGTCCGGGGTGAGGATCTCCAGGATCCGGTCTGCCTCGCCGAGCCTGTGCGTGCGCAGCACGATGCCCTCGGTACGGAAGGAATTGGCGGTGTAGCCGCCTCCGGGTCCGCGGGAGCTGCGTGCACTGCCGCGCCGGGACACGGCTCCGCCGCCGCCCTCACCCGGCGCGGCGGCGGAGGAGCCTGCCCTCATGGGGCTCAGGCCCGGTCGCGCAGGGCGCGGTTGACGGCGGAGACCACGGCCTTCAGGGAGGCCTGGGTGGTGTTGTGGTCCAGCCCGACTCCCCAGAGGACGCGGTCGCCGATGGCGGCCTCCACATAGGCGGCGGCCATGGCGGAGCCGCCTTCGGACAGGGCGTGCTCGGAGTAGTCCAGGACCCGGACGTCCACCCCGTCCTCCGCCAGCATGCTGAGGAAGGCGGCGATCGGGCCGTTGCCGGTGGCGGTGCGGGTGGACCACTGTCCCTCCCGCTCCACCTCCACGGTCATGGAGAACACGCCCTCGGCCGGGGACTCGGTCTGGACCGTGCCGAGGTGATAGAGGCCCCAGCGGCCCGCCTCGTCCTCGGCGGGCAGGTACTCGTCCTGGAAGACGTCCCAGAGGTCGTCGCCGGAGACCTCTCCGCCCTGGGAGTCCGCGAGGGACTGGATGACGTGGGAGAACTCGATCTGCGCTCGGCGCGGAAGGTCCAGGTTATGCTCCGTCTTGAGCAGATAGGCCACACCGCCCTTGCCGGACTGCGAGTTGACCCGGATGACGGCCTCATAGGAACGGCCGATGTCCTTCGGATCGATGGGCAGGTACGGGACCTGCCAGAGCATCTCGTCCAGGTCCTTCCCGGCGGCCGCGGCATCCTGCTCCATGGCCTCGAACCCCTTCTTGATGGCGTCCTGATGGGAGCCGGAGAAGGCGGTGAACACGAGGTCGCCGCCCCAGGGGGTGCGCTCGGGCACGGGCAGCTGGTTGCAGTACTCCACCGTCCGCTTGATGTGGTCCATGTCCGAGAAGTCGATCTGCGGGTCGATGCCCTGGCTGAACAGGTTCATGCCGAGGGCCACGAGGTCCACGTTGCCGGTCCGCTCGCCGTTGCCGAACAGGCACCCCTCGATCCGGTCGGCGCCGGCCATGTAGCCGAGTTCGGCGGCGGCGATGCCGGTGCCGCGGTCGTTGTGCGGGTGCAGGGAGAGGATGACGTTCTCACGGCACTCGAGGTTGCGGTGCATCCACTCGATGGAGTCGGCGTACACGTTGGGGGTGGCCATCTCCACGGTGGCCGGCAGGTTGAGGATCATCTTGCGGTCCGTGGAGGCCTCCAGCACCGTGGCGACCTCGTCGGAGATCCGCCGGGCGAACTCGAGCTCGGTGCCGGTGTAGGACTCGGGCGAGTACTCGTAGGTGATCTGGGTGCCGGTGAGCTGCTCCTCGAACTTCTTCACCAGGCGGGCGCCCTGGGTGGCGATGTCCACGATGCCGTCCTCGTCCTGGCGGAACACCACGCGGCGCTGCAGCACCGAGGTGGCGTTGTACAGGTGGACGATGGCCTGCTTGGCGCCCTCGAGGGACTGGAAGGTGCGCTCGATCAGGTGCTCGCGGGCCTGGGTGAGGACCTGGATGGTGACGTCGTCCGGGATGTGGTCGCCCTCGATCAGCTGGCGGACGAAGTCGAAGTCGGTCTGCGAGGCGGACGGGAAGCCGACCTCGATCTCCTTGTATCCCATGGACACGAGGAGCTGGAACATGCGCAGCTTTCGCTCGGGTCCCATCGGATCGATGAGGGCCTGGTTGCCGTCGCGGAGGTCCACGGCGCACCAGCGGGGTGCCGAGGTGATGACCTTGTCCGGCCAGGTGCGGTCCGGAAGGTCGATGGTGAACTGATCCAGGTACGGGGCGTACTTGCCGAACTTCATGCCGGACGGCTTCTGAACGTTGCGCATAAGCGCTCACCTCTCGACTCGATGTCTGGTGGCGTGTGGGCCGCCGCCGGCGGGTGTGCCGGTAACGGGGCGGGTGGACGGCGCGGATGGGCCGCCTCGCCCTCCTGATCCCATTCCATACCTATCCGCGGCGTCCGTCGCGCCTGTGACACGCGGGGGTCTCACTGGGTGGACGGACACGTCCGGAAAGTGGGTAAAGACGACGACGGCCCCTCCCTTGGCGAGAGAGCTTCGCCTAGGGAGGGGCGCCGAGACTGTCGGAGATTCGACCTCAGTCCCTCTGCAAAAGGATCCAGCCGCCAGTCGACGGGCTGTTGGATACGACTTCGCCTGCGAATCCGTTTGCCGTGGTGAAAGTGCCGAAGGGGCCGTTGAGCTGTTCGGCTGTGCCACCTGCGTAGTAGTTGGAGAAGAAGTACTCCGAATCATCCACGAAGCAGTAGCCGGTGTTGACGTTCCAACTGCCGCTCAGGGCGGTGTCGGACCAGCTGATGGGGCGGGTGCCGGCGTCAGTCTGGTCCTCCACCGTCTCCTGCGTCAGCGAACCGCACCAAGTGAAAGTGAAAACGTCGTAGGTCTGCGTGACGCCCCGGGGATCAGTGGCGGTGGACTGGCGGCACGAAGGGCCCGACCAGTTTGCGTCGGTGCCGTTGCTGAAGGTGAATCCGTTGACACCGCGGCTCATGTCCACCATGCCGGCGGGGTAGGCGATGACGAACTCCACGGGTGAGTCCAGGGTAGCCAGGGTGCGCTCCGACTGACCGGAGCCGTCACTGAGGGGCATCTCGACGATCGAGAAACCGAGCGGCGACGTACCGACAGGCGTCTGGTTGTCAAAGCGGAGGTCGGCGAGGGGGAACCCATGGCCGCCATAGGTGCCGTTGTAGCAAGACTGCTCGCCCCACGACTCTACCCGGGAGGACACTGAACCGCGGAAGCGGTAACAATGGGTAGGATCCTGACTCGCGGCGAAGGCGGGCGCGGCGGCGGCGGTAGCCACGGCCGGAACGGCCCAGGCCATGCCCGCGGTGACGGTTCGGCGATCGATCGAGCGCGACTGCTCGTTGGTCAAGGGGAACCCCTCCTCGGAGGCTGGAGTGACTGGTGGTCGATTTCTGGAGTGAACTGCGGATCAAGCTGTATGACGCCTGTTCTATCCAGTGAGAGGCTAACAGCTCCCTGGGCCAGGCGCGACTGCGCCGCCCAAGCGTGTCGTCTTTCACATATGCCTCTACATGCCGAGTCGATGCAGGTGTTTCGGGTCGCGCTGCCAGTCGCGCGCGACCTTGACCCTGAGATCCAGGTAGACGTCGGTTCCGAGCATCCTTTCGATGCCGGCGCGGGCGTCTTGGCCGATCTTGCGCAGGCGAGCGCCCTTCCTGCCGATGATGATGCCCTTCTGACTGTCCCGCTCGACGTAGAGCGAGGCCCAGACATCCACCAGCGGCCGGTCCTTCGGCCGGTCCTCGCGGGGGGCCATCTCCTCGACCACCACGGCCACGGAGTGCGGCAGCTCGTCCCGGACGTCCTCCAGGGCAGCCTCGCGGATCAGCTCAGCCACCATCACGGCCTCGGGCTCGTCGGTGAGCTCGCCGTCCGGGTAGAGCGGCGGACCCTCCGGCAGCAGGTCGCCGAGGACCGTCTCCACGTCCGCCACCTGCCGGCCCTGCACGGCGGAGACGGGGACGACGGCGCGGAAGCCCTCGCCCTGGTTCTCCGGGCCGATCACCTCGTCGCCCAGGGCCGTCACGGCCAGCAGCTGCTCAGCGAGCTGCTGCGGGGAGACCTTGTCCGTCTTCGTCACGATCGCCACCACAGGCGTGCGCCTGAGGTAGCTCAGCTGCTGGGCGATGAAGCGGTCGCCCGGGCCGATCGCCTCGTCGGCCGGGATGCACATGCCCACGGCGTCCACCTCGTTGAGGGTCTCCGCCACGAGGTCGTTGAGCCGCTCCCCCAGCAGGGTGCGCGGACGATGCAGGCCGGGAGTGTCCACCAGCACCAGCTGGAACTCGTCCCGGTGCACGATGCCACGGATGGTGTGTCGCGTCGTCTGCGGCTTCGAGGAGGTGATCGCCACCTTCTCCCCCACCAGCGCGTTGGTGAGTGTGGACTTGCCGGCGTTCGGCCGGCCCACCAGGCAGACGAAGCCGGAGCGGAACTCCGGGTCCACCCCGCTGACATCCAGCAGCGGAGCCTCACGGTCCTGCCTGCGGTCCCTGCGGCTCATGCGTGCTCCTTCGTCGCGGTCTGGCCGGGTTCGGTGTCCTGCTCGTCCTCACGCTGGCGGAAGCGCAGCGGGCGGTCCTCGGTCTCGGTCACGCGCAGCCGGGAGACGCGGTTGCGGCGCGGCTCCAGGGCCTCGGCGTGCAGGACGATGCCCTGGACGGTCACCTCGGAGCCCTGGATCGGGACGCGGCCCAGGTGCTTGGCCAGCAGGCCGCCGAGGGTGTCCACGTCCTCCTCGTCGTCCAGGTCCACGTCGAACTCCTCCGCGAAGTCCGAGACGTTCATGCGAGCGTCCACGAGGTAGACGCCGTCCTCGACCTTCTCCACCTCGGGCTGGTCCTGGCGGTCGTCCTCGTCGTAGATCTCGCCGACGATCTCCTCGATCAGATCCTCCAGCGTCACCAGGCCAGCGGTGCCGCCGTACTCGTCCACCACGATCGCCACGTGGGTGGACTCGCGCTGCAGCTCCTGCAGCAGGGACGCCACGGACTTGGACTCCGGCACGAAGCGCACGTCCCGCATCCGCTCGGACACGCAGGTCTCCGGGTCCACACCGTCCTTGTGCAGGGCGCGGGTGACGTCCTTCAGGTAGAGCATGCCGCGCACGTCGTCCGCGTCCTCCCCGACCGCAGGCACGCGGGAGAAGCCCGAGCGCAGGAACAGCTGCATGGCCTGGCGGAGGTTGTGCTCCACGTCGATGGTCACCACGTCCGTGCGCGGCACCATCACGGCGCGCACGAGGGTGTCCCCCATGGTGAAGACGGACTGGATCAGCTCGGCCTCGGAGTCTGCCAGGACGTCCGCGTCGTGGGCCCGGGCCACCACCTCGCGCAGGTGGCGCTCCTGGAAGTCGTCCTCGTCGTCCACCTCGAGCTCAGGACGGCGGCGGTCCCGTCCCAGCTGGCGGGACAGCGGGCCGAGGGCCCTGGTGAGGCCGCGGACCATGCCGCCGGTGCGCTTGGCCACGGCGGCCTCGTTGCGGGAGCCGATCGGCCGTGGAGACCACACGCCCAGCAGGCCGGCGACCACCACCACCAGCAGCGCCGCGGACAGCAGCGCCGCCCACCAGATGCCGGTGAACTCCACCATCGCGATGGTGATGCAGACGGCGGCCAACGACTCGGTGAGCAGGCGCCAGAAGCGCAGCGAGCCCATGTGTGCCGGCAGCTCGGCCAACACCTCCAGGGCCGTGGACTTCCCACTGGCGCGGGCGATCTCCTCAGCGTCCTTGCGGGAGAGGTAGGTGAACGCCGACTCCGCCAGGGCCAGCACCCAGGTGAGGATGATGAACAGGACGAAGGCGACGACCAGGATGACGGGAGTGATCACGGCGGTTCGCTCAGTCCTCAGTGGTCGGGGCGGGGGCGGGGCGGCCGAGGACCTCGGCGACGAGGCGGTCCTGCAGCGCGAACATCTCGGCGCGCTCGTCCTGCTCCATGTGGTCGTAGCCCAGCAGGTGGAGCATGCCGTGCGTGAGCAGCAGCATCAGCTCGTCGTCGCGGCTGTGGCCGCCGCGGGCCGCCTGTTCGGCGGCCACCTCCGGGCACAGCACCACGTCTCCGAGCACGCCCTCGGACGGGGCGTCCTCGGTGCCGGGGGCGAGCTCGTCCATGGGCAGGCTCATCACATCGGTGGGGCCCTCCAGGTCCATCCACTCCACGTGCAGTTCGGCCATGCGGGCGGCGTCCACCACGGTCACCGCGGTCTCGGCCTGCGGGTGGACGTGCATGCGCGCGTAGACGTGCTTCGCCATGGCGAGCAGGTCCTGTTCCGGCACGTCGATGCCGGATTCGTTCACGATCTCAACGGCCACGGCGGCTCCTTCCGGGCTGGGCGCCGCGGCCAGTCTCCGGGCGCAGGGTGTCGTAGGCGTCCACGATCGCGGTCACCAGCCGATGGCGCACCACGTCCGACGAGTCGAAGCGGACCATCTCGATCCCGTCCACTCCTTCCAGCACCTCCACGGCCTGGGCCAGGCCGGAGGCGGTCCCGCGCGGCAGGTCCACCTGGGAGGTGTCTCCGGTGATGACCATGTGCGCGCCGAAGCCGAGGCGGGTGAGGAACATCTTCATCTGCTCGCCGGTGGTGTTCTGTGCCTCGTCGAGGATCACGAACGCGTCGTTCAGGGTGCGGCCGCGCATGTAGGCCAGCGGAGCCACCTCGATGGTCCCGGCCTCCATCAGCCGCGGGATGGACTCGGGCTCCACCATGTCATGCAGCGCGTCGTAGAGCGGGCGCAGGTAGGGGTCGATCTTCTCGGACAGCCCGCCGGGCAGGTAGCCCAGGTGCTCGCCGGCCTCCACCGCGGGGCGGGTGAGGATGATCCGGTTGACCTCCTTGGCCTGCAGCGCCTGCACGGCCTTGGCCATGGCCAGGTAGGTCTTGCCGGTGCCGGCCGGGCCGATGCCGAACACGATGGTGCTGCCGTCGATGGCGTCCACGTACTCCTGCTGGTTCACGGTCTTCGGCCGGATCGTGCGGCCGCGGCCGGACAGGATGGAGGCGCGGGAGACGGCGGTGGCCGGGGCGCGGCCGCCGCGCACGAGGGTCACCACCTGCTCCATGGTGTCCGCGGTGACGGGGATGTCCTTGTGGGCGATGCCGCGCAGGTCCTCCACGATCCGGCGCACCCCGGCGACCTCGGCGGGCGGGCCGTCCAGCCCGAGCTCCTGGTCCCGGACGGAGACCTCGACCTGCGGGTACACGCCGGCCAGGATCCGCAGCAGGGCGTCCTGGGGTCCGAGCGTGCGGACCATCAGGTCCGAGGACGCGAAGTGGACGCTGTGGTGGCCGGTGGGGACGGTGGGACGGGTCTCGGCGTGAGAGGACGTCACGATGGGGTTCATCACCTCGGGGTTCGCAGGTGCTGTCAGGGGCATGCAGGACGCCTGTGCCGCAGGCGGCAACGTGGCGCGTCCGCTCATTCTACGTGCGTCACCAGCGTCCGAGCAGGTGCTGGAGGACGGCGATGGCGGCCGGTCCCGCCGTGGAGGACCGCAGCACGTTGGTCCCGAGAAGCCGCAGCTGCACGCCGGCGTCCGTGAGCGCATCGAGCTCGCCGGCGGAGATCCCGCCCTCCGGGCCCACCACCAGCACGATCCGCTCCGCCTCGGACCAGTCCGCCGCGTCCGCGGCGGTCAGCCCCTGCGTCGCGTCCTCATGCAGGACCACGACGACGGTCCCCTCCGTGACGAGGTCCCTCACCGAGGCGCCGGTGACGGTGGGCTCCAAGACAGGAATGCGGGCCCGGCGGGCCTGCTTGGCGGCGGCGTGGAGGGCATCGGCCCACTTCTGCCGGGCCTTGGCCTCCCTGGGGCCGCGCCAGCGCACGATCGCCCGCTCGGACTCCCACGGGACCACGGCGTCCACGCCGAGCTCCGTGGCCGTCTGCACCGCAAGGGTGTCCCGGTCCCCCTTGGCCAGAGCCTGCACGAGCACCAGTTCCGGGCGCTGTGCCGGGACGTCCTCGACCTGGTCCACGGTGACGGTGACCGAGTCCTTCTCCGCCGCGGCCACGGTCCCGTGGGCGCGCCGGCCCACGGTGTCGGCCACGAGGATCGGATCCCCCGGTCCCAGGCGCATGGCGCCGGCGGCATGGCGCGCCTCGGCCCCGGTGAGAGTCACGGACGAGCCGGGGCGGCCGTCGTCGAGGTCCCCGGGCGCCACGTAGAACAGGTGCGCAGTCACGTCAGAGGTTCTTCAGGTTCTCGCGGATCCGGGCGAACATCGACTTCTGGTGCTTGGCGCCGTGGACGACCTCCTCGCCGCGCAGCTCGGCCAGGCGCTCCATGAGCTCGCGCTGCTCCGAGGTGAGGTCGGTGGGCGTGGCGACGAGGACGTTCACGCGCAGGTCTCCGCGGCCGACGCCGCGCAGTCGCCCCACACCCAGGCCCTTGAGGACCTCCACGTGGCCGGGCTGGGTGCCCTCGGCCAGGGTCACGGTCTGGGGGCCGTCCAGGGTGTCCAGGGTGACGGTGGTGCCGAGGGCCGCGGCGGCCATCGGAACGGTGACGGTGGTGGACAGGTTGTCACCCTCACGGGCGAAGGTGGCGTCCGGGGCCACGACGATCTCCACGTAGAGGTCACCGTGGGGACCGCCGCCGGGGCCGGCTTCGCCGCGGCCTGCCAGGTGGATCCGCGTGCCGGTGTCCACGCCGGCCGGGACCTTGATGGTCAGCGGCTTCCGGGCGCGCACACGGCCCTGGCCGTGGCACTCGTGGCACGGGCTCGGCAGGGTGGTGCCCATCCCCTGGCAGCCGGGGCAGGCCTCGGTGGTCATGATCGTGCCCAGCACGGACCGCACCGGGCGCTGGATCATGCCCTGGCCGTGGCAGGTGGAGCAGGTCTCCGGCGAGGTGCCGGGCTCGCAGCAGGAGCCGTTGCAGGCCTCGCACGTCACGGCCGTGTCCACCTGCAGGGTGGTCTCGGCGCCGAACACGGCGTCCTTGAGGGAGATCTGCGCGCGGATCTGCGCGTCCTGGCCGCGGCGGGTGCGGGAGGCCGGGCCGCGCTGGCCGCCGGCGGCGCCCATGAACGTCTCGAAGATGTCCGCGAAGCCGAAGCCCCCGGAGCCCTGGCCGAAGCCACCGAACCCGGCATTGCCGTTCTCGTTGCCCGTGGAGTCGTAGTTGCGGCGCTTGTCCGGATCGCTGAGGACCTGGAAGGCGTGGGAGATCTGCTTGAACCGGTCCGCAGCCTCCTCGCCCGGGTTCACATCCGGATGGTACTTGCGGGCCAGCTTCCGGTACGCGCGGCGGATCTCCTCCTGGGAGGCGTCGCGGGACAGGCCGAGCGTCTCGTAGTGGTCGGACACGGTGGGGACTCTTCCTTCCAGAAGACTTCAGATGGGGTTTCGAGGATGCGGTGAGGGGCCGTCGTCGGGACGCGGCGAGGCCCCCCGATGAGGCGGCGACCCTCAGGTGCTGAGGATCCGGGAGAGGTAGCGGGCGATCGCACGGACCGCGGCCATGGTGCCCGGATAGTCCATGCGGGTGGGGCCCACGACCCCGAGCTTGGCGACCGCGCCGGGCCCATAGGAGGCGGCCACCACGGAGGTGTCGGCCAGCGAGCCGGCGTTCTCCGAGCCGATGCGGACCGAGAGGCCGGACACGTCCTGTTCCATCTCCGTGAGCAGCCGCAGGAGCACCACCTGCTCCTCCAGCGCCTCGAGGATGGGGCCGATGGACTGCGGGAAGTCGCCGTGGGTCCGCGCGAGGTTGGCGGTGCCCGCCATGACGATGCGGTCCTGGCGGCCCGCCTCCAGCAGCTGGCGGACGGCGGCGGTGAGCGTGTCCGCCAGCGGACGGTCCTCCGGCGGGACGGACAGCACGGCCGTGTCCAGGACGGCGGAGGCCTGAGCAGGCGTGAGCCCGTCCAGCGACTGCAGCAGGACCTGCTTGAGCGCGGCGAGGGTGGCGTCCTCGGCCTCGTGCTCCGTGGCGACCACACGCTGGTCCACCCGCCCCGTGGAGAGGATCAGGACCACCAGCACGCGGGCCGGCGCCAGGGAGACCAGCTCCAGGTGCCGCACGGC
>NZ_BCSN01000063.1 GCF_001570885.1 Micrococcus lylae NBRC 15355 | reverse complement strand
AACTAGGCTGAGCCCATGGTCACCTCGATCGCCACGGACCCGCTGCGCCGCCACCCGGACCTCTCCGACGAGGACCGGACCTGGCTGCAGATGCTGGTCGGAGACTGGCAGCTGCTGGCGGACCTGTCCCTGGCCGACTTCGTTCTCTGGGCGCCGCTGCCGCGGCCGCACGACGACGCCGGGTACGTGGCCCTGGCCCAGACCAGACCGGTCACCGCCCCGACGCTGTTCCACCGGGACATCGTCGGCTCTCGCGCTCGCGCCGACCTGCGCGTGCTGCTGGACCGGGTGTGGCATGACGGGGAGCCGGCCGAGGGGTCCGGCCCCGTCGAAGCGCCGGACGGCACCCTGCGCGTGCGTCTGTGGCCCGTGGTCCGCGCCGGCCGGGTCATCGCGGTGCTCAGCGGCCACCGCGATCCCCACACGCGGCCGGAGCTCTCGCCGATCGAGCGCAACTACGGCACCGCGGCCGACAGCCTTCTGGACATGGTCCAGCACGGTCGGTGGCCCGACCCCCAGGACCCGCCGGCCTTCTGGATCGGCGGCACCCCGCGGGTGGGGGACGGGCTCATGGTCCTGGATGCCGAGGGCGTCGTCCGGTTCGCCAGCCCGAACGCGGTCTCCGCGCTCACCCGCCTCGGGGTGGCCACCTCGCTCGAGGGCCATGCCGTGGCGCCCGTGCTGACCGGCCTGGCGTCCGCGCAGGGTCCGATGGACGAGGACATGTGGTCCGTGCTCATGGGGCGGCGCAGCGGCCGCACCGAGGTCCAGGTCGGCCGCTCCGTGGTGACCGCCCGGTCGATCCGCCTCTCGGACGCGACCGGCCGCACGGGCTCGATCGTGATGCTGCGCGACGTCACCGAGCTGCGCCGCCAGGAACAGCGCCTGATGAGCAAGGACGCCACCATCCGGGAGATCCACCACCGGGTGAAGAACAACCTGCAGACGGTGGGCTCGCTGCTGCGGATGCAGGCCCGCAGGGCCGGCTCGGACGAGACGCGCCGGGCCCTGATGCAGGCGATGCAGCGTGTGGACACCATCGCCCTGGTCCACCAGAGCCTCAGCGAGGACGTGGAGGGGCACGTGGACGTGGACGGCCTGATGTCCCGCCAGTTCCGCCTTGCGGTGGAGATCGCCGGCGACGGTCGGCCGTTGACCACGGAGGTCACAGGTGAGTTCGGCCTGCTGCCCTCGCACGTCACCACGCCTCTGGCCCTGGTCGTCAACGAGCTCGCCTCCAATGCGGTGGAACACGGCACGGGCCCGGACGGTGGCGTCCTCGGCCTGAACGCCGGCCGGGTCGAGACGCCGGCAGGGGAGGTCCTCGAGGTGTCCGTCACGGACTCGGGTGCGGGAACGGCCACCCCGCCCCGGCAGACCGGGCAGGACCGTGCGGACGCCGTGCTGACGGACCTGACCAGCTCCGGCCTCGGCCTGAAGATCGTGCACACGCTCGTCGAGTCGGACCTCGGCGGCACCCTCGAACGGGAGGAACTGCCCGGAGGCGGCATGCGGGTCACGGTGCGCCTTCCGGTGGGCCCGGCGGACTGAGCCGGCGCCCACGCGTACGACCGCCCCGGACCACGACGAGGGCCGGACCCCGCACAGGGGTCCGGCCCTCGTCGTCTGGGCGGTGCGTCAGGAGGCGCGGCGGGCGCGGGCGGCGCGGCGCTTCATGGCGCGGCGCTCGTCCTCGCTCATGCCGCCCCAGACGCCGGAGTCCTGGCCGGACTCCATGGCCCACTTCAGGCAGGTGTCCACGACCTCGCAGGAGCGGCACACGGTCTTGGCCTCCTCGATCTGGAGCAGGGCCGGGCCGGTGTTCCCCACGGGGAAGAACAGCTCGGGGTCCTTGTCCAGGCAGGCCGCACGGCTACGCCAATCCATCTTCGGTCGCTCTCGCTTTCTGTCACGGTGGTCTCGAACGGGCCCTTGAGAGCCCGTGTCCCGGCAGGGCGGGGCCGGGCCGCGCCGCCCACCTCCGGGCAAACAGAACGGGGACCGAAGATGAACGGCCCCCGAACAACATCGGCGTCAATCCTCCCACGCGCCCTGCACCCCGACAAGGGGTCTGAGGGGCAGTCACGGGCGGCAGGCGTGAGTGATTCGTCACAATGCCGCCTCGTGCAGCAGGCCCGCGCCACGGTGCAGGCCCGGCCCGCCGCACGACTACGGTGGAGGCTGCGACCGCAAGAGCAAGGAGAACCCGTGGACGCCGATTCCGCCACCGCGACCCCCGCCCGCCCCTTCGGCACCGTGCTCGTCACCGCCAGCCTCGGCCTGATCGCCGCGGCGTTGGCCGGGCTGACCGTGACGGCGGCCATGAGCGTGGGCACGGGGACGCTGAACATCGGCGCCCAGCTGTTCCTGGTGGTCCTCTACCTCGCGCTCACCGCCTGGGTCGCGGCCGTCGCGGCCGGCGTCTTCCGCGGCCGCCTGTGGAGCCGCAGCGCCACGGTGGCGATCCTCGTGTTCGCCGTCCTGATCTCCACGTGGATCTTCACCGGGGGCGACGTGCTGCCGGGTCTGATCCTCCTCGCGGTGGCCGGCGTCGGCCTGGTGTCCGTCCTGACGAAGCCGGTGACCGACTACTTCCGCGCCCGCACGGCCCGCCCCGGCCATGACGTGGCCTCCGAGGGCTGAGGGCCTCCTCTTCCCCTTCTCGACGACGGCCCCCGCCGCCCGCTCCCGGCCCACCGGGCCCGCCCGGCCACAGCACGGGTGCGCTCCACCTCGAGGGGTGGGACGCCGTCGTCGTGAAGCCCTCCTCGGGGTGGGCGGGAGGTCAGTTGACCGGGCCGGTGAGCTTCTCGCCCGGGCCCTGGCCCGGGGCGTCCGGGTAGGGTGAGGCCTCGCGGAAGGCGAGCTGCAGGCTGCGCAGGCCGTCGCGGAGCGGGCCGGCATGGGCGCTGCTGATCTCCGGGGCGGCGGCGGTGATGAGGCCGGCCAGCGCGGTGATGAGCTTGCGGGCCTCGTCCAGGTCGACGAGCTCGCGAGCGTCCGGGGAGTCGGCCAGGCCCACCTTGACCGCGGCCGCGGTCATCAGGTGGACGGCGGTGGTGGTGATCACCTCGACCGCGGGGACCTCGTGGATCTCGCGGACCTCGTGGTCGGCGCCGACGGAGAGCGGCTCGGAATGCTGGTGTTCTTCGGTCATGGTGGTAAGCTTCCCACAGACCACCTGGGCCTGCACGAACGTGCCGTGCCCGGGTCGCATGAAAGTGGAGGCCTCCTCCCACCCGCGTCAGCAGGATGTCCGGTGTCCGCCGGGCCGAGTTGCCGGGTCGCCGCCGAACGGCCGTCTTCGGACGCACCGGATCGGCGAAGGGTCCCCCACACGGGACCGGGAGAGGCCTCGTCGTGCCGTCGGCACCGGGGCCTCGAGTCATGTCGGGGTGTCGGGCAGCCGTCGGGTCGGAAGCAACTGGACTCGACTACAGGAGAAGCACCATTAGCGATCCCCGCATCAACGAGCGTATCCGCGTTCCGGAAGTCCGCCTGGTCGGCCCCAACGGCGAGCAGGTCGGCATCGTCCGGATCGAGGACGCACTGCGCCTGGCCGCCGAGGCTGACCTGGACCTCGTCGAGGTCGCCCCGGCCGCGAAGCCGCCGGTGGCGAAGCTGATGGACTTCGGCAAGTTCAAGTACGAGGCCGCGGTGAAGGCCCGTGAGTCCCGCAAGAACCAGGCCAACACGGTCCTCAAGGAGGTCCGCTTCCGCCTGAAGATCGACACGCACGACTACGAGACCAAGGTCGGCCGTGCCCGCAAGTTCCTGACGGCCGGCGACAAGGTCAAGGCCATCATCCAGTTCCGCGGCCGTGAGCAGCAGCGCCCGGAGCTGGGTGTCCGCCTGCTCGAGAAGTTCGCCACGGACGTGGAGGACCTCGGCGCGGTGGAATCCCGCCCGCGCCAGGACGGCCGCAACATGGTGATGGTCGTCGGTCCGCTGCGCACCAAGGCCGAGGCACGCGCCGAGGCCCGCAAGAACGCCGCGCCGCAGCGTGAGCGCTCCGGTGGCGGCTCCCGTCGCGACCAGGCCGCCCGCGAGGCACGCGCCCGCGCCGAGGAGCGCGCCGCCGCGGACGCCAAGCCGGTGTCCAACTCCGTGGGGGACGCCTTCCCGGCCGAGTTCAAGAAGATGGCCCAGCAGGCCCCGAAGCAGGAGGCGCCGAAGCCGGCCGCCCCCGCCAAGGACTCCCCGAAGAAGGCCGCTCCGAAGGCGTCGTCCACGCAGCAGGCCAAGCCGGCCGCCAAGGCCCCGGCCAAGGAGTCCGCTCCGAGGCCGGCCGCGAAGCCGAAGCCGATGGCGGCCCCGCCGAAGCCCGCCGCCCCGAAGGGCGGAGCCTCGGCACCGAAGCCCGGGCCCCGCAGGGCCTGACACGGACTGCCCCGTGCCCGGCACGGGTTCAGAACCGCACAGCTCGTCCGCAACCGGGCGAGTGAACCAGCACCGTGCGCCGCTCCGAGCGGAGTGACGCGCGGCGACGAAGAAGGAGAACGGCAGCCATGCCGAAGATGAAGACCCACAGCGGCGCCAAGAAGCGCTTCCGCGTGACCGGCTCCGGCAAGCTGATGCGTCAGCAGGCCAACCGCCGCCACTACCTGGAGCACAAGTCCTCGCGCCTGACCCGCCGCCTCAAGGGCGACAAGCTCGTCTCCAAGGGCAGCGTCAAGCAGATCAAGCGGATGCTGGGCATCTGAGCCACTGAGCACCCTCGGTGCCGTGGCACCGGACACCTTCCTCCCGGAGCGGCGCGATGAGCGCCCCGGGACCAGACAGATAGGAGCACACACGTGGCACGTGTGAAGCGGGCAGTGAATGCCCACAAGAAGCGTCGTACGATGCTGGACCGCGCCTCCGGCTACCGCGGTCAGCGTTCTCGCCTGTACCGCAAGGCGAAGGAGCAGCTGCTCCACTCGTTCACCTACAACTACCAGCACCGCCACAAGCGCAAGGGCGACTTCCGCAAGCTGTGGATCACCCGCATCAACGCTGCGGCCCGTGCCAACGGCATGACCTACAACCGCTTCATGCAGGGCCTGAAGCTGGCCGGTGTGGAGCTGGACCGTCGCATGCTTGCCGAGATCGCCGTCTCCGACGCCGCCACCTTCACCGCCCTGGTGGAGACCGCACGCAAGGCGCTGCCGGCGGACGTGAACGCCCCGGCGGCCTCCCGCTGATCCAGGGCGGACATGCCGGCCCCGGTGAGCACCGGAGTCGGCCGCACACCATGACCGGACGCCCCGACCAGGAAGTGATGACGAACCCGCGCGCCGAGCGCGTGAGGTCCGTCGCCCGCCTGGCGGGGCGTTCGGCGCGTCTGAGGGCGGGTGCCTTCCTGGTGGAGGGCCCGCAGGGATGCCGGGAGGCGCTGCGCGCGCACCTGGGCCGCGGACCTGCCAAGGCCCGCTCTGTGTGGCCGGCGGGGGGAGTGGTCCGTGAGGTCTACGTCTCGGACCGGCTGGCGCAGCGGGATCCGGAGCTGGCCGCCCTCGTGGACGAGGTCGCCTCGTTGCGGCCGTCCGCCGCCGGGCTGAGCCACGACGATGGCCGCTCGCCCTCCGGGCGTCGGGTCGCCGTGCGCCGTGCCTCCGACGAGGTCCTCACCGCCATGTCGGACGCGGTGACGGGACAGGGGATCCTGATCGTCGCCGCGCTGCCGCAGGCCATGGGCCTGGACCAGGTGCTGACACAGGGCCGAGTCCGCCTGGCCGCCGTGCTGTGCAGGGTCCAGGACCCGGGCAACGCCGGCACCATCCTGCGGGCCGCCGACGCCGCCGGAGCCGATGCCGTGCTGTTGACGACCGGTTCCGTGGACCTGTTCAACCCGAAGGTCGTCCGCTCCACGGCGGGCTCGATCTTCCACCTGCCCGTGGTGACGGGCCTGTCACTGGATGCCTCCGTGGACGCGTTGCGGCAGGCGGGCCTGCAGGTGTGGGCCGCAGACGGCCATGCGGACCACACGCTCACCTCCCTGGCATCCGAGACGTTGGGCTCCCCGACGGCCTGGCTGCTGGGGAACGAGGCCCGGGGACTGTCCGAGACGGAGCGTGCGCTGGCGGACCAGGCGGTGGCCGTGCCGCTCTACGGCGCGGCCGAATCCCTCAACGTCGGCACCGCGGCCACCGTGTGCCTGTACGCCTCCGCGATGGCCGCCCGGCGGGCCGGCTGACCACCCGGCAGGCCGGCTGACCAGGGGGGCGGCCCCTGAGCATGGAAGAAGGCCCCCGCCCGAAGGGGCGGGGGCCTTCTTGTGTGCGCCGGACAGGTCAGTGGTTGGCGCCGCGACGGCCGGTGATGGCCTGCCAGATGAACGCCACGATCACGCCGCCCAGGATCGCGAAGATCCAGGTGGACAGGGAGAAGAAGGAGTTCATGGTGTCGATCTTGAAGATCGTGCCGGCGATCCAGCCGCCCAGGAGGCCGCCGACGACGCCGGTGATGAGGGCACCGATCCACCCGGAGCCCTGCTTGCCGGGAAGGATGAGGCGGGCGATGGCACCCGCGATGAGACCGAGGACGATCCAAGCGAAGAAACCCATGTGCTTGTCACCTTTCGATAGTTGGAAATACCTTGCCCGTTCATCATAGCGGCAATCGCGCTGGGATGACTCGTTTTCGCCCGCGAAGAAACCATGCGTCTTCCTGTGCTCCGGGCGGGCGGTTCAGGGGCGGTGCACAGGGTGACGCCGGATCAGGGTGCACGCCAGCAACAGTCCGAGGGCGGCGACTCCGGCGCCGGCGAGCGACGGGACGTCGGCGGAGAAGCCGGCACCGATGAGGCCGGCGCCCACCCAGGCTCCGATGGCGTTGGCCATGTTCAGGGCGGAGTGGTTGAGGGAGCCTGCCAGCTGCGGAGACTCCGGGGCGGCGTCCACCAGCAGCACCTGCAGGGCCGGGGCGATGCCCGAGCCGCACACCGCGACGAGGAACAGCGGAACGAGCACGGCCCACCACCACGGGGAAAGCAGGTACACCAGCGCCAGGAACACGGCAGACAGCAGGAAGGACAGGCGCAGCGTCCGGATGGGGTCCCGGTCCGTCATGGCGCCGCCGATCAGGGTGCCGACCACCATGCCCACGCCGTAGAAGGCCAGGACGAGGGGGATGTGCTGCGGGGCCAGACCGCCGATGTCGGTGAGCAGTGTGGCGATGTACGTGTACAGGCAGAACATGCCGGCGAATCCGAGGATGCCGACGAGTGCGGTCTTCCACAGACGCGCGGAGGCCAGTCCCTTGAGCTCGGAGCGGATGCTGCTGCCGGCGGGGGCGGGCACGGGAGGCACCAGCAGCCAGGTCGCCAGGATGCACAGGGCGGCGCACGCGGCCACCACCACGAACATCCAGCGCCAGCCGGCCTGCTGGCCCAGTGCCGTTGCGACGGGGACGCCGATCAGGTTTGCCGTGGAGAGGCCGGCGAGCACCCAGCCGACGGCCTGGCCGCGGCGGGCGGGGCCGGCCAGGTGTGCCGCGGCCAGCGCCGCCGCGGAGAAGAAGGCGCCGTGCGGCAGGCCGGAGAGGAAGCGGGCGGCCATCATCCAGCCGATGGTCGGGGCCAGGAGGGAACCGAGGTGGCCGACGACGAACAGGCCCATGAGCAGCATGGACGAGCGGCGGCGGTCCACGGTGGACAGCGCGGCGGCCAGGGTCGGGGCGCCCACCACGACGCCGAGGGCGTACATGGAGATCAGCACGCCGCCGGTCTCCGGCGCGACCTCGAGGTCGGCCACCGCCTCCGGCAGCAGGCCCATGATGGTGAACTCGGTGGTGCCGATGGCGAAGCTGCCCATCGCCAGGGCGAGGACGGCCCACAGCAGGCGACGGCCGTGCAGGCGCGGATCGGTGGTCAGGCGGGGAGAGGTCTCGGGCTGATGCACTGGGCAAGCCTACGACCCTCGTGACGCTCCGGCCCGCCACGTCCGTAGGCTGGGGTCATGACGTCCCCCACATCACTCCCTCCGACCGTGCAGCCCGACCCGTCGAAGCCGCTCGTCGTGGGGGTTGCGCTCCTCGACGCCGCCGACGCCCCCAGGGCGTTGCTCGCGGCGCGCCGCAGTGCGCCGGAATCGCTGGCGGGGCTCTGGGAGTTTCCGGGTGGAAAGGTCGAGCCGGGGGAGGAGCCCCGGGCGGCGCTCGAGCGCGAGGTCCGTGAGGAGCTCGGGGCCCGAGTCCGCCTCGGAACGGAGGTCGGGGCCCCGGACGCCCGCGGCTGGCTTCTGGCGAACGGTGCCTTCATGCGCGTCTACGTGGGGGTGCTGGCCGAGGGGTCGGCCGAGCCCGCCCCGCTCGAGGACCATGACCGGCTGGAGTGGACCGCGCTGACGCGTCAGGACCTGCATGCGCTCGACTGGATCCCGGCGGATCGGCCGATCGTGGATGCGCTGCTGGAGCGGCTCTCCCCGGAGCGGCTCAGAACAGCGCCGGCTGTGTGAGGGGCGCACGCCTCGCCGCCCCGGCGGCGTCGGAGACGGCGGCGCGCCCCGGATGCGTCCGAGCCGCGGCGCCGGCGAACCGCCCGGTGGCGGAGGGCCGCCCGGCTCGGCTCGTCCGGGTCTCGGCGGCGGCTGCGAGGAGGCCCTCTCCGACCGGCAGCGGACGGGATTCGATGCGCGGGCCGTCCTCGCGCTGGATGCCCTGCGCCCCGCCGATCCGCAGCCCGTACCGCCGGGCAGCGGCGACGCCGCGGCGTTCGAGACCGGCACGGTAGGACGCGGGCGCGTAGGAGGACCGACGGTACATGCGGCGGTATCCGTCCACCAGCTGCGGATGCTCGGCGGCGATCCAGTCCAGGTACCACTGGCGAGCGCCCGGGCGCAGGTGCAGTGCGCCGGTGAGAACAGAGGAGGCCCCGGCCGCGGCGACGGCGCGCATGAGCAGATCCAACTGCTCGTCCCCGTCCGTGAGCCAGGGAAGGATCGGCATTGCCATCACGTGCACGCGCGCTCCCGCCGCGGCGAGCTTCTCGATGAGCTTCAGCCGGGCCGTCGGCGACGGCGTTCCCGGCTCGACCGCCTCGGCGATCGACGGGTCCAGCAGGGCCAGGGAGACGCCGACGTCCACGGGTACGGACCGTGCCGCAGCAGCGAGCAGCGGCACGTCGCGGGCCAGGAGGGTGCCCTTCGTCAGGATCGAGAACGGCGTGCCGGACTCGGCGAGGGCGGAGATGATGCCGGGCATGAGCCGGTAACGGCCCTCGGCACGCTGATACGGATCCGTGTTGGTGCCCAGGGCGACGGTCTCACGGCCCCAGGTGGGGCGGGCCAGCTCGGCGCGCAGGACCTCGGGGGCGTTCACCTTGACCACGATCTGCCGGTCGAAGTCCGCACCGGCGTCCAGGTCCAGGAATTCGTGGGTGCTCCGGGCGAAGCAGTAGCGGCAGGCGTGCGTGCAGCCGCGGTAGGGGTTGACGGTCCAGCGGAACGGCATCTGCGAGGCCTCCGGGACCCTGTTCAGGACCGTCTTCGCCTCCACCTCGTGGAAGGTGACGCCGGCGAACTCCGGCGTGGTGACGGTCCGCTGCAGGCCCGGGAGCGGCAGCAGGGCGGGTGTGCCGGCCGGTGTGCCGGTCCCCGTCTGCTCGGCGCCGCTCCCGGCCCGCAGGGTCTGCGCTTCCCATCGCATGGCAACGAGTAGAACACATGTTCGAATCACTTCGCAAGTGTGTTCGAGGCCCTTTCTGCCGGCGCCGCTTCGCTAGGGTTCGTCCCATGACCGCTGCCTCTCGCATCCTGCTCACCGGCTTCGACCCCTTCGGCGGGGACGCCACGAACCCGTCCTGGGCCGCCGCCCGCGGCGCCACCACGATCCTCCGGGCCGCCGGGCACGAGGCCCATGCCGTGCAGGTCCCGTGTGTGTTCGCCGCCTCCGGCCCGGCGCTGCAGGCCGCCCTGACCGAGCACCGCCCGGACGTGGTGGTCTGCGTCGGCCTGGCCGGCGGCACCGCCCACGTCCGGCTCGAGCGGGTGGCCGTGAACCTGCAGGACGCGCGCATCCCGGACAATGCGGGGGACCAGCCGGTGGACCGCCCGGTTGTGGCGGACGGCCCCGCCGCCCTCTTCTCCACCCTTCCTGTCAAGCGGGCCCTCGCCGCCCTCGACGCTGCCGGCATCCCCGCCCAGCTGTCCCTGTCCGCCGGCTCCTTCGTCTGCAACCACCTGATGTACTCGGTGCTCCATGAACCCGGTTCCGCCCGGGCCGCCGGCTTCGTGCACGTGCCCTGGGACCTCGAGCACCGGGCCGACGACTCCGTCCCCGCCCTGCCCGCGGCGCAGCTGGCGCAGGCCGTCGCCCTGGTCGCGCTCGAGTCCCTCGACGCCTCCCCGGACGCCGATCTCCCCGGCGGCGCCCTGCATTGACGGGCCGGGAAGGGCCCGGGCGTCCGCCGCCGAGCCGGCCCCGTGCTCAGGCGAGGGTGCCGCCGGGGCCGGGCGGGCCGTCGTCGTGCCTCCCCGCGGGACGACGGTCCAGCCGCCGGCCGTGCCAGGCGCGGATCGGCGCGCGCTCCCGATAGCCTCCCAGGGCCAGCCCCGCGGTGCGCTCGAACAGGTTCGCCGATGCCGTGTCCCCGCATCGCCACAGCGACCAGCCGACCGCCAGGAAGTACAGCGGGAGGAACGGCAGGCCGAGGCAGACGGCGTACTGCGTCGCGTGGCCGGACTCGTGCCGCCACAGCTCGGGCGTCATCCGCAGCCCGGGGCGTGTGAACACCACGTTGCCCACCGTGAACGCCGCCCCGTCCGGGAAGGCGAGCGGGTAGTTGCGGGCCTGCACCAGCCCGTGCGGCGCCGGAGTCAGCGGACACCGCAGCACCGCTGCGGCCACCAGTCCCAGCACCGTGGAGAGATTCACCAGGTTCCAGGCCTGCCGGAGGGGACGCGACGACGGCCTCTGGCCGCGCGTGTGCCCCTCGCCGGGGCGGAGCGCAGGGCGGAACGGGCGGCTCATGGGCCCGTCGCAGGCGAGAAGTACAGGTGCCGGTGCAGCCGGCAGCCGGGGTTGAAGTCGGCACCGCACGCGGGGCAGGACTCGGCGTCCAGGTAGTCCTGCGTGTGCATCCGGTGGCCGCAGACGCCGCACAGCGCCGGCATCCGATGGACGTCCTCCACCGGCGCCGGCACGGCGTCGTGCCCGGCCAGCGCGTCGTGACACCGGCGGCAGGCCCAGTAGTCCGGGCAGCAGGCCAGCTGCAGGGCCACCACGTCCGTCGGACCGGCGTAGTGCACGCAGCGGCTCTGCCGGTCGACGAGCAGCCCACGGAGCTCGACGCCGTGCACAGGCACGAGGGACGGGACGCTGGACATGGCCACACCCTAGCCCGCCGGCGCTGTCCGCAGCACGGACGCCGCCGTCCCGGCCGCCGGACCGCGCGCCGGCGAGCACTAGACTGGACGCCGAACCAGATCCCACAGACACCGACCATCGAAGGGTGCAGTCACGTCATGACGCAGTCCCCCGAGACCGGCGCGCCCGCCGAGGGCGCCCCGCAGATCTCCCCGGCCGACGCCGACGCCGTCGGCGCCGCAGTGGAGGCGGCGCTCGCCGACTTCGCCGCCGCCGCCGACCTGGACGAGCTCAAGGCCGCCCGTCTGAAGCACACCGGCGAGAAGGCCCCGCTGACGCTGGCGAACCGCCGGATCGGCACGCTCCCGAAGGAGGACAAGGCCACCGCCGGCAAGACCATGGGCGCCGCCCGCGGCCGCATGGAGAAGGCCCTCAAGGCCCGCACGGCGGTCCTGGAGGAGGAGCACGCCGCCCGCATGCTCGTGGAGGAGACCGTGGACGTCACCACGGCCGCCTCCCGCCGCCTGAGCGGCGCCCGCCATCCGCTGTCCCTGCTGCAGGAGCGCGTCTCGGACATCTTCGTCGGCATGGGCTGGGAGATCGCCGAGGGCCCGGAGCTCGAGCACGACTGGTTCAACTTCAACGCCCTGAACTTCCCGCCGGACCACCCGGCGCGCGAGATGCAGGACACCTTCTTCGTGGAGCCGCTGGAGTCCAACCTCCTGCTGCGCACCCACACCTCGCCGGTGCAGGTCCGGGCCATGCTGGAGCGCGGCGCCCCCGTGTACGTGCTCTGCCCGGGCCGCACCTTCCGTACCGACGAGCTGGACGCCACCCACACCCCGGTGTTCCACCAGTTCGAGGGACTGGCCGTGGACAAGGGCCTGACCATGGCTGACCTGCGCGGCACCCTCGAGTACTTCGCCCGGCAGATGTTCGGCCCGGACGCCGAGATCCGCCTGCGCCCCAACTTCTTCCCGTTCACCGAGCCTTCGGCCGAGATGGACATCTGGCATCCCCAGGCCAAGGGCGGACCCCAGTGGATCGAGTGGGGCGGCTGCGGCATGGTCCACCCGAACGTCCTGCGCTCGGCGGGCATCGACCCGGAGGTCTACTCCGGCTTCGCCTTCGGCATGGGCATCGAGCGCACCCTGATGTTCCGCAACGAGGTCCCGGACATGCGGGACATGATCGAAGGCGACGTCCGCTTCTCCCAGCACTTCGGAATGGAGCTCTGATCTTCTCGTGCGTATCCCGCTTTCCTGGCTGCGCGAGTTCGCGCAGGTCCCGGCCGACGCCACCGCCGAGGACGTCCTCGCCGACCTCGTGAAGGTCGGCCTCGAGGAAGAGGAGGTCCACCGCCCGGCGGACGAGCTGTCCGGTCCCATCGTGGTCGGTCAGGTGCTGGAGATGGTCCCCGAGCCGCAGAAGAACGGCAAGACCATCAACTGGTGCCAGGTCCGTGTGGTGCCCGAGGGCGCCGAGCAGACCCTGACCGGCGAGGGCATCGACCCCTCCGGCGTGCAGGGCATCGTCTGCGGTGCCCACAACTTCCAGGTCGGGGACAAGGTCGTGGTGACCCTCCCCGGCGCCGTCCTGCCGGGCGACTTCCGCATCTCCCCGCGCAAGACCTACGGCCACGTCTCCGCCGGCATGATCGCCTCCGTCCGCGAGCTCGGCATCGGCGAGGACCACGACGGCATTCTGGTGCTGTCCACCCTCGGCCTGGACCCGGAGGTCGGCACCGACGCGCTCGAGCTGCTGCACCTGCACGAGGAGGCCGCCGAGGTCAACGTGACTCCGGACCGCTCCTACGGCTTCAGCATCCGCGGCATCGCCCGTGAATACGCGCACGCCACCGGCACCGCCTTCACCGATCCGGCGGCCGGCATCGTGGTCCCGGAGCCGAACGAGGACGGCCAGCCGGTGATCCTGGACGACACCGCCCCGATCTACGGCGTCCCCGGCTGCGACCGCTTCGTGACCCGCACCGTCTCCGGCATCGATCCGAGCGTCCCGACCCCGCCGTGGATGGCCGCGCGCCTGCGCCTGGCGGGCATCCGCCCGCACTCGCTGACCGTGGACATCTCCAACTACGTGATGTGGGAGCTCGGCCAGCCGCTGCACTTCTACGATGCGGACAAGCTGACCGGCGCCATCACCGTCCGCCGTGCCGCCGAGGGCGAGACTCTGCGCACCCTGGACGACAAGGAGCGCACCCTCCACACCGAGGACCTGCTCATCACGGACGAGTCCGGCCCGATCGGCCTGGCCGGCGTCATGGGCGGCGCCGCCACCGAGGTCTCCGAGTCCACCACCCGCGTGACGATCGAGTCCGCGCACTTCGACCCGGTCTCCATCGCCCGCACCCGCCGCCGCCACCGGCTGCCCTCCGAGGCCTCCAAGCGCAACGAGCGCGGCGTGGACTGGGAGGTCGCGGACGTCGCCGCCGAACGTGCCGTGCAGCTGCTCGTGGAGCTCGCCGGCGGCACCGCCGAGCCCGGCGTCACGGACATCGGTGCCCGTCCGACGTACCCGGTGGTGGAGCTGGACCCGACCTACCCGTCCCGCCGCATCGGCGTGGACTACCCGAAGGAGCGCGTCGTCGAGCTGCTCACCGAGCTCGGCGCGGACGTCGAGGACGCCGGCGAGACCCTGACGGTCACCTCGCCGTCCTGGCGCCACGACCTGACGATCCCCGAGGACCTCGTCGAAGAGGTCGCCCGCCTGGACGGCTACGACAAGATCCCGTCCACCCTGCCGGTCGCCCCTCCCGGCCGCGGCCTGACCCGCGCGCAGGCCCAGCGCCGCCGTGTGGCGGACGTGCTGGCCGGCGCCGGCCTGACCGAGGTCCTGGACTACCCGTTCGTGTCCGAGGCGCAGAACCGTCTGTTCGGCGCGCCGACCGAGGCGGAGGGCGCCGCCCAGACGATGGTGCGCCTGTCCAACCCGATCTCCCAGGAGTTCGGCTTCCTGCGCACCACCCTGCTGCCGAACCTGCTGGAGACCGCCCGCCGCAACGTCTCCCGCGGCTTCAAGGACGTGGCCCTCTACGAGATCGGCCTGGTGTTCCTGCCGGGGGAGCAGATGGGCTCCGAATCCAACGAGCCGAACGGGGTGAAGCCCTCGGATGAGGCGATCGCGGACCTGAACGCCGGGATCCCGGCCCAGCCGCGCCGCGTGGCCGCGGTCTTCGCCGGCCACGAGGCCGCCCCGGCCGCCGGCTTCGCCCCGCGCGCCTTCGACTGGCAGGACCCGATCGCCGCCGCCCTGCAGGTCGCCCGCGCCGTGGGCGTGGAGCTGACCGTGGCCCAGGGTTCCCACCAGGCATTCCACCCGGGCCGCACGGCCGAGCTGCGCCTGGCCGACGGCACCGTGGTCGGCCACGCCGGTGAGCTGCTGCCGGCATGGCTGGAGTCCGCAGACATGCCGGCCCGCACCTGCGCCATGGAGCTGGACCTGGACGCCGTCCTCGCCGCCTCCCCGGAGCGCGTGGTCGCCTGCCCGCTGTCCACGTTCGGTGCCACCACCCAGGACGTGGCCCTCGTGGTGGACCAG
>NZ_BCSN01000062.1 GCF_001570885.1 Micrococcus lylae NBRC 15355 | reverse complement strand
CCGGGCCGTAGCCGATGACGTCGCACAGGTCCGCGACCTCGGGCCCGTACGTGTCCACCCGCTCAGGGAGAGACTCGTACAGGGGCCGCACCAGCGCGCCCGGATCAGCCAGCAGCACGACGACGCTCCTCACGACGACGACGCAGCTCATCCAGCTCGTCCCCGGCGTCCTCCTTGTCCGCGAGCACACCGGCCAGCGTCGCCTCGAGCTGCTTCACCATGCCAGCGAGCGCCGACCCAGTGTCGAGGGCCGGGTTGTCGATGCGGCGCGCGAGCGCGAGCGCGGACTGGCCGGCGACCGTGCCGAGCTTGCCCGCCTTCCGCAGCTCGTCGAGGGTGGCCTGATGGACGGTCATCGGGGTCTCGTCTACGATGAGGCGGCCCTCGGCCGGAGGCTCGCTGGAGTCGTGCCCGTCATGGTCCATCAGGCGGCCGACGACGGCAGTAGCGGCTTTCCGTTGCTCAGCCTTCGGAACTGCCCGCTGCGCCCTCTTCTTGCACTTCTCCGAGCAGTACTTCGCGTGCGCCCGCTTGGCTTCGAACTCGGAACCGCAGCTCTGGCAAGCGATGATCATCCCGTGCCTCCTAGCTGACGGCGGTGAGCGCCTCCCCGGTCTTGTTGCTCTTGCGCAGATTGCAGGCGAAGTGCGCCGGAGCGACGTTGTCCGGCGTGTCAAACGGCGTCGCACACACTGCGCAAACGGTTCGCATGCCGCCCTCCTACCGTCCCGGGACATGAATAGACTAGAGGGAGAGCTGACTTCCGGGCGGAGTCAGGAGCCGCATGATTCCGCGAGATTTGAACCCCCTACCCGGTGGGCCGCGTCGCGGCTCGCTCCTTGGATCGACGCGTGGCTTCGATCCTGCAGGTCCGGCACTCACGCTTGTTCGGACGCGCCGGGGGACGGTAGAGGTTGTCTCCTTCGAGCGGGTGGCCCCGCAGGCACGTGGACTGCTTTGCCTGGCTGGCGACAAACCCAGCACCTCGCAGGAGGTTGGTCCGATTAGACACAGGCTCCAGGTGATCCGGGTTCACGCAGGCCCGCTCACGGCACAGATGGTCGATCACCAAGTCGTCCGGGATGGGCTCACGGTGCACAGACCACGAGAGCCTGTGTGTGAGCCAGGTACGGCCGCGGTATCCGATCTTCGTGTAGCCGTTCGGCTGGCTCGCGCGCGTGCTGATCCAGCACTCCGTCTCGAACCCTCGGTCCTGGACGACGGCGCGTTGGGCGATGCGACCTCGGAGCATCGCTCGTTCCTCAACGTTGAACATCCTGTCTCCTACCAGTCGCGGACCGTGGTCGCGGCCTTCGCCATACGGGCGGCGGTTGCTTTGGCCTGACCGGCGCGACGGTTGCAGGTGCGATGGCTGGGACCGATGTACTCGGAGCGGTCGTCCGAATGGTCCAGCTCCCACAGCGCGCCGGGCGCGATGGGTTCTTGGCAGCGGGCGCAGAGGGCCTGTCCGGACTCGACGAGCGGCTTGTACTTCTCGCGCATGCGTTGATGCGACGCTCCGTACCCACGCGACGTCGTGGTCGCCCTGGTCATCGGCATCACCTCAGTGTGGTTTGGCCTGCTGGCCGTTGCGCCGACCGCAGGACTCGAACCTGCACCCTCCGGTTTTGGAGACCGGTGCGCTTCCCGTTGCGCTAGATCGACTGGTGCACCTGCATGGTCCGCGAAGGACTGTCGTCTCAAGTGGTTGGGTGCCATGCAGGTGCTGGGCAGGTCCGGCTCGCCCCGGGACTGCACGGTGGGGGGTCGTGGCCGGCCTTCGGGGGTTCGTGTCCCCGCTGACCCGGGTGGTGTCGTGACGCCCGGGCAGGGGGCGGGTACGACGAAGGCCGCCGGGTCACCCTGTTTTTTGGGCGCGGCCGACGGCCTCACCGTCACGCTATCACGTGGATGGTGTGGGGTGCAATCGGTCATGCCCGACGGGTCTTGGCATGGGCGTGCAGGACATCGGCGGGGTGGTAGCAGGGCAGACCGCCGGCAGTGGTGCCAGCCGCGGTGAGGTGTCCTCGTTCGACCCACTTGCGCAGGGCAGGGGCGTGGATGCGGATCCCGAGGGTGGCCTCGAGCCAGGGCAGCAGGTGGCGTGTGGGCAGGGCAGGGATCTGCTTCATGCGGGCGATGATGTGCTCTTCGGTCTGGGTGCGTTCGACGTTGCCGTGGACGAGGTCGTGTGCGGCGTCGATGTCTGCGGAGAGGCACCGGGCTTGGTGGGCGGCGTCGGGCTGTGCTGGCAGGGAGGGCAGGCGGCGGGGCCAGGTGGTGGTGAGCGCGTACCAGAGCGCGAAGACGGGGATGTTGATCGCGTCGTGGTGGGTGCTGGTGTGGTGGCGGCGTCCTGTGCTGTCAGCGCTGGTGGCGAGGCGGAGGCCGATGAGGCGCAGTGCGTCGAGCTCGTCGTCGGTGATCGAGTCGAGGCGGTCGGCGAGGTCGGTGACGCACGGGTGGCAGATGGTGGTGTGGGGTGCTGGTCGGCCGCAGTCGAGCTCGCACTGGTGGGCGTGGTCGGTGGTGTGCATGGTCAGTCCTCCTGCTGTGGGTGGGGGATGAGGTCGAGGGTGAGATACGCGGTGGTGGTCTTCCCGCCGTGGCGCATGTCGGGTCCGATGACCCTGGTGTGGTCGTCGTCTTCGAGCAGGCCGGCGTCTACGAGCCCGTCCACGCAGGCTTTGACGGTGGGCCAGAGGTTGTTGGGGTCGTACCGGCCGGCGCGGGTCTTGTAGAAGCGGGCGATGATGCGCACCGGCGCCGGGATGGGCGGCAGTCCGGTGGCGGTGGTGGCGGCTGCGGTGCGCCAGGCGGCGGTGAGTTTGGCGGTGGCCATGCGGTGGAGGCGTTGGTTGGAGTTGATCCAGGTGTCGGGGGCGTGGATGGTGAGCCGGAGTGCGGCTGGCGGGAGGGGTGGCTGGTGCACGGGCGGCTCCTGTCTCAGAAGGGCAGTGGCTGGTCGATGGCTGCTGGGGTGGGGTCTGGTTTGTCGGCGAGGGAGGGGCCATGGCGTGGCCGGTGGCAGTCGTGCTCGACGAGGTAGGGGTGGTGGTCGAGGTTGGCGAAGAGGTGGCCGCGGGTGATGCGTTCGGCTTTGAGGGTGTGGGTGCCGGCTGGGGTGATCAGGTAGATGGTGGTGCCGGCGAGGAGGTGGGCCATGCGTTCGTGGAGGGTGAGGGGGTGGGGGTCGAGGGTGACGGTGAGGGCGTGTCGGCCGTGGTCGTCTCCGGTGAGGGTGAGTTGGTGGCAGGTGCGGCAGTGTCCCCAGCGGAGGTTGCGGGGGTTGACGTGGCGGCGGTTGAGGGCGGCCCGGAGCCAGGTCGGGTAGGTGCTGGTGTCGGGGCGGTGTGGGTGTCCGAAGAGTGGTGGCTGGGTCATCGGTGCTCGGTGTGCTCGGTGTGGTCCTGGGTGGTGAGCTGCGCGTGGATGGTTCGGGCGTGGGTGCAGTCTGTGGCGGCGTGGTCGGCGAGGACCTGGCGGCGGATCTGCTCGAGCGCGTCGGTGGCGGCTTGGTAGTAGCTGGCGGTCCTGTTGGCGGCGGGGAAGCCGGCGCAGCGTGAGGACTTCTTGATCGCGGAGAGGAGGCGGCCGTATGAGTCGCCGAGGGTGTAGGTGTCAGCCATGGGTGTGGTCCTTCCTGCGTGTGGTGGTGTGGGGGTGGTGACCTTGGTGACCGAAGTTTCGTGAAGTAGGGCCGCGCCTGCGTGCGTGCATGCACGCACGCGTAGGGGATAGATCAGAATGTCGGTCATCGAGGTCACCAGAGTGTGACTGTTTGCCACGTGGTGATACTTCATAGAGCGCATGTTTGCGCCCATCTCCTCTGTCATTCTTGTGTCGTCGTCTGTCATACTTGGTGTATGGCTGAAGTCATCTGCTGTCCCCGCTGCAACTACCCCGTCGCGACCCTCAACGAGGCGCCCGCCGAACAGGCGGAGCCCTTCCTCGCCGCCTCCGAACGGCGCCGCCAGGACAACCGGGAGCTCGTGCGCGCCTACCTGAACGCGCGAGCCGTCAAGCTGCCCCGCGGCCGGACACCGTCGCCAGAGCTCACGGCCGACTTCGAGGCCTGGTGCCAGCGCAACGGTGAGCTGCAGATCTCGAAGCGGGCCCTCGGCGTCGCCCTGAAGGACCTCGGTGTGCAGCAGGGACGCACCAGCGCCGCCCGCTACTACAAGGACCTCGTCCTGCGCGGCTGACCGGTTCACCATCCGCCCCTGTCTCCGTCGTGGACGTCCCCGGACTCGTGGGTCAGGGTCACGCCGCCGTAGTACTTGGACCTGCGGTCACGGGGCGCGTCGGTGCCGACGGTGATGCCGTGGCGGGCGATCTGGGTGGTGAAGGCGCGCCCCCTGATGGGGTCCTCGCCGTTCTCGTGGCACCAGGTCTCATAGGCGGCCCGCAGCTTGGAGGTTGGTGTGGAAAACTCGATCCGGTCTGTGTAGTCCGGGTGGAGCTCGGTGTCCTCGGCCAAGAACCGGCCGACGGTGTCCACGTCCTTGGCGTACTGGGCGGTGGCGGCGTCCACGCCGGCGGGTGCGGTGAGGCCACGCTCCGTGTAGGCGGCGGCGCCGGCGGCGATCCAGGCCATGAGGGCGGGCCCATGCGTGTCGTCCGCGAACCGGTCCTGCAGCCCGTCGACGCGCTGCTCGTCGGGGACTTCGTGGACGAAGGGGATCAGGCGCAGGCGCCGCCAGAAGGAGCGGCCACCACTGGTGACGCCGGGCTTGTGGTTGCCCATGAGCCAGAGGTGGTGGGAGGGGGTGAAGGAGAAGTCGTCCATGCGCATGAAGCGGGCGGTGAGGGTGTCGCCGCCGGTGAGGAGCTTGACCTTGGCCTCGTCGAATCGGTCGGTTTCGTTGACCTCGGAGCACAGGACCATGCGGGTGCCGGCTAGGCGTGCGATCTCGGTGGAGTGCGCGGCGTAGTTGGAGGCCATGAGGAACCCGTTGGGGCTGGTGGTGGCGTAGTCGCCGAGGACCTTCATCAACGACTCGAGGAACACGCCCTTGCCGTTGCCGCCGGAACCGTGGGCGAAGGGCAGGACGTGTTCGCGGACGACGCCGATCGCGGAGTATCCGATGAGGCGGTGCATGTAGTCGATGAGGTCGGGGTCCTTGAAGGTCTGGGTGAGGAAGTCGTCCCAGAAGGTGGTGTCGGCGGTGAAGTCGGGGGCGTGCTTGGTGCACCGGGTGTGGAGGTGGTCGGGGTCCGAGGGGTGCAGTTGGCCGGTGCGGAGGTTGAGGATGCCGGTGGGGGTGTTGAGCTCCCAGGGGCGGTTGTCGAGGTCGTCGGCGCGGACGGTGAGGGCGGGGATGGTGGCGGCCTGGGTGAGTAGGTCGGTGGTGCCCTTGGCGGAGAGGGTGCGGCGTTTGTGGTTGGCCCATTCCTGGTTGTCGGGCATGCGGCGGCCGACGTCTTTGGCGAGTTCTCGGGCGATGCCGCCGCCTGGGGGCTGCCAGTTCCAGGTGGTGCCGTCCCAGTGGAGCCAGCGGCCTCGGTCGGGGCAGTAGCGGAGTTCGTGGGCGTGGTGGTGGGCGAGGGTGGCGGCGTTGCCGTCGTCGGAGCGGACGGTGATGGTGCCGATAGGGGTGACCGTGGCGTCCTCGGCTGCTGGGGCTGGGGTGGGGTCGTTGGTGCCGGTGGCGGGCAGGTGGGTGACCGTCGCCGTCGCCGCGGGGGTCTGCTTGTGGATCCAGGCGTCCTGGTCGGCCTGCAAGGTGGCAGGGTCGAAGGTCGGTTCGGTGCCGTAGCGGCGGCCGTCGGGGGTGTTCTGGCCGTCGCGGAGCATGCGGGCGGCCTTGGTGTGGTCCCCACCTGCGTGGAGGACGGCGAAGGCGCCGAGCTTGGTGTAGGGGACCTCCTGTTCGAAGTCGGTGGAGGTGGTGAACACGTAGAGCCGGTCGCGGTCGTCGGCGTACCCGGTGGTTGCGGAGAAGCCTTCGGCGGGGTTCTTGCCGGGGCGGGTCCACCGGGTTTCGGTGCCGTGGGTGGAGTGCTTGGTCCAGCCTGCGGGTTCGAGGATCGCCTCCCAGGGCTCTGCCTCGAAGGCGTCGCCGGGGGAGGTGCCGTTGTCGGCCAGGACCGGTGCGTCGGGGGAGACGGGGCGGGGTGCGGGTGCTGGTCGGGTGGGGGCTTCGTCGAGGGTGCGGAACAGGTCGTGCAGCTGGGTCCGCTCGGCGCTGGTGAGGGTGGGGATGGTGGAGGGGCCACCGCTGAGGCGGGTCCAGGCACGGCCGGAGGGGTGCGCGGTGCCGCTGGTGGGGGCGAGGACAGTTTGTCCGCCGGTGCCGCGGGTTTCGGCGATGACGTGGCGGTCGGTGGTGGCGGCGAGTTTGGTGTTGCCGGGGACGGGGTCGCCGGTGACGCGGTAGAACCAGTGGATGCCGCCGGAGGGGGAGGCTTCGCACCAGCCGTCGAGGCGGCGGAGCAGGTCCAGGCAGCCGGTGGTGGTGGCGGTGGCTTCGATGTCGGCGAGGCGGTGGGTGTGGGCGCCTTCGATTTCGAGCATCTCGAGGTTGCCGGAGGCGGGGCCGCAAACGATGCCGAGGGCGTGGTGGCGGGGGGTGTCGCCGCCGAACCAGGTGTCGAGGTCGGTGGGGGTGGCGAGGCCTCGGTTCTGCCAGGCGCGGAGGGCGGGCGCCTTGGAGTGGTCCGAGCGGACGGGGATGATGGTGCAGCCGTTCATTGTGGCTTCGATGGCCGCGTGGTGGAGGGGGTTTAGGGGTGGCCTGGTCATGGTGGGCCTGGTCTCCTTACGGTCGGCTGCGGTACGGGTTCTGGTGGTGGAGGGTTCCGGAGAGTCCGGTGGCTTTGAGGGCAGCTTGGTCGGCGCAGTGCACGGTCCCCTCGTGCGCGAGGGAGAGGACGGCGGCCGTGATCTGGGTTTCTCTCCGCCGGGCGTGGACCTGGCAGAGGGCCTGGGTGATGCCGACGCAGAACCCAGCCTCGAACCCGGTGTGGGCCTGGGTGAGGAGGGTGGCCGCGGGCCGGCCACAGCCGTCGAACTCGCAGACGTTCATGCGGCCACCTCCTGCCCGGTGGTGGCGTGCCGGAACACCAGGTGCCCGGTGACCGGGTCCACCCCGGCGGGGACGTACAGGTGCTGGTCCGTCGCCTGCGGGATCCAGCCGGCGGCGTCCACATCGAACACGAACACGGTGCGGCCACGAGACTTGTGGACCAGGCACGGGGCCGAAGCCTGCCCGGGCCGGACGTAGGCGGTGGCGCCGTCGGCGGGCCCGCCGACACAGTTCAGCTGCCACGGGTCGGGCTGGGTGGGCCGCCAGATCGCGGTGAGCTTCCACGGCGTGTACGGGACGGTGGTGTCGTGATCGAGGGCGGTGGGGCCGCCGATGATGCGGACGTCCTTGCGGCGGGCCGGGTACCCGTGGGCTTTCGCGTCACCGATGACGCGGGAGATCACGGACGCTTCGGCACGGTCCTGCGCGATCAGGGATGCACCGATGGTGATGACCCTGGAGGCGGTGATTCCCTCGGTGGTGTGCCGGCGGAACTCGTGGACGGGGAGCAGGTTGCGGGGGGCGGGGTTCTCCCAGATCAGGTTCATGCCTGGACCGCCTCAGCGTGCAGGGGGAACATCGCGGAGATCAGGTCTGGTCGGAACCCGGACCAGTCCTGCACGGGCTCACCGTCCTCGTTGAAGATGACGATCACGGGGGCGGAGGTGTAGCCGAGCTTGGTGACGAAGACGTGCGCGTCGCGGTCCTGGGTCAGGTCGATGACGTCGTAGCGGACGTTGCGGTTGTCGAGGAACCGCTTGGTGGCGGTGCACTGCTGGCAGGTGGGGGTGGTGTGGAGGACGATCGTGCGGCCGGCGCCGATGGTGCGGCCGTGGGGGTTGTGGGTGGTGCGGGCGGTCATGCCGTGCAGCTCCTGTCTGGTGTTCGTGTGTGGCGGGGGTGGGGCACGGGCGACAACCAGTGCTGATGTCGCCCGTGCCCCGAGTTGGTAGAAGGGATCAGGCGGTGAAGACCAGGAGGTGCTTCGCCTGCCCCTCGGTGGGGATGTTCCACTTGATGACCTCGTCCACCAGGGCCCTGAACGCGGCCTTCTGGATTTCCGCGGGGCGGTCGAGCTTCACTCCGATGGACAGCTGCTGGCCACGCAGGCGCCAGCGGAGTCGGGCGGTCACCTTGACGCGCTGGCTCCCCCGGAACGGCGGAAGAGCAAGGTCAATCACGGCAGGAATCTCGAGGTCCCCGGCCTTGCCCGCGGAAGCGGTGGTGTCCTCGCGGTAGGCGAACCGGACGTTGCCGTCCTGGAGCCGCTGGGCCTGTTCGAAAGCGACGGAGCGGTTGACCTGCATGGAGGTGGCGATCTCGATCATCGTGGCCGCGTCGGGGCTGATGACGGCGCCCGCGTTGTCCTCGAGGAACTCCGCGAACTGCTCCTGCGACATGAGCTTCCCGTCTGCCTGGGTCCAGGCCGCCCAGTCGTCGTCGATCAGCAGGGTGAGCTGGCAGGTGTGGACGCCGCGCCCCGGGTTGGTTCGGGTGCCGGCGTCGATGTGGGCCATGACGGTCTTCTCACGGACGTGGATCTCCGTGTTCTCGGCGTCACCGTGCTTCTCGAGGTATCGGATGAAGGACGCTGCGTCAGTGACGACGACCTTCTCGGCCTTGAACTGGGGAGCAGCGAGCTCGTCTTCCGGGGTGACGACCAGCTTCTGGCCGCCGTCTTCGCCTCGGATCACGTAGGGGGTGTTCCAGTCGAGCGGATGCGGGGCCACGCCCTCGTAGGAGAGTTGGGTGAGATTGGTCAGGGACTCGGTGTCGAAGGTGCTCATGCGTGGTTCTCCTTGCGGGTCTTGGTGGCGTCGGCTGGGGAGTCGATGACCTGCAGGCCTTCGAAGCTGGGCTGGGCCGGATTGGAGCGGGAGAGGTTGCCGTCGGCGTCGGGCCAGTAGACGCGCTCGCGGCGGTCGAACTCCGGCTTGCGCAGGGTGACCTTGTCAGAGACGCGCAGCATGTCCGGGGTGCGCTTGTCGGGGGTGACCTTGATCTGCAGGGTGATGGTCCCGGCCTTCTCGGTGGCGAGGACGGCGGCGATGAGGTCGTGGAGGGCGTCGGTGAGCTCTCCGTGGGTGGAGCCCTGGTCGAGGATGAACTCGGCGAATGGCCGCTTGACCTGGTCGTCGGGGTGCTTGGTGTTGGTCATGGCTGGTGCCTCCTGGTGTCAGGCCTTGTTGGTGGCGACGGTCGCGGCGTCGATCTTGAGGAAGTCGGCGATCTGGTCGTCGGTGAAGCCGTTGCTGGCGAGGGTCTTGATTTGCGCGACCGTCTCGGCTGGCAGGGACCCCGGCGCCGCCGTGGGTGCGGACGGCTGGGTGGTGCCGCCGGTCCACGGGTCCTCCTGCGCCTGCGCCGGCTGCTGTGCCGGTGCCTGCGCCGGCTGCTGTTCAGGGGTGGCCGGGGCGCCACCGGCGGGGGTGACCTGCACGTCGAAGTGCTTCAGCGTCTTCCCGCCGGCACGGGACTCGGAGTGCGTGAACGTGAGCTTCACGTGGTCACCGATGTTCGGGGCCGCGGCCACGAGCTTCGTCTTGAGCTGGATCTGCCCGCAGGTCACAGCGGTCTCCGTGCCGTCGTCGGTGGCCAGGTGCAGCTGCGGGTCCTTCTTCCCGTCGGGCCAGGTCTGCTCGGTGATCGCGGTGATCGTCCCGGCGATCGTGTCCCCGGGGTTCTCGAACTTGAAGAAGTCGGCGGCGACGGCGTGCTCGTTCCAGTTGAACGACATGATGGGGTCCTCCTTGGTGGGGGCTGGGTTGGGGTGATGGGTTGGGGTGGGGTCAGGACGCGAAGCGCGCCCAGACGGACCCCGCCGGCGGGGAGACCGCCGGAGTCTGTGCGGCACCGCGGTTGCGGTAGCCGTTGTTGTGCCAGGCGCAGAAGGAGTCCTCGCACTCGTCGGTGGCATGCAGGGCGAGGGCCTTCTCGATGCCGTGGACCTGCAGCTCCATGGCGAGCCGGTTCACGCGGGCCAGGACGGCTTCGGCGACGGACCGGTCGTAGGGTTCGGCCCACAGGTAGGCGTCGGTGAGGTCACCGGCTGCGGGTAGGAAGCAGATCGCGACGAGGTTCGGGCGGATCCCGGCGTCCTCGAAGCCCTTCCCGTACAGGTGCGCCTGGCACCGGTACTGCTGGGACGGGCCCTGCGTCCGGTACTTGCGCAGGCTGTTCGGGGACACGACCTTGTGGTCGATCACGACCTGCTCCTGCAGGTCGAACAGGTCGCAGGACCCGGTCACGTCCTGCCCGGCGATCTGTCCGACGGTGACCCGCCGCTCGGTGATCCACCGCAGTGGGTCCCCGCCGCGGCGCCGGCCCTCGGCCTCGAACGCGTCCTCGAGCCAGGCGTGGACGGCGGTGCCGACGGTGGGCCGCCAGGGCACGTCGTTGCGTTCGGGCTCGGGGTCGCCGTTGAGCTTGTGGAGCAGGGTGATGGTGCAGGTGACGCCGAGCTCGGACGGCCCGATGGCGGTTTGCAGGGACCGGGGGTGTTGGGTGATCGCTTCGATGACGACGTCCATGTACCCCTCGGCGACGGCCTCGAGCCGGTCCCCGATGGTGGGGGACAGGTCGGCCCAGTAGCCGGCGCCGGGGTGGCGGGCGGTGGCTGGGCTGGTGGTGTGCTGCTGGACGGTCATGGTCAGCGCAGGGTGATCCGAGCGGTGCCGTCGGTCTTGTAGGCGTCGAGCTCGGCGGGGGAGAACAGGTTGCGGACGACGTCCATGTTCAGGGTGGGCTCGTAGCCGTACAGGTCGGGGCGTTCGGCCGGCGGGTGCGCGATCATGAACGCCTTCTTGTCGAGCATGCGCGGGGTGGTGACCTGCACCTTGAGCCCGTTGACCTGGTGGGTACCGTTGCCGAGGTCGTGGATCAGGTGCTTCTCGAGCTCACGCTTGCGGGCGGTGAGCCGGTCGAGTTCGGTGCGGATGACGGCGAGCTCGGCGACGATGTCGTCGTGGTGGGTGCTGTTCATGGGCGGGCCTCCTGGCGGGTGTGGCGGGTGTACCGGTTGGCGATGAGGTGGGAGAGGTGGACGGTGCGCGACTCCCAGTTCGCGGCGTCCAGGTAGTGGCGGGCGATGTCCTTGCGGCCACGGCCGGCCCAGTGGACGGCGAGGGCCCTGCAGGAGGAGGCGCACACGGCGGCCATGCGGGCCTGGGAGCGGGCCCTGTGCGCGGATCCCGGGTGAGGGGCGAACGTGGTGGTGAAGTCGCGGGCGAGCTCCACGGCGATCCGGGCCTGCTGCAGGTCCTCGTCCACCACGGCGGGCGTGTAGACGGTGGTGGCGCTCATGCGGACTTGCCCTCGTCGGTGATGCCGTATACGTCGGCGAGGACACGGCGGTGGTCGGCGACGGCCTTGTGGAGGCGGGCGGTCTGTCGGCCGATGGCCTCTGCGGTGGCCACGGTCAGGTCGTCGATGCGGCGCACGTACTGGGCCTTCTCCCGTACGTGGGCGGCGTTCTCGCGGATCGCGGCCTGCTTGTCGATCAGCCCCTGGCAGGTGGCGTGGCCGGGGAAGCGGGTGCGGTGGCAGAAGTGCAGCTGGTCGGTGGTGGTCCAGGCGTTGGTCTCGCCGCAGGACCCGAGCCGGGAGAGGCGGGCCTTGTCCGGGTACTCGATCTCGACGACTTCCCAGAGGGTGGTGGCCTTGCCGCGGGTGACGATGTCGCAGTACTTGATTCGGGTGTCGGTGCCGGGGTAGGTGGCGTGGTCGGGGTTGAGCTTCGTCATGGGGTGCAGTCCTTCTATGTGCTGGGGCTGGGGTCTGGGGTCTGGGGTCTGGGGTTAGGGGGTGAGGGTGGATCCGACGAGGTCGATCCACATCAGGGCCGCGACGGTGGTCGCACCGGATGCCATGGCCAAGGTCCAGCGGACGGCGGCGCGGATGCGCCAGGCGTGGGTGCCTGGTGTGGGCTCCCACCAGGTGGCGGGGACGGGTTCCATGCCGAGGTCGTCGTGGATGGTGGTCATCGGGTGTTCCTCTCGATGAAGGCGGCGAGGGCCTTCTCGGTGATGTGCCAGCGGGCGCGGGGCCCGTTGGACTTGCGGACGCCGCGGAGTTCTCCTCGGCGGAGGCGGGCCCTGGTGGTGTCGGGGTGTTCGGCCAGGGCGGCGGCGGCCTCTTTGACGGTCAACAGGCGAGTCGGCATCACGCGGCCCGCCTCACGGTGGAATCCATGCGCGTCTCGCTTGAATCTCCGGGCATGAAAAGTGTGCCCTCGAGGACGCCGAGGGCCTCCTCGATGCGTTTGGCTACTGCAGGGGTGCAGGTGTTCTTCGCACCGGATGTGAGCTGATGGATGAACTGCCGGCTGCATTCGGCGTAGCGGCCGAGGCGGGCCTGGCTCATGTCGCGGTCAGCCATGTACCGGGCGAGAAGCTCGTGGTCTCGGACTCTCATCCATCGCCCCTTCGCTCGTCGTCGTCTTGCTGTTGCGATGTCCATCATGCTCCGCTCCTTCTTGGTTTTCAAGTCTCAGTGGAAAGAATACCACTCATGGTTGACAGCATGTCAACCGACAGGGGAGTGCGTTCACCGTGGAATCATGCGGCTTGCGGGGCGATTGCGCCTGTAGCCTGGTTGACGAAAAAGATTCCAACGACACGCGACACCGCTTGACGGGGTGTCATGCGCGGATTCGCACACCGCTCGACCCGGAACAGAGACTGAAGCCATGCACGCATACCGCAGGTTCATCCAAGAGACGATGGACGCCCGGCGCATGAAGCCGGCCGACGTCGCCCGCGCCGGAGGCCCGAGCAACCAGCTCATCTCCCGGCTCATGCAGGATGACCGTGACATCCTCGACCGTCGCCCGGATGCCGAGACCATCCGCCGCTACGCAGTCGCCCTCCGCGTGAGGGAAGAGGACGTGCTGGCGGCTGTGGCCGAAGCGATGGGACTTCCCCTGACCATCACCACGGCCCGCCTGGAAGATGTCCCCGCCGACGCGCTGCTCAACGAGCTCCGCCGCCGGCTGACCGAGGCAGGTGAGACCCGTGGCAACACGGCCCCCATGAACCCGAAGGAATCTTCGGAACCGGCCGCTACCAGCGCCGAGAGTGCCCTACAGGGCAAGAATCCGCAGGATTCTGCGGAATCCAGTACACCTGGTGACCGAGGTGACCGAACTTTTGACTTGTCCCCTACGCGTGCGTGCATGCACGCAAGCAGGCGCGGCCCTACTTCACGGAACTTCGGTCACCTCGGTCACCAGGACGACTTCGACCTCGCCGCGCACCCACCCATGCCCCTCGCCGCCGACAAGATCGACGCCGAGTTCGACCAGCTAGGCGAGGACAACCAGGACACCGACCCCGCCTAGCCTGTCTGGGCGTCCGCCTACCCTCGGGGCCATGTTCCACCCCTGGCGTGCACTCCGCAGGCTCGGGCACGTCGCCCTCGACTGGTCCCGGCCCCACCCGGCCACGCCCGGCGCCACCAACGGAATCGACATGATCTGGCTCGACCCACGCCTGAACCAAGTCGAACGCCGATGCGTGCTCACCCACGAGCTCGTACACCTCGAGCACGGACACACCAGCTGCCAGCCGCCGGCCATCGAGCACACCGTGCGCACCGAGACCGCCCGCCGGCTCATCGGACTCGACCGGCTCATCCAGGCGCTGCCCTGGGCCATGTCTCCGGCCGAGCTGGCCGACGAGCTCTGGGTCACCGAGCTCGTCCTCATGGACCGGCTCCGCACCCTCACCGAGCTCGAGCGCACCACCATCCTCGCCAGACACGAAGACACCCCGCAGAACCCATGAGCTGATTCGCCCCCGCGTATCAGCCGACCACGAATACCCGGCGCCAGCGGGTGCCGGCGCCACCCACCTGGAAGGAGCCGCCCATGTCGAGGGTCGTAGACCTGTGGTTGCGGCGGGACCGGACTAGGACCGCCCGGTACGGGCGCGGCCGCCGGTGGAAGGCAGTCCGCACCGACGGCCGCGGCGGTGAAGTCACGCGCACGTTCCGCACGAAGGATGCCGCCACCGTCTGGGCACACTCGGCCACCGTCGCCACCGCACCGGTCACGGTGGCCGAGTGGGCGGGCACCTGGCAGGGGCGACAGGTGCACCAGCGGGCCAGGTCTAGGGAGACGATCAGGCTCCGTGTTGAGGGCGACATCCTCCCGGTCCTCGGTGGCCGCCGCCTGGACTCGCTGACCCGTGCCGATGTGCAGGACGCGGTCCTCGCCTGGACGGAGAAGGGTCTGGCGCCGGCCACGGTGCGGCTGTCCTACCGGTACTTGTCGTCGATGCTGCGTGAGGCGGTCCTCGAGGGCATCATCCCGGTGTCTCCGGCGGTGCGTATCCGCCTGCCCGCGTTGCCGTCGGAGCCGGTGGAGGTGTTGACGGTGGGGCAGGTGCAGCAGATCGCGGACACGATTGCACCGTGGGCGCGTGATGCGGTGCTGGTGGCGGCGGCGACGGGGCTGCGGCCGGGGGAGTGGCGTGGGCTGACCGCTGACCGGGTGAACCTGGAGGCGGGGACGATCCTGGTGGACCGGCAGATCGGGCAGACCGTGTCCACGTGGGGGCCGCTGAAGACGGCGGCGTCACGGCGTGTGGTGACCGTCGGCCCGGCGACCGTGGACGTGTTGGGCCGGCTGGTTGAGGACGCCGACGGTGAGGGCCGGTTGTTCCATCACCGTGGTGGTGGGTGGTCGCGTCACCGGTTGTCGGACGCGTGGGATGACGTGCGAGGCAAGCTGTCTTGGATGGGGCCAGGCGGGTGGCATATGCTGCGGCACCATCACGCCTCGGTGCTGCTCTCGGGTGGGGCGTCGGTGGTGGCGGTGTCCCGCCGTCTCGGTCACAAGGATGCAACGGAGACACTTGCTAGTTACGCCCACGTGATGCCGTCGGATGATGCGGCGTTGGCGGGCCTGGTGGACGGGCTGGTCCGATAGCTGCTGTTCCGGTTCTGTTCCGGTTGGGACACCACAGGCGACCGTATCTGACCACAAGTGACCGTATCTGGGGTGAGGGCGGCCGCGGCTGGTTTCCCGCATGCGGGCGCGGATTCCGCGGCCTGGTGCAGGTGTGATGTTGGTGGG